>DAORIK010000236.1:0-1532 GCA_035438465.1 Chitinophagales bacterium | reverse complement strand
TTGGTATGTTTTACAATAAACTGATTAATCAGATAGCCCTCGGAACCCATAATTTCAACACCATCATAACCTGCTTCTCTTGCCAACGCTGCACTGTCTGCAAAATCACTGATAGTTCTGCGAACACCCCAGCCCGTTAATGCGCGAGGTTTAAATGGATTAATGGGTGCCTGTATTCTCGATGGTGCCACACTCAATGGATGATAAGCATAACGGCCGGCGTGTAAGATTTGCATGGCAATTTTTCCACCTTCGCTGTGTACTGCATCTGTTACCACTTTATGCTTTTTTACATGCCCGTGATTCGTCATTCTTCCTGCAAACGGTTTCAACCAGCCTTCCCAATTTGGAGCAAAGCCTCCCGTAACTATTAAACCTGCTTCACCTTTGGCACGTTCTGCATAAAAGGCGGCAAGTTTTGCAAACCCATTGCTTTCTTCTTCCAGATTTGTATGCATGGAACCCATTAATACACGGTTCTTAAGTTTGGTAAAACCCAAATCCAGTTCTGATAATAAATGCGGATATTTGTTAGTTGACATTTGTATCTTTATTTTATAATAAAGATAGAAAAAATATTCAATGCATGCATTGAATTGTGACAATAATAAAACAATTATGCAAAAGATAATTATAGGTCTAAAGGAGGCACTTGAAAGGTACCATCTATTATTATCGTTCCTAAGAGAAGACGATTTCTCAGCCAAACCAACTAAGGATAACTGGAGTAAGAAAGAAGAATTAGGTCATATTATAGATTCCGCACAAAATAATATACAGCGTTTTATCCGGGTACAGTATGAAGAGAATGTACATATTATGTATCATCCGGACAATTGGGTGGCATTTAATGATTATCAAAACCGGGATATAAAAGAATTGATTGAGCTTTGGTATTTATTAAATAAACAAATAATAGCTATTTTAGAAAAGATGCCCGTTGATAAGCAGCAAACATTAATGTGTTTTGACAAAGATGCTGCGAATAAAAATACGACTTTATTTGTAGCAGAAGACTATGTGAAACATATGAAGCATCATTTAGTACATATTACTTCAAAATAAAAATGCAAAACGAATTATCCATAGTATTGCTGCAAACCAACCTGATTTGGAAAGACAAAGCAAATAACTTATCGAATCTTCGTCAATTAACGGATACCATTAATGAAACCGTTGATATCATTATGTTACCTGAACTTTTCAATACGGCTTTTTGTATTGATGATTTGAGTCTGGCAGAAGATGCAAACGGAGAAACAATAAAATTTCTAAAATCAATTTCAGCAGAAAAAAATTGTGCAGTCTGCGGAAGTTTTTTATTTAATGAGAATGATAAAGTATATAACCGCTTTTTCTGTGTGGCAGAGAATGAAATTAAATATCATTACGATAAACATTATTTATTTTCTCTGGTTGGCGAAGACAAGTTACTGACAAAAGGAGTTGAAAAAATCATACTTGATTACAAAGGCTGGAAAATCCAACCGTTTATTTGTTATGATATTCGCTTCCCTGCCTGGTGCCAGAAT
>DAORIK010000235.1:0-1561 GCA_035438465.1 Chitinophagales bacterium | reverse complement strand
TCATCATTTGCCAAGACCGTTCCTAATGCCGGGCACCAGTTTACAAAAGATTCTTTTTGATACGCCAAACGATATTCCATCAAAATATCCTGTTGTTGTTTTGGAGAAAATGCTTTCCATTCTTCCGCAGTAAATGGCGGCACCTCTTCGTTAGTATAAGCTGTATTGTTGTGATTTCCGTGTTCTTCAAAATGCTTTATCAATACTGAAACATTATATGCGCATTGATTTTTGTAGCAATAAATAGAATTGTATAATTTCAGAAAAATCCATTGCGTGTGTTTGTAATATTCAGGTTCGCAGGTTGTTACTTTTCGTGACCAATCATAAGAGAAACCGATTTTCTTTAGTTGTTCAATATAGGTTTCAATATTTTTTTTGGTCGTAATTTCCGGATGTTGACCTGTTTGAATGGCATATTGCTCAGCCGGTAATCCAAAAGCATCAAAACCCATTGGATGCAACACATTAAAGCCTTTCATGCGTTTGTAACGTGCATAGATATCCGAAAAAATATACCCCAGCGGATGACCAACATGTAAGCCCGCACCACTCGGATAAGGAAACATGTCTAATACATAATATTTCGGTTTATTGCTGTTGTTGTCCACCTTGTAAACTGACTTTTCAGCATCGTCATAATTCCATTTACTGCGAGCCTGCTTTTCTATTTCTGAGAAATTGTATTCCATAATCTGATTAATTGCCTCAAAAGTACGTAAAGCAGTATACATCTTAAAATAATAGAGTTTATGATTGTGTTAGAAGTTTGAAACCACTAAGACACTTATAGCACAAAGATTTAAATTATATTTGGACTATAATTAATGACAAAGAAAACCGTATATGATATTTTATTCATACTGTTTCTGACAAGTATTTGCCATATCTTATTTTCAAAATATGGGTTTAATCCAACAGACGAAGGTTTTGTATTGTCGGCTACCAACCGTGTATTGCACGGACAAATTCCGCATGTTGATTTTTCTTCGGTTCGGCCTTTAGGCTACGCTTATTTACATATTCCTGATTTACTGATATCCAAAACACATTTCTTCTTAGTTTCCCGATTTGTGTTTTGGTTAGAGCAAGTGCTGATTGCATTTTTGTGGGTTCGTTTTTTGTTGAAATATTCTAAACGGGAAATTTCAAGTTTCAACAAGTATGCGCTTGTTATAATTTGCTTTGTTTTTAATGTACATTATTTTCCCGCATCCGTCTTACATACCATAGATGGTTTACTGATGTGTATGATTGGATTCAACATCATCATTTTAGAAAAAAAATGGGATTTCATTGGTTTCTTATTTATAGGATTTGCGGCTTTATGCAAACAGAATTATTTAGTTGTATTGCCTGTAAGTTTGTTTTTGTTTGGCAGAAAAAATAGTATTTTAAATTTTATTTTAGGAATTACACCAATCGTATTTTATGTCGTATTTGTTAGTATAAACGGCGGCTGGAATGATTTAACTACGCAACTCAGCGGTCATAATGAATTGATGGATGTTGGCATTTTTTCTTATCTCTTCAATCCGATGCTATATGCAGGAGTAGCTGG
>DAORIK010000234.1:0-1576 GCA_035438465.1 Chitinophagales bacterium | reverse complement strand
CATGCGGGACCACAAAAAGCTCCAAATTTTGGAGCTTTTTAATTTTTTAAATGAATAAAATCCAAACCCTCATCTTCGACCTTGGTGGTGTGCTGCTCAATCTTAAAACAGAACAAGAATGGCTGGAAGAAGATTTGATACCAAATTTTCTTCCTGAAAAATTACATCAGCTACAACGAAATAATTTTTTTCACCAATTTGAAAAAGGAAAAGTCAGTGAACAGGATTTTATTCAGCAATTGAAAAATATTGCTTTGAACAATGAGATTTCTGAAGAGCTAATCATTCAAAACTGGAATAGCGTATTGTTGGAAATACCAAAATACAGAGTTGATTTACTAAAATGCTTGTCTGAAAAATATAAACTTTTATTACTGAGCAATACCAATTCGATTCACCTGAAGCATATCCGTATGTATGTTCAGCAAACATTTAATGAAGATATACTCGAAGCAATTTTTGATACTTGTTATTACTCACATGAGATGGGTTTCCGTAAACCGGATAAAGAACTTTATGCATTCGTGATGCAAGAACAACAAATTAAACCCGGCGAAGTTTTGTTTTTAGACGACAAAGCAGAAAATCTCATCGAGCCGCAAAAGTTAGGCTGGCAAACAATGCGGGTAAATTTTAATAAATTATCAATTAATGACGTAGAATATCTACTTTAAGCAAAAAACTTACGACTTACGACTTACGACTTACGACTTATACTTATCTTTGCCATTCAATTTATTAAATATGCAACAACTTTCTGAACAGGAACAGGTAAGAAGAGAAAAACTTGAAAAAATTAAAGCATTGGGTGTTGACCCGTATCCGGCACCACTGTATCCGGTAAATGTTACATCAAAAGAAATTAAAGAAAATTATAAAGAAGAAGTGCTGGAAGACGGCACCAAAAACCGTTTGAATTATCAGGATGTATGTATTGCCGGCAGATTGATGGCAACAAGACCTGCGGGAAAAGCAAGCTTTGCAGAAGTGCAGGATAGTACAGGTAGAATACAAATCTACGTGCGTCGCGATGATGTTTGTCCGGAAGAAGACAAAACCATGTATGATATACTTTTTTCTAAGCTGTTAGATTTAGGTGATTTTATAGGTGTTAAAGGATACGTCTTTATTACTAAGATGGGAGAAATATCTATACATGCTACAGAGTTTACTTTGCTTGGAAAATCATTGCGTCCATTGCCGGTGGTGAAAACAGATGATGAAGGCAATGTGTTTGACGCTTTCTCCGACCCGGAAATGCGTTACCGTCAGCGATATGTAGATTTAGTAGTGAATTCAAAAGTACGTGAAACTTTTGTAAAGCGTACAAAGATGATGAATTCCATTCGTGAATTTTTAAATGAAAAGGGTGCCCTGGAAGTAGATACACCTGTGTTACAAAGTATTCCCGGCGGCGCGGCGGCAAAGCCGTTCATTACACACCATAATGCTTTGGATATTCCGTTGTATTTGCGTATCGCCAATGAATTGTATCTGAAAAGATTAATAGTGGGCGGGTTTGACTGGGTATATGAGTTTTCCAGAAACTTTAGAAATGAAGGGATGGACAGAACGC
>DAORIK010000233.1:0-1708 GCA_035438465.1 Chitinophagales bacterium | reverse complement strand
TTCAATGTTGTATTTTTTATGGTGTTGCCGCATCTGAATTATTCTTTTGCAGTTACCAGGGTGTCTTATATTTTTATCGCCAATATCCTGGCGAGTATGGTTACTTTTTTGTTTTTGCTGAGACAATTAAAACAACTTCAGTTTTCTTTAGACACGGCGTTATATAAAAAAATGCTGAATTATGCCATGCCAATTATGCTGGTTGGTTTTGCAGGTATGATTAATGAAGTGCTGGACAGAATTATAATGACACGTTTACTTCCATACGATGATATAACCAATAAAGAACAGCTTGGCATTTATGGATTCAATTATAAGTTTGCGATGCTGGTGTCTATGTTTTTGCAAGCCTACCGTTTTGCGGCAGAACCCTTGTTTTTCAGGCATGCGGAAAAATCTGACAGCAAAACTATCTTAGCATCCACCATGAAATATTATACTATCTGTGTGTGTGTAATATTCTTGTCTATAGTGTTGTTTTTACCTTTGATACAATACCTATTTATTTTGTATTCTCCGAAATCTGCAGCTTATTTTGTTGGAGCAGATATTATTCCGATTTTATTAATGGCTAATATTTGTCTGGGCATTTATTTCAATATTTCTACCTGGTATAAAATTACTGACAAAACCTATGTTGGCGCAATAATCTCCACAACAGGAGCCGTAGTAACCATAGTGATGAATGTTTTGCTGGTGCCGAAGATTGGTTATTTTGGCGCTGCCTGGGCAACATTAGCATGCTATATTTCTATGGTAATTATCGGATATGTAACAGAACAAAAATATTATCCGATTCCGTACGACTATAAACGCATTCTGTTTTATTTATCTTTTGCACTCGCACTCTTTCTGGTTTTAAAATATGCGATATTGCCTGCGGAACTGTCTTTGCTTTTAAACACCATTATTGCATTAGTTTTACTCTCTTTCTACATTTTGACAGCTTATTTTTTAGAAAAGAAAAAATAAGGTCGTAATAAAAAATCTCACTATATTTGTAGGGCAGTTTTTGTGTTGAAGTATTTCTCAATATTGATAAAATCTGCCTGATACTATATGCTATGAAATATCCATTGGTGCAAATAAACCAACAGCAACTGAATAACAGGATATTCCCTGTCTGCAACAGGCAGGCATATGCGCCATCAAAAACAATAAAAATATACGCATGAAATTAAAAATTGTAAATACATCAGACAATCCGCTTCCGGAATATGAAACAACAGGCTCTGCAGGCGTCGACTTACGCGCACAGTTACAGGAACCCGTGATGCTGAAGCCTCTGCAACGCGCACTCATACCAACCGGTTTATATATTGAATTACCGGAGGGATATGAAGCACAGGTTCGACCAAGAAGCGGGTTGGCTTTAAAAAAAGGAGTTACAGTTTTAAATTCTCCCGGAACGATAGATTCTGACTATCGGGGAGAAATAAAAGTGATAATGATTAATTTATCCAATGAAACAACGGTAATAAATACAGGAGAGCGCATTGCTCAGTTAATTGTTGCTAAGTTTGAAAAAGTACAGTTTAAAGAAGTGGATGAACTCAATGAAACGGAACGCGGAGAAGGCGGTTTCGGCCATACCGGTGTGAAATAATAGAATACATGCTAAAAAAGGTTAATTCTTCCACTTTTTGATATATGGAAAGTGTTAAATTCGTTATCTTAGAAATATAGGAACAATACTTGCGACTCATTC
>DAORIK010000232.1:0-1731 GCA_035438465.1 Chitinophagales bacterium | reverse complement strand
AGCCAGGAAGCCTGAATATTTTTGATATTCGGCAGCATTATTCTGCTGATTGCCAGCATTCGAATATATTCATCGCCTGTAACCTGATTTCTGATGTTGCGCATTTTTTTTAGTAACGTTCTTTCATCCTGATAAGGCCATGGAATAAAAGCTAAGAAACCTTTTGCATCAGCCGGTTTTTCACTTTGTACCTGTCGTATCCAAACCAAATGTTCCATGCGTTCATAGATTGTTTCAATATGACCAAACATCATGGTGGCAGAAGTAGTAATATGCAGTTGATGTGCTGCGCGCATTACATTTAACCATTCTTCGCCGCTGCATTTTCCTTTTGCGAGCAAACGTCGAACTCTGTCGTTTAAAATTTCTGCCCCCGCCCCTGGTAAAGAATCTAATCCTGCGTTTTTTAACGCCATTAAAACTTCAGTATGCGTCATTCCTTCCAGTTTGCAGATATGAGCAATTTCTGGTGGCCCGAGTGCATGCAACTTTATTTCAGGATATAACTTTTTTAAAGACGAAAATAAATCCGTATAAAACTTGAGTCCTAAATCAGGATGATGACCTCCCTGGAGCAACAACTGGTCGCCACCATATCGAATGGTTTCTTCTATTTTCCTTTTATAGGTTTCAATATCGGTGATGTAAGATTCTTCGTGTCCCGGTTTTCTGTAAAAATTACAAAACTTACAATTTGCCACACAAACATTTGTAGTATTTACATTTCTGTCTATTTGCCACGTTACGATATTATCTGGTTTTTGAATCATTCGCAATTGATGACCTATTGCCATTAATTCAGGTGTGGGCGCATGCTCAAACAAAAAGACGCCTTCTTCAACTGTAAGGAATTCAAAATTGAGTGCTTTTTTATAGAGTGTAGAAAGTTGCATATTTAATTAAACAACGACAAAGATAAAATGTTATTGATGTAAAGACGCAAAGAGTGCAAAGAATTATTGTGTAAATTTTATTGATTATTGTTAATCGTTCATCGTATTTTCGCAGCATGATAGAATTTTCGAAAGAGGTATTGAACAACGGGTTAACACTTATACACCATTATGACGAAACCACACCTTTTGTCACAGTGAATACGCTATATAAAGTGGGAGCAAAAGATGAAGATGAAAGCAGAACAGGTTTTGCACATTTATTTGAGCATCTGATGTTCAGCGGAAGCAAGCATTTCCCGGACTTTGATAAACCATTACAGGAAGCCGGCGGAGAAAACAATGCTTTTACGAATAATGATTATACCAATTACTATGATACTGTACCTGTTGTAAATATTGAAACAGCTTTATGTCTTGAAGCTGACAGGATGGCTCATCTCAATATCAACAAAAAAAGTCTGGACGTTCAGCGAAAAGTGGTGTGTGAGGAATTTAAAGAAAACTATATCAATCAGCCGTATGGAAACGTATGGCATATTTTGCGTGAAATGGTCTATGAACAACATCCGTATAAATGGCCAACAATCGGTAAGGAATTAAAACATGTTGAAGATGCAACTCTCGAAGATGTGAAAGCATTTTATGCAAAATATTATCAGCCGAATAATGCGATTCTGGTGGTTGCCGGAAATATTGAAAAAGAAAAAACGACAGCTTTGGTTTCAAATTATTTTAACGAACTAAAAGGAAATCACTTAACTCCTACTGTATTCCACGAGCCGGAACAAAAGAATGCAAAAGAAAAGATAATCTATGACGATGTTCCGTTAAATGC
>DAORIK010000231.1:0-1771 GCA_035438465.1 Chitinophagales bacterium | reverse complement strand
CGACAAACTCCTGATTGGAGTGTGTAATGATGGCTAAGTTGGCATATTCACCATCCGCAATTTCTTCCGGCAATTCAATATTGATTTGATTCTGATTATTATTTTCCATGGTGTGAAATTGAACTTTGTTACAGATTTCTATTTTGTAAATATAAACAAAATGGGGAATACATAACTAAATTTACAGCATACTTTTTAACTTATATAATCACAAATCTGTCATTGGTAAACAGTCTGAAGGAGGTAAAATTGCCTCAAAAAGCAATGGAAGCATCTGATTTTATAAGAGTCATTGTTTTTATATCTGAACTATACCTTACTTTTTTCTTGATAAAAAAGTAAGCAAAAAATCAAGTCCAATCCAAGGCACTCTGCCCACGCATAAGGCCTCAGCTCGAAAAACCTGACTTTATAAATTGTCTTGTCATTACTGACAGCTGTAATCGAAGTGTAATACGATTAAATTAAAAGCGCACATTGCAAATCAAATCGCTTGCACGACAATTTAGGTCGTCGAGGTTTTTCTTCGCCGCGTGCTTTGGATTGAACAGTTGCTGTTCTAATAGTTCATTATTTTACCACATAGACATAAAAAAAGGCTGTCTAAAAAGACAGCCTTTTATAATTAATGAAGGATACTATTCTTCATCGTCTTCAATCATAGCTTTTTTAGCCATCATGCGTTCGTATTCTTTTTTAGAGCCTACCATTACGTTTTCGAACTCACGAACACCTGTACCTGCAGGAATTCTGTGACCTACGATTACGTTTTCTTTTAAACCGCGCATTAAGTCAATTCTGCCGTTGATAGCAGCCTGATTTAATACTTTGGTAGTTTCCTGGAACGATGCCGCTGAAATCCAGCTGGCCGTACCTAAGGAAGCTCTTGTGATACCCTGTAACAATGGACTTGCCGTTGCAGGAATCGCATCACGATATTCTACCGGTTTTCTGTCATTACGTTTTAAGAATGAATTCTCTTCGCGAATCTGACGCATTGTAACGATTTGTCCAACCACTAATTGCTCAGAGTCACCTGCTTCCGTAATTACTTTCTTATCGTAGATATAGTCGTTTTGTTCGATGAATTCGAATTTATCCGCTCTTTCGTTCTCTAAGAATTTAGTATCACCTGCATCACTTACCAATACATCACTCATCATTTGTTTTACAATTACTTCGATGTGTTTGTCGTTGATACGTACACCTTGTAAACGGTAAACTTCCTGAATTTCATTAACTAAATAAGCTTGTAATGCTGCAGGTCCTTTAATTTTCAGGATATCACTTGGTGTAATAGCACCATCTGATAATGGCATACCTGCTTTCACAAAGTCGCCGTCCTGTACTAAAATATGTTTAGTTAAAGGAACCAGGTATTTACGTTGAACGCCATCTTTCGATGTTATCGTCACCTCACGGTTACCACGTTTGATTTTACCGAAAGTAGCTTGTCCGTCAATCTCAGAAACCTTAGCCGGATTCGATGGATTACGTGCTTCGAATAATTCCTGAACACGTGGTAAACCACCCGTGATATCTCGTACTTTACTTAAGATACGCGGTATTTTCACGATGATAGATCCTGGTAAAACTGCTTCATTGTCTTCTACAGAAATGTGCGCACCTACCGGAATAGAATAGGAATACAATTCTTTTCCTTTCTCATCCACGATTAATAATGATGGAGATTTTTTCTTATCACGAGATTCGATAGTTACTTTTTCACGGTGACCGGTTTGCTCTTCCAGCTCTTCACGATACGTGATAC
>DAORIK010000230.1:0-1772 GCA_035438465.1 Chitinophagales bacterium | reverse complement strand
GTGGCTGGTATTTCTCGCACCCAGACAGCAAATATTTCGGTATAGGAAAAATTGCCAAAGACCAGGTGGAAGATTATGCTGCCCGCAAAAACATGAAAGTAGAAGAAATCGAAAGATGGCTGCAGAGTGTATTGAATTATGATGTGTAATGAAAACAGTATTTTTAAATATCTTATTGCTGTTTTTCTTGAATTCATTTTCAAAAGCAACATACAATGATACTATTGCAACAAAATTGCATGGACAAGGTTGTGGAATAATACCAAATTCAGAAGAAGTTGATTATAACATTATACTATTAGAAAAACTTCAAAAAACAGACAGTAATAATGTTCTTATTTATAGGCATCTTGCTATGCAATATTATATTTTATGGACACGAGAAAAAGATAATATCTTAAAAGAAAAAAACAGACAAAACTCTATTCGTAATAATATTAAAGTTTTAGGGTTTCATCAATATAAAAAAGCAAGTAAAGTTGGAACAATAGGCAACTTATTGATTCTTTATTGCACTGTTAATGATTGCCAAAATACAAAAAAATATTACTCTTTGTTAAAAAAGAAAGAAGTCAAAAATTTAGGTACAGGCATTCCTGAACTTTTGAAAAAGAATTGCAATTTTCTTTCACAGCAGCGTCTCTCGCAGAGGACTCTGCGCAAATGAAAATACACACTATATAGAACGAAAATTTATTTATAAAATATGTTAATTTATAAATATGTTAACACTTTTTGTTCAGTAATTACTTGACATTACAAAATTTTTACTTAAATTTACATTACAATTATGCTTTGCATATTTGTTCTCCTTGAGATGGGAAATTCTCAAGCTAGCCACTCAATTGCAGAGTGGTTTTTTTATATATTTGCATTATGCAAAATAAACAACGTATCATTTTTTATATAGACGGCTTCAATTTCTATTTTGGCTTGAAAGATAAAAAATGGAAACAGTTTTACTGGTTAGATATTGTAAAATTTTGTTCTTCATTTGTAAAATCACATCAAGAATTAATTGAAGTAAATTATTTTTCAGCAGTTCAAAAAGATAAAGGAAAACAAGAACGTCAGGATTTATTTTTTCAAGCAAATATTCAAGAAGCTAAGTTTAAATTACACTTAGGAAAATATTTATCTAAGAAACAAAAATGCAATTCCTGTGGTGTAAAATTTAAAGTTCACGAGGAGAAGGAAACCGATGTAAGAATTGCCACCCAAATGGTAAGAAATGTAGTTTTTGATAAATGTGATATTAGTATTTTAATTTCTGCGGATAGCGATTTGGTTCCTGCTATAGAATTTATCAGAGAATTTAATCCAAAACATAAAATCATTACCTATTTCCCGCCAAATAGATTTTCAAATAATCTTAATCAATTATCTAATAAAATTGTAAAATTAGATAGCTGTTTCATGCAGTTTGAAAATGCAGTATTGGATGATGAAATTATCTTAAAGATAAATGGATTCAAAATTAAGCGGCCTGATAAGTGGAAATAATTTAGCTGTTTTCCAACAATTCCTTAGATTTACTCAACAACATGTACAAAGAAATTTCCTCTCCTTTAACAGGTTTTGTAACCTGTCATCCACCAACCGAAATAAGTTTCAACTAAATAATAATAATAGTCGAAAATCGATAATATCTTTCACTGTAATAGATTCCGAAACAAGTTCGGAATGACTGCCTTTAGTTCCACCATTATGCTGAACCCGTTTCAGCATCTAAAAAATTACTATCTTCATTCCATGTTAGACAAAGCACGTCG
>DAORIK010000229.1:0-1778 GCA_035438465.1 Chitinophagales bacterium | reverse complement strand
TAAGCTTTCAAACTATTTTTGAATCTATCAGCAAAAAAGCAAACGTAGAAGACACACGTTATAAATTTTATTAATGAGAATTCGTCATTGCGAGCGAAATAAATTGTAGCGAAGCAATCTGTTCTATAAAAAAAGTGAAACTTTAGTTTCGCTTTTTTTGTTTTGTTATAAACGTGTATATTGCAATCACATGACTGACAACCTGATTAATAAAGTAGCGCAGAGTGGCTTAATCACTCTAGACTTGGAAGACTTCTTTCCGAAAGAAGAAATTGTAGCATTAGATTTGAAAGATTTTTTATTTCGTGGATTGATTTTGAAAGAAATTGAATTCAGAGATTCATTAAAACAACACGACTGGTCGGTGTATGCAAATAAAACAACTGCGGTTTTTTGCAGCACAGATGCCATTCTTCCACAATGGGCATTTATGCTGGTTGCTTCTTATCTCTCAGCGCAAACAGATAAAATATATTTTGGCACCAAAGAGATTGTGGAATATAATTTGTTCTTGCAAAATATAAAAGATACTGACGAAAATAAATATAAAGATGAACGCGTTATTATTAAAGGATGCGGAACAAAAACAGTAACAGGTGAAGCTTATCTGGAAATTACGAAAAAATTGCAGCCAGTTGTAAAATCACTAATGTTTGGAGAAGCTTGTTCTACCGTACCAATTTATAAGAAAAAATAAAGTTGTAAATTTCTTTCAACGTATTACCACTTACTACCATTCTATGAAAAATAAACTCTCTTTCTTCGCTCTTGGTTTTTTTGCTTTTGCAATAATCATGTTGTTTATTAATGCAACAGGAGACTCTTCGGGTACTTATTTTCCATTTATAAAATCAAACACAAAACAGGAAAATCTAGCCTTGCCGATACAATCGGCATATGCTGTGAAAATTCCGGAAAGTATAACATTTGCCGGTGAAGCAGTACCACTGGATGACCCGGAAGTGCGTGAACGCCTGGATAGAGAATTAACGGTAAATGCTTACTGGCAATCCTCTACTATTATTATGTTGAAACGTGCGAATCGCTGGTTGCCATCAATCGAGAAAATCTTAAAAGAAGAAAATGTACCCGATGATTTTAAATATTTATGTATGGCAGAAAGTGCATTGGATAATGTAGTTTCACCATCTGGCGCATCGGGTTTCTGGCAATTTATGAAAACCACCGGCACTCAATATGGCTTAGTAATAACAAGTGAAGTAGATGAGCGTTATAATCTGGAAAAAGCTACGCGTGCTGCTTGTAAATATTTGCGCGATGCAAAAGATAAATCAGGATCATGGACAGCCGCGGCTGCTAGTTATAACATGGGTTTAGCAGGCGTAAACAAACAACAAAATCTGCAAGGAGAGAAAGAATATTATCACTTGCTTTTAAACTCAGAAACGAGCCGTTACGTACAACGCATTATTGCGATAAAAACCATCCATCAGAATCAAAAAGATTTTGGATTTTATCTGAATAAGGAAGATTTATATCCTGAGTTGAAATATAATATACAACAGGTTTCAGGTTCTGTAAACTGGGTTAGTTTTGCAAAACAAAATAATATCAGCTATAAATTATTGCGCATCTATAATCCATGGATTCGCGATTATAATTTATACAACAAAGAGAAACGAACATATGAAGTGAAAATTCCTGCGTGATTTATTTCAGTAGCATTACAGTGCCGTTTTGTGTATAATCTTTATCGTCTTTACCTCTGAATTTAATAAGATAAATGTAGGCATCCAAAGGAGCGGGAGCATCTTTAA
>DAORIK010000228.1:0-1786 GCA_035438465.1 Chitinophagales bacterium | reverse complement strand
TACCGAAGTATTTTTTTTCTATTTGTGGTGCAAAAATCATTTTCAAAGCAAGCCAATCGGTAAACCAACCAGTGAATAAGCCAAAAATGGGCATTACCAATGGTTCCTGTGTCAACATCCAAACAATCATCTGTACCAAACCAATCAGGAAACCGAAATAAATTCCTGAATTACGAATAAACTGAAATTCTTTCTCACCGCTTTCTAAAAATATTTTATTGAGCAATTTTTTATCTTTAGTAAGATTGGTCACTACCATATCTTTCAAATCAAATACGTCGTTTAAATTATCTTTGGTTTGCTGCATCAGCTGGCGCACCATATCCGGCGACTGCTGCTGTATTTGTTTGATGAGCAATCTTTTTACATTTTCAGGAATGCTTTCCCACAAACCGGGCTGGTAATGACTCATTACATCGTGGGTAATTTTTTCTACAATGGGTAACATGGGTTTTTCCAGTTCCTGCGCAATCCTGTTTGGATCCAATCGTGCAAAAATTTCTTCCGGTTTTATTAATCGAGCGGTTAATGTATCGCAGGCAATGGTACTCATAATTGCTGCCTTGCGCGGAATAATACCTTGCCAGCCTAGAAATGGTTTGATACCGAAAAATTCCAATGGCTCGAACATCATTTTGATGGCTACTATTTTCGTTCCATAACCAATGATGGAGGCGATGATGGGCATGGATAAATAAAGCCACCAATGCTCTTTAAAATCGGCCATCGTTATCATCTTAAATAAAAATATCATAGCTGTGTGATTGAAATACGAATATCGAAATTATATAGTTTAAAAAAGAATTTTAGACTTGGTAAGTTTTTAAACTTGCAAAGTCTTCTAAATAAAGAAGGCATCGCTTTAAGCGATGCCTTCTTTTAATAAAATCTTGTTTATTGCATTAAGCTACTAACACTTTCTCTTTTATTTTCGCTTCCAGTTCGTCTGCTAAACCTGGGTTGTCCAATAGTAATTGTTTCACCTGATCACGGCCCTGACCGATTTTTTGTCCTTCGTAACTATACCAGGCACCACTTTTTTGTAAAATTCCCAACTCACTCCCCATATCTACAATTTCTCCTTCTTTTGAAATTCCTTTTCCAAACATAATATCGAACTCAGCCGTCTTGAACGGAGGAGCCAATTTGTTTTTCACCACTTTAACTTTCGTTTGGTTGCCGATTACGTTGTTTTCTTTGTCTTTGATTTGCCCCGCACGTCGGATATCCAAACGGATAGATGCATAGAATTTTAAGGCATTTCCTCCTGTTGTAGTTTCCGGAGAACCGAACATCACGCCTATTTTATCACGCAACTGGTTGATGAAAATACAACTGCACGATGTTTTACTAATGGCACCTGTCAATTTTCGCATTGCCTGACTCATCAAACGTGCATGCAAGCCCATTTTGCTGTCGCCCATTTCACCTTCTATTTCGCTGCGCGGAACTAATGCTGCTACGGAATCCACCACTACTAAATCTACGGCAGCAGATCGGATTAATTGCTCAGCAATATCTAAGCCTTGCTCGCCATCGTCCGGCTGGCAGATGTAGAGGTTATCCGTATCCACACCCAATGCTTCTGCATATTTTTTATCAAAGGCATGTTCTGCGTCAATAATTGCACAGATGCCACCTTTTTTTTGCGTTTGTGCAATGGCATGAATGGCTAAGGTGGTTTTACCTGAAGATTCAGGACCATAGATTTCAATAATTCTTCCTTTCGGGATACCGCCAATACCTAAGGCTAAATCCAAGCCTAGTGAGCCGGAAGAAATTACTT
>DAORIK010000227.1:0-1805 GCA_035438465.1 Chitinophagales bacterium | reverse complement strand
AAATTATTATTTGATCATTGGGTCCATTCAAATTTGTTGAAATGTTTTATTTGCTCTTCTATCAAAGAAGATCTTTCTTTTTACTATTCATCTTCCCAAGGGGTTGGGAATGTCTTATCTTGTCCATTATAGTTCAAGAATAATTCCTCCTCTTTTTCAATTTTTTTTGCGGCATATAACACAATGATTAGCTATCTTTTATAATAACCGATTATTGCCTTTACGTTAGCCTTTTTATCATGGTTTAAATACATTGTGCATCCAAATGGCTCTTCATCGGTAGTTGTAATGCAAAGTTCGCAGGCGTTACCAGGGCCTGATATAAGTTTGAAACAGTATGGCTAACTTAATCCAGAATCTTCAGACAGATGGGTGTATGATGCTGTTGGCTGAACCCGTCCTGAATATAATCCTATTATTTCAGATTATATTATTCTTCGTCCTGCGAAAGCTCCTCTCCCCTTGACAGGTATTGGCTTCACATAAAATGGGGGATATGTATACTTTTTAAACTATTCAATAACACTTTGGTCCTTTGCCTAGAATGATCGAGGAGCGATTCCTCTAGCCGCAAACCCAGGAAAGAACCTACAATCCCGGTGGTACAAACTCTCTGTTGAATATCTTTATGGGTGAGGAATTCCACAATTTAGCCACTATTATCTAGTTATTCGTTGGGAAGCTGTTGTGGATCTAAAATATCGTTATGTTGCAGTCCTAACCATACATATAACTTTTGTTGATCCAATCATAAATGCTTGTGCCAATGAAGGATGATTTTATAGATTCATGAATGGTGCTTTTTACTTGTATGGGCATTATATTGGTGTGCACTATTAATGGAATGAAGCCGCACAATCGATGCAAGACCATCCTTTATTGACCCAGTTGTTGCAAACTAAACATGCTATTCCTTTTTCAATAGGCTTCTTTAATCCACTAAATACTCTTGAGAATTGACCGCTCGGCATTTCCCCTGTTTTTAAATGAAATTACTACCACTTAGCCGGATTGATACTATTTATTTGTTGCTATATAGCAATAGACATTACTTTTGTTGTAGGTGTTCTTTCTTCTGGTATTCTCTAATTAAAAAGGTGAGGATTATATTCACAAGATTAGCAAATATTGTTACTTAATTGAAAACCACAACTTAAAGGACAAAACTGCAAAGGGTTAATTTATTAATCAAATTTTTGTATCTTTTTGATCGCAGATTTGAGAGGAGAATAATCCTAAATATAGTGCCTTAGCTTTGATTTATGCTATTAAGATAAAGTATGCTCGAGATAATCTTAAAAAATACCAATACAAACTGAACAAAAACCTTATTTTCCAACTCTTCCTCTTGCAGGTACAAAGAGTTACGATTTCTATTAAAGACAATCTTCTTTTGACAAATCTTGATGCTACTTGAAGTAAATCTATGAATTCCTAGTTTTTTGATTAGCACAAACTGGGCAAGTGCAGATATTTATATTTTTTATCAAATTATTATCCTTCTTTTGATGTCTTTTATATCTTAACACAAATAAATGATTATCGCCAAGGCAACATCCAAATTCGAATTTTGGAGGTACTAGACATCTTTATTAGTGCATCTTCCATATCTACTCATCTTACATGTTTTTTCTTAGGTGGATAGGAGAATCGAAGGAAAAAGAAATTTGTTATTAAATTTGAGAAATATAACATCTATTTTTAATGTGAGACTTATAATGATGTTTATTATGCTTGAAATCTTTATTACAACGCAAGCATATATATGACTTCTTCTTCATTTAAATTTTTATAAAAAGGAGGGC
>DAORIK010000226.1:0-1834 GCA_035438465.1 Chitinophagales bacterium | reverse complement strand
TCTCGTCTTCAAATTTTATTTCCTGTTTGGTTGGATGTACATTGATGTCAATCGCGCCGGGTTCTATATCAATAAACAAGCAATAAAACGGAAAACTTTTATCCGTGATTAAGCCATCATAAGCTTTAGTAATGGCATAGTTCAGAAAATTATTTTTGATGAATCGATTATTGACAAAGAAGAATTGCTCACCGCGTGTTTTCTTGCTTACTTCCGGTTTGCCGATAAAACCGCGTACACTTACATAATCAGTAACCTCTTCAATCGGCACTAATTTTTCGTTGTAATTTTTTCCAAAAATATTTACGATGCGCTGACGAATATTTGTAGCTTTCAGATGATAAACTTCTATTCCATTATGATGTAATGAAAAAAAGATATTCGGATTTGCTAAAGCAACATGTACAAATTCATCCAGAATATGTTTCGTTTCAATCTGATTTGATTTTAAAAAATTACGACGTGCAGGGACATTATAAAATAAATTTTTCACAGAAATGGAAGTACCTGGATTGGTAGCTGTGGGTTCCTGTAAAATTACCTTAGAACCTTCCACAATTAATATAGTTCCGACTTCTTTGTTGTGCAGTTTGGTTTTCATTTCCACTTGCGCCACCGCAGCAATACTAGCCATGGCTTCACCGCGAAACCCAAACGTGTATAATGAAAATAAATCTTCAATCTTTTTAATTTTAGATGTCGCATGTCGCTCGAAACACATGCGTGCATCTGTTTCGCTCATACCGCAACCGTCATCTACCACTTGTATCAGCGCACGACCGGCATCTTTAATAATTAACTGAATGTTTTTGGCACCTGAATCCACACTATTCTCCAGCAATTCTTTTACCACTGACGCAGGTCGTTGTATCACTTCACCCGCCGCAATCTGGTTGGCGATGGCATCCGGTAAAAGTTTTATAATATCAGACATAATAGGTACACAAAATACAAAATACTACTCGTTACATCGTGTTAAATGCTGTTATTTTGATAATAAAAATGCCGGAACTGGCTATATGTGAAGATATGATGAAAATAACTCATCGAAGATGAATCTCTGTTTTTCTTTGATATCCGGTTTTAATACTAATTCCTGTAAATGCTTTAGTTTCAAAAGCATAGAATAGGCACGTTTCTATGTGTTTAAAACATAAAATCCGCGTTTCCACGTTCGTTTAAAGTTTATAACATATCAAAGGCTATAATTTTCTTATGTTTGAGCAAATTTAGGACTGATTTTTGTGATAATGGTTGAATTATTGAATTGGAGAATTAAAGAATGAGAATAGAAAATTTTAAAATAGTGATAAATAAGATTGTGCAATTCCGCAATTCTACAATTCTACAATTATTAACTGCCTACTGCCTGCTTACTACTGCCTACTCAAAAGCAGCCGAACCACCTTATCTAAAAGATACTTCAACTATTTGGGTGGATTCTATCCTGAAGACCATGACGCTGGATGAAAAGATTGGTCAGTTGTTTATGGTGGCCGCTTATTCCAATAAAGATGAGGCCAGTTATAAAACGATTGATAAATACATAAATGAGTATAAAGTTGGCGGCTTGATTTTTTTTCAGGGGACAGCACAAAAACAAGCGGAATTAACCAACCGTTATCAGGCACAAAGTAAAATTCCTTTGTGGATTGGTTTCGATGGAGAGTGGGGGCTTGGTATGCGTTTAGATAATACGATTTCGTATCCACGCCAGCTCACACTGGGAGCAATTGATAGTCCTGAATTGATTTATGATATGGGTAAAGAAATTGCGCGACAAATGAAGCGTATCGGTATTCATATCAACTTTGCGCCGGATATAGATGTCAAT
>DAORIK010000225.1:0-1853 GCA_035438465.1 Chitinophagales bacterium | reverse complement strand
TTATCGTCCTGGTTAGTAGAAGATGGTGATTATGTAAAACTAGACCAACCTTTAGCAGAATTTGAATCGGACAAAGCGACCTTTGAAATGCCATCTGAAGCAGCAGGAATTATTACACGTGTTGCCAACGAAGGTGATGATATCAAGATTGGCGGACTGGTAGCCTATATTGATACGGATGTTGATAGTCCACAGTCGATAGTCGATAGTTCACAAAAAAAAGAACAAGTTAAAGTTGAAGACAAGCAAGAAGTAGTGGTAAAAGAAACTATTGACCAAAAACAATCGACCATCGACCAAACTTACGCAACAGGCACACCATCACCTGCTGCTAAAAAAATATTAGATGAAAAAGGTATTGACGCAAAAGATGTACAAGGTACAGGTGTAGATGGGAGGATAACTAAAGAGGATGCGTTGAAGTCGCAAGTCGTGAGTCGTGAGTCGTTAGAAAAAGAAGTAAAAGAAACAGTCGTTTCAAAACAAACACCATTAGAAAAAGTTAGTGGTAATTTTTCTCGAAATGAAAAAGTAGAGAAAATGACGCGTATGCGTAAAACTATTTCTCGTCGTTTGGTTGCTGTCAAAAATGAAACAGCCATGCTGACAACGTTCAACGAAGTGGACATGACACGCATACATCAGATTCGTGAGCAGTATAAAAAACCATTTGAAGAAAAAAATGGAATCGGGTTAGGTTTCATGTCATTCTTTACCAAAGCATGTGCGATTGCCTTACAGAAATTTCCTGCCATCAACGCGTACATCGATGAGGAGAATATTATCTACCACGATTTCGTAGATATCTCCATTGCGGTTTCTACTCCAAAAGGTTTGGTCGTTCCGGTAATCAGAAACGCAGAAAGTTTATCATTTGCAGAAGTGGAAAAAGAAGTAAAACGCTTAGCATTATTGGGCAGAGACGGCAATCTTACTTTAGAAGATATGGAAGGTGGCACCTTCACTATTACCAATGGCGGCGTGTTTGGTTCTTTAATGTCAACACCCATTATCAATCAACCGCAAAGTGCCATTTTAGGAATGCACAAAATACAAGACAGACCGATGGCGATTAACGGTAAAGTGGAAATACGACCGATGATGTATTTGGCTTTATCTTATGATCACAGAATTGTAGATGGAAAAGAAAGCGTTGGTTTCTTAGTGATGGTAAAAGACTTTTTAGAAAATCCGGAGAAGATGCTTTATGGAACCGATCCGGTGAAAGCATTGTTGGAATTATAACGGAGTAGTTAGTAATTAGTAGTTAGTACTTAGATATGCATCAGTATAAAGATTTGAAAGTTTGGCAAAAATCAATTGCAATAGCTGATGATATTTATGAAATAACCAAAGTTTTTCCGAATGAAGAAAAATTTGGATTAGTATCACAAATGAGAAGGGCATGCGTTTCCATGTCATCAAATATTGCCGAAGGTGCCGGAAAAAGTTCAACTAAAGATTTTATTCGTTTCTTAGAAGTTGCTAATGGTTCTTCATACGAATTAGATACTCAAATTATTATCAGTAAAAATCAAAATTATATTTCAACAGAACAATTTGATAAGATATCATTTGATTTGGTAGAATTTCAAAAAATGCTATTCGCTTTAATCAAATCAAAATCTAAGTACTAAGTACTCAAATCTAAATACTATAAAAAATGGAAAAATACGACGTTACCGTTATAGGCTCCGGCCCGGGTGGATATGTGGCAGCAATACGCTTAGCACAATTAGGTTTTAAAACAGCAATCATTGAGCGTTACAACACACTTGGTGGCACTTGCTTAAATGTAGGCTGCATTCCGTCAAAAGCGTTACTGGATTCTTCCGAACATTATCACAATGCAA
>DAORIK010000224.1:0-1865 GCA_035438465.1 Chitinophagales bacterium | reverse complement strand
CTGTACTTGCACTTGTTTTAGTGGGTTTTGTTGCCCAGTTGTTGCCCAAATAAATCCGCAACCCCTGAAACCCTTTATTTATAAGGCTTTACATTTTCACTTAACAATTTGTATTGGTAAATAAGAATTTCTGCAACAGGGTCTATTTTAATTGCAATTAATCCTTAATGTTTGTGTAAGTATTGTGAACAAAAGTGAACAGATGCAATTTCGTTGCAATAAAAACTGTAATTTTTCGTTGCAAACCATAGAATAAACGAAAAAATAGTATATTTTTACGACCTTATTAAAATAAAACATTAAATCAATATCATTTAAAACTTAAATTGACAATTATGGCTCAAGCACAAACAAAAAAGAATTCCGGTGGATTAGGTGCCGGCTTGGTGGTTCTTATTGCAGTTGTTATCTGTAATATTTTATTCTACACCGTTTTCAAATCACAACTTGATGCGAAAGGACATGAAAAAAACATTATAGGATTATTCTACAAAGGTGGTGTAATTGTGCCGTTCCTGATGGCAATCTTTGTTACATGTATTACATTTGCAATTGAACGTTTGTTAACTATATCAAAAGCTGCCGGTACAGGTTCTTTAGATGCATTCCTACAAGTTATCAAATCTAAGTTAACATCTAACGATATTAATGGTGCATTGGCAGAATGCAACAAACAAAAAGGTGCTGTTGCCAATGTGGTACAATCCGGTTTGCATAAATATGCTGAAATGGAAAAAAACAACGAACTGACAGGTGAGCAAAAAATTATGAATATTCAAAAAGAAGTAGAAGAATCTACATCTTTAGAATTACCGGCTCTGGAGAAAAATATGTGGATTTTATCTACTATTGCGTCGGTTGGTACTTTAATCGCGTTATTGGGTACAGTTATCGGGATGATAAAAGCATTCGCAGCCTTAGCTGTTAACGGAAATCCCGATCCAGCTGCGTTATCCTCAGGTATTTCAGAAGCTTTAGTAAATACTGCATTAGGTATTTTTACTTCTGCCTTAGCAATTATTTTCTACAACCTTTGTACTCAAAAAATTGATAAATTAACGTACAGCATCGATGAAATGGGTTACAGCATTTCTCAAACGTTTGCTAGTCGTAAACACTAATTAATAACACAGGTTAAAAGAATAAAATGCCTAAATTCAAAGTAAAACGTGGAAGCACTTGGGTGGACATGACCGCCATGTGCGATGTTTCTTTCTTATTATTAACGTTTTTTATTTTAACGGCAAAATTTCGTCCTGCAGAAATCGTTCAAATAACCACTCCAACTTCTCGGGCTGAAAATGCAGTAGCAGAAGATATGGTTACATTTTCGGTGGATAAAGATGGGAAAGCCTATATGTCTATAGGAAAACCGGAAAGAAAAACGCAAATATTAGAAAAGCTAATCTCTCTTAGTCAAAATAAATATGGCGCAATTGATGATAACACCAAAAAACTGTTTACAAGATTAGAATTAGTAGGCGTTCCGATTCAGTTACTGCCGCAGGTGGTGAAAAGAAGTACAGCTGAACTTACAGAAATGCGTGTTTCAGGTCAGTTAACAGGCATACCTATGGATTCTTTAAATAATCAGTTAGGTGCTTGGGTACAAGCCATACGTTATGTATATGCTGAAAATGACAATATGGATAATCCTCCGGTAGCTATTAAAGGCGACAGACAATCCAATATCAAAGGCATCAAAAAAATGATTGATATTTTTAAAGAGAAAGATGTATACAAATACAAGCTTGTTACTTCTTTAGAAAACAAAGTTGAAAATTAAAAAATAAACAATGGCAGATATAGATACCTCGTCCGGTGGCGGGCATGGCAAACATAAAGGCGGTGTCCGTTCCAAAAAA
>DAORIK010000223.1:0-1885 GCA_035438465.1 Chitinophagales bacterium | reverse complement strand
ACAATATCGTTCTCATCCAACTCTTTAGGTACATTACCTGTTGTATGTTTCCGCCACTCAGACCACTTCTTAGCTTTCTTTGGTTTAGTCTGCTCAATAACATCAGCAAATACCCAATTGCCACAACAAATATGGGCGCAACCATTCTCTAGACAAAACCTTATGTCGCCTGTATCGTCTTTCAGGTTAAAAGAGTCACCATCTTCATTAAATACTTCATACACCTTGTGTGGTGTAAAACGAGCTTTAACACTTGGCTCACCTGTAAACCACGCTACACGTTTAGTCATTTCACTTCTCCAAGAAAACATTTATATTGATTTTGAACAGCAGAGAGTACATCTGCCTTATTAACAGGGTAGTCACTAACATACCCCGTATTTTCGTTAATTGTAGGAATTACCGCGCTACTTGTCAAGCAATTATCTGAGGCAATAATACGATTAGTACGAATCGTTATACCGATAAAAGTGACCTTCTCCTCCAACTTCGCTACCCACATTCCACACAATATCTTCATTTCCGTCATTTTGATGTGTCGTTGCATCAAACTTTTCATAAGCTATTTTCCTGTTCCAAGATGGTTCTGATTTACATACGTGTAACCAACCATTCATTTCATATAGACTGCTGTGGCTACGCTTCAAGCCTTCCTTCCCACAGTAGGGGCAAGGTTCAAATGTTTCAGGTTGATATAACATTACAACATCCCTGTGCTTAACAAGTTTAGCTGAATAGCTCCTGTAATACTTGCACATATTACAATAATCACAAAACTAAACAATAAATCTTTTAACACTTCTTGGTACATTCCATTACTGCAAAAGAATGTAAGCTTGAAGATGTCACTAAAGAAGAAGTATGTTGCTAATAGGCCAGCTAATAAAGCTAACATTTGAATAATAATCATCTCTCATTCACCTTTTTGTTTGCTGTCTAAATATGAAGCTACAATCGCTTCCGATAACGCATCATAGTCCTTATCGCTTATCAGGTCAACAACTAAATCAATAATTTCTTTAGAATCTCCTGTAGCTTTGTCATTCCAATAAAGATTACGGATTTCATTCACATAGACGCAGCCACCTTGCTTCTCTAACTCAACCTCTACAACAAACTCTTGTAGCTTCCATTTAATACTACCAACCCAAATAATTGTTTGGTTTATTTCATTCATCTTTGTTACTCTCCAATATACGTTTACTACCAATATCAAAATAGTGGTCATCCATCTCAATGCCGATAAATTTACGATTTGTATTCATACAGGCTACACCTGTACTTCCACTCCCAAAAGTGAAATCTAAAACTGTTTCATTCTCGTTTGTGTATGTCTTGATTAGATATTCCATCAAGGCTACTGGTTTTTGAGTTGGGTGTACTTTTCCTTTTTGACTTGCGTTGCTGAAATTTAGTAAGTTTTTCGGGTAGTATTTATCACAAAGTTTACTAGTTGGTGTTATTCTGTAATTATCACTTTTAGAGTAGCCTCCTTTTATGCGCATTTTACCCGTTGTCATTTGTGGGTAATAGTTGACCTTTTCACCATTTTTACTAAACACTAAAACGTCCTCGCATATGGCGAATGGTCTAACTTTCGCCGTCGCAAAACCAGCGCTGTTATTTTTATTCCAAAACCACTGATGCTTATATCCTTGAATATTAGATGCAATCAGAGTTGTAGTAAACGGCTGGCTTGCCGTCATCACAATAGCCCCATTCGGTTTAATAATGCGCTTTAGCTGCTCCCACATTGGTTCTAATTGGATAATAGAATCCCACTTACAAGCCGTTGTGCCGTAGGGCGGGTCAGCTAAAATCATATCAACACTACCATCGGGTATTTCTTTCATTCGCTCTAAGCAATCGCCTAGCATTAAATTCA
>DAORIK010000222.1:0-1941 GCA_035438465.1 Chitinophagales bacterium | reverse complement strand
AGAAGGAATTTCAGAAAAAGCGATACAGGAAAAGATTCGTTCTACCATGGCAAAATTGCAAGGGACGAAAACAAAATCTGACCGCTCAAAATACAGAAAATCAAAAAGGGATGAACATGCTACGCGCGCAGAAGGGGAGAATGTAGAATCCAATGTTTTACAACTTACGGAATTCATTACGGTAAGTGAATTAGCTGGATTAATGGATGTTTCACCGACACAAGTTATCAGTTCTTGTATGGGCTTAGGTGTTTTCGTTTCCATCAATCAGCGTTTAGATGCGGAAGTAATAGAGTTAGTTGCCAGTGAATTCGGATACGAAGTACAATTTATCAATCTCGCAGATGAAGACGATGAGGAAGAAGAATATGAAGATTTACCGGAGGATTTAGTAAAACGCCCTCCTATCGTTACCATCATGGGACACGTTGACCACGGTAAAACATCGTTGCTCGATTATATAAGAAGTGCGAATGTGGTAGCCGGAGAAATGGGAGGCATCACACAGCATATTGGTGCTTATGAAGTGGAAACAGCAAAAGGCGAACACATCACTTTCTTAGACACACCAGGTCACGAAGCGTTTACCGCCATGCGTGCACGTGGAGCGAAACTAACGGATATTGCTGTGATTGTGATTGCTGCGGATGACAATATTATGCCTCAAACAAAAGAAGCTATTTCGCACGCACAAGCAGCAGAAGTACCAATGATTTTTGCGATTAATAAAATTGATAAAGACGGAGCCAATCCTGATAACATCAAAAACCAATTATCGCAAATGAATATTCTGGTGGAAGAATGGGGCGGAAAATATCAGTGTCAGGAAATTTCTGCGAAGAAAGGATTAAACATTGATAAACTTTTAGATAAAATTGTTTTAGAGGCAGAACTGTTAGACTTAAAAGCAAATCCTGATAAGCCTGCTGTAGGTTCTGTTATTGAAGCACAGTTAGATAAAGGTCGCGGATATGTTTCAACTATTATGGTTCAGGAAGGAACTTTAGAAATAGGTGATTTTGTAGTTGCAGGACAATACTTCGGCAAAGTAAAAGCAATGACTAACGAACGCGGCGTGCGCATTGAAAAAGCAGGACCATCATCACCTGTGCAGGTATTAGGTTTATTGGGAGCACCTACAGCAGGTGATAAAATAAAGGTTTACGAAGACGAAGACGAAGGAAAAGAAACAGCCAACAGAAGAGCTACCATTATTCGCGAACAGGGAATGCGTGCCAAGAAACATATTACACTGGATGAAATCGGTCGTCGTTTGGCATTAGGTAACTTCAAAGAGTTAAATTTAATTATCAAAGGTGACGTGGATGGATCTGTGGAGGCATTAGCTGACTCCTTACTGAAATTATCAACGGAAGAAATTCAGGTGAACGTCATTCATAAAGGTGTCGGAGCTATCAGCGAATCAGATGTATTGTTAGCTTCTGCTTCCGATGCGATTATCTGTGCATTCCAGGTGCGTCCATCACAGAATGCAAAAGTATTGGCAGAAAAAGAAGATATACAAATCAAATATTACAACATTATCTACGATGCTATCGACGAAATTAAAGCGGCGATGGAAGGTTTACTAGAACCTAAGTTCGAAGAAAAAATAGTAGGAAATATTGAAGTTCGCGAAGTGTTTAAAGTAACAAAAGTAGGAACGATTGCCGGTTGTTATGTACTGGACGGACGTGTAGCACGAAATAATAAGATTCGTATCATCAGAGATGGCATAGTTGTTCATACAGGCGAGTTGGAATCGTTGAAACGTTTCAAAGATGACGTGAAAGATGTAGTGAAAGGCTACGAATGCGGATTGAAAATCAAAAACTACAACGACATTAATGTTGGCGATATCGTAGAAGCCTTCGAACAGGTAGAAGTAAAACGTAAGTTGTAATTGCACCGCTGAGCCTGTCGAAGCGTCATTGCGAGCGC
>DAORIK010000221.1:0-1989 GCA_035438465.1 Chitinophagales bacterium | reverse complement strand
CGTTGTAAGCAATATGGCTTAGTTCCGTTCTTCGTTAGAAAGTTAAGTGAAGGAAAAACAAAAAGAAAAAAGCCACCACTCTTTTGGTTCGTACCTCACCAATTAAGGTTTTTTAAATATTAATATATTTTGATGAATTTTCACTATTTTTCTGTTTACCATATACTTTGATGCCCTCGCTGGTGCGTTACCAATTGGTTGTAAATAGATAATTTCATTATAAAATTTCATTCCGCACCTTTCAAACGCTTTGATAGTATCTGGAACAAAACCAATATAAAAACCATTTTTATCCCTTACTTCACCGACAACAAAAATTGCAAATCCATCTTTTTTTAATAACTTACAACTCTTTTCAATTATTTCTTCGTAGGCTTTCATAAATTTATCATAAGGCATATTTGAAATATCATTTTCTAAATCAGAATAAACTTCTAAATCAGCATAAGGTGGGCAACTAAAAACACAGTCAAATTCTTTGTTAAAGTCATTCAAAACCTCGTTACTATCGCCTACATACCAATTAGGTTGGTTATTTACTTCAAGTATTTCTAAACCTTGCTCTCTATTGCAGTCAATTTGTTCTTGTCTTATGTCAATGCCTGTATATTTATACCCTAGATAATTCGCTACAATACCACGAACAGAACCACCAGCGAAAGGGTCTAAAATAGTTCCGTTTTCAGGTACAAACCAATGATATAAAACCTCACATAATGCAGGGTCAAAAATAGACGTTCCATTATCTCTATGATTATATTTTTGTCTATAATGAGAGTAATTATAATTCGTTGCATTAGTCAATCCAGTTAGATTTATATTTCTGCCAATCTCACTTAAAATCCCAATAGATAACCATTTTCTTTTTCTGTTTTGCCAATTAGCACCTTTTGCATCCAAAATGGAAAAGGGAGGTTCAATAAAAATATCCCGAAGAAGTACATCTTTAATTATTTCATTTCCAAATAAGTCTTTTTCCATCGCTTTTTTTTCTTTTTGTTTTTCTGTTCGTTCTTCGATTAAAGTTCAGTGCTTAATAAGTCGCCATACAGCTTACAACACGTGCTATACGGCATTAAAACGACCGCATAGCACCATCCGTTATACGCAATTTGTTTTAATTTTTTTTTGCCCACCCTCAAATGATTTAATGATTAAAGGACGTTCCAAAATAATACATCGTTTGACTGTTTGTGCTTAATACATAATTCAAACGCTTTTAAGTCATAGTTTGGCATACTTTGGAAACCTGCTACAAACTTACTCTGCTTATCAAAAGACTTAGGATATTTTAAAACCGTTAATCTTTCGTCTTTGCCAGTATATTCAGCCCCAACTTGAACACCGTATATTTTAGCTGTTTCCGTAGCTAATAAAATACTATCAACCAGAGTTCCGCTACCAATAGCACACCATATTTCATCAGGCTCTTTTCCTAATTGATTTACAACTTGTCGCATTCTGTTTCCTATCAGTATTTTATTTTCCATTGTGTTTGCACCAAATACCAACTTTTTTGCTCCAGTAAGTGAGCAGTAATCTTTAGCGTGTTTTTCAACTACTGTCAAATATCCATAAGGCACTTCAACAACCTTTGCACCATACTCAATACATTTTAGCGTGTTTGGGTGCATATCTTTTCGTTTGGCACAAAATATAGTCGCTTTTTTATTTACGCTTTGGCAGTAAGCGGATAAAGCTATTTGAAAGCCACCGTAAACAGGCGAAGCATAAACATACTCCAAATCATCGCCAATTATTGAAGGCATTAAAATTGACTTTGTGCCTCCAGTTAACAAATCATCTCTCAATACATTTACTCCTTTGTGTTGCTCTATTGTTATCATCTTATGGCTTTTTAAATATTAGTACGTTTTCGTGAACTTTTGTTAGTTTGCCACCAGCTTCAAATATTTTACCAGCCCTTAACATTGCAGTTCCTTGAAGCATTGTGTAAGGGGCAAACAGACACAAAGCCGCCAACCGTTA
>DAORIK010000220.1:0-2106 GCA_035438465.1 Chitinophagales bacterium | reverse complement strand
CTGAACAATACGAACAAAATTTCAGCGATATTCATCCGCCGTTTGAAACGGAAGATGCAGCACTGGTGGAAGCCAACCGTTGTTTGTTTTGCTACGATGCACCCTGCACAAAAAGTTGTCCGACGAGTATAAACATACCTAAGTTCATCAAGCAAATCACCACGGATAATATTAAAGGTTCCGCGCATACTATTTTTGAATCCAATATTTTAGGTGCAGGCTGTTCTAAGGTTTGTCCCGTAGAAAAATTATGTGAAGGCGCTTGTGTCTATAATTTAATGGAAGAGACGCCCATACATATTGCCAAACTGCAGCGTTATTCCACCGAAAAAGCGATTGAAAATAAATGGCAATTGTTCACGAGAAAATCATCCACAGGTAAAAAAGTGGCCATTGTTGGTGCAGGACCCGCAGGGTTAAGTTGCGCGCATGTGTTATCAAGAGAAGGCGTTGATGTAACCATCTTTGAAAAAGAAAGCAAAGGAGGAGGTTTAATGACCTATGGTATTGCTGCGTATAAAGTAACACCGCAATTTTGTGAAGACGAAGTAAATTATATTACCTCTATTGGTGGCATCGAAATTAAATACAATCAGGAATTAGGAAAAAATATTTCATTAGAAGAATTGCAAAAAAACTATGATGCAGTCTATCTTGGATTCGGTGTCGGTGTTGCAAGACAACTTGATATAAAAGGAGAAGAATTAGATGGTGTTGTAGATGCCATCAGTTTTATTTATGACCTCCGCACCAAAGGATATGAAAATGTTGCTGTCGGAAATAAAGTAGCGGTGATTGGTATGGGTATGACGGCTATTGACGCTGCAACACAGGCAAAAAGATTAGGCGCACAGGAAGTTACTTTAGTATACAGAAGAACACAGGAAGAAAAACCTTGCACAGAAGTAGAATTGGATATCGCAAAATTAGACGGCTGTAAAATCATTTGGCTGGCAGCTCCCAAAGAAATAATTGGCAATGATGGAAAAGTTACACAATTAATTTGCAGTGTAATGAAACTCGGTGATGCAGATGCAAGTGGACGTCGTTCTCCAGTAGAAACCGATGAAATAATTACACTGGATGTAGATATGGTCATCAAAGCAGCAGGACAAATTCCTTTTGAAGCATTGGTGAACGAAAATCAACTTCAAAATAAAAATGGTAAGATTGAGATTAATAATACAGCAACAAACATCAAAGGTGTTTTTGCCGGTGGTGATTGTGTGAATGGTGGTAAAGAAGTAGTAGACGCCGTACAAGCAGGTAAAGACGGAGCGAAAGCAATTCTTGATTTTATGTTGAATGGTAAATGATAAATGTTTAATGAAGACAGAGAATAAAATATTAGAATTGACTTTCGATTTCTCAATAGAAATTATTAATTTATATAAGACCTTACTGGAAAATAAAGATTTTGTGATTTCAAAACAATTATTAAAATCTGCTACAAGTATTGGTGCTAATGTAGAAGAAGCAAATGCTGCACAAACTAAAAAAGACTTTATATCAAAAATGTCTATTGCTTCAAAAGAAGCCAGAGAAACAAGATATTGGTTAAAACTTTTGGATAAAAGTCAGTTTGTACAATTAAACTTTTCACCATACTTGATATCAATAGAACACATTATTAATATTCTAACAAAAATCGTAAAGTCATCACAGGAATCTTTACAGCAATCTAATTAATCATTCAACATTTAACATTCAAAATAAATTACCCATGGCAGATATATCAGCAAATTTTCTAGGCATAAAATCACCCAATCCATTTTGGCTGGCAAGTGCTCCGCCGACAGATAAAAAGATAAATGTACTGCGTGCATTTGAAGCAGGCTGGGGCGGCGTGGTCTGGAAAACATTAGGCAGTCAGGTAAAAAATGTTTCTTCACGTTATTCCGCAGTAGATTATCACGGCAGCCGCGTGATGGGTTTCAACAACATCGAATTGATTAGCGACAGACCACTCGATATCAATTTAAAAGAAATAGTAGAATGTATCAAATTATTTCCCGACAGAGCAATGATTGTTTCGCTGATGGCAGACAATGACAGAAAAAGCTGGCATGAGTTGATTGCTAAAGTAGAAGATACCGGTGCACATGG
>DAORIK010000219.1:0-2108 GCA_035438465.1 Chitinophagales bacterium | reverse complement strand
GCAAACTGTTTTTTTTGCTTCTTTTCTAGCTTCCGCTACCAATCTTTTTCTTGCGCCCATGGTTTACTTTATTTTCTGTTACCTGAATGTCCTTTAAATTGTCTGGTTGGAGAAAATTCACCTAATTTATGACCAACCATATTTTCTGTTATGTACACAGGTATAAATTTATTTCCGTTATGTACTGCAAATGTATGTCCTACAAACTCCGGTGTAATCATAGATGCTCTTGACCATGTTTTGATTACTGTTTTTTTATTGGATGCATTCATAGCGTCTACTTTACCTTGTAAATGGTATGCTATGTAAGGACCTTTTTTTAAACTTCTTGCCATTCTACTGTTTGTTATTTTTTAGCTCTTGAAATAATATATTTATTAGATGCTTTATTCTTTGTTCTTGTTTTATATCCCTTTGAAGGAATACCTTTTCTTGAACGTGGGTGACCACCGGAAGCTCTTCCTTCACCACCACCCATTGGGTGATCTACCGGGTTCATCACTACAGGACGCGTACGAGGTCTTCTTCCTTTCCAACGGTTAGCCCCTGCTTTACCACCTACTTCCAAATTGTGATCTGAATTGGAAACTGTTCCGATGGTTGCTAAACAAGTTCCTAAAATTTGTCTTGCTTCACCTGATGGCAATTTCACATTCACGTATTTTCCGTCTTTACCTGAAAGTTGAGCAAATGTTCCTGCACTTCTGCAGATAGACGCGCCTTTTCCAGGTTGTAATTCGATATTGTGAATAACAGAACCTAATGGCATGTTTGCTAATGGTAATGTATTTCCAACTTCCGGTGCTACATTTTGTCCTGAAACAATTTCCTGACCAACTTTCAAACCTTCCGGCGAAATGATATATCTTTTCTCTCCGTCTTTATATACCACTAATGCGATAAATGCTGAACGGTTCGGATCGTATTCAATTGTTTTTACAGTAGCAGGAATATCGAATTTATTTCTTTTGAAATCGACAATACGGTATTGCTTTTTGTGTCCGCCACCGATATAACGCATCGTCATTTCACCTTTTTGGTTACGACCTCCGGATCTTCTGTTTGGAACTACCAATGATTTCTCAGGTACGTTTGTCGTAACTTCAGAATATGAATTTGAGATTCTGTATCTCAAACTTGGCGTTATCGGATTGTATTTTTTAGTTGACATTGCTTAAACTTCTTTTAAATTAAATTTCGTTGTAGAAATCAATTGTTTCGCCTGCGGCTACTTTCACGATTGCTTTTTTGTAGCTGCTTTTTCTTCCTGAGATTACTCTGGTTTTAGTATTACGGTTTTTAGGTTTAGAAGCAATAATTGCTGTATTTACTTCTTCCACATTTACGCCGTACATTTTTTCTACCGCTTTTTTAATCTCTACTTTGTTTGCCTTTTTTTCTACTAAAAAAGTGTACTTGCCTGACTTTTCAGACAGTGCTGATGCTTTTTCGGTAATTAAAGGTTTTTTCAGAACTTCCATTCTATTTATTTTTTATGAATTTGCTAATGCTTCAATTGATTTTTCGCTAATCAGGATTGTATTGTTGTTCATGATTTCATACGTGTTCAGGTTTTCTGCTATAGCGATAGCTGCTCCCTGTACATTTCTGCTTGACAAATAAACATTGTCGTTTAATTCCGGCAATACCAATAATGATTTTTTGTTTTCTAAACCAAATGCTTGTAAGAATTTGATGTATTCTTTAGTTTTTGGAGCATCAAAAGAAAAATCTTCCACTATTTTAATGGAGCTACCCGCAGCTTTTACTGATAGTGCTGAATTTTTAGCCAGCGATTTTACTTTTTTGTTTAATTTAAAATCGTAAAATCTTGGACGAGGACCAAAAATACGTGCACCACCTTTAAACAAAGGGTTTTTGATGCTACCTTTTCTTGAACCACCGGTACCTTTTTGTTTGTGTAATTTTCTTGTAGAACCTGATAATTCAGATTTTTCCAATGTTTTATGTGTACCGCTTCTTCTTCCTGCTAAATATTGTTTAACAGCTAAGTAGATAACATGCTCATTCGGTTCAATACCGAAGATTGCTTCAGGCAATTCGATACTGCGACCAGTAGCTTGTCCGTTGATATTATATACTTCTGC
>DAORIK010000218.1:0-2167 GCA_035438465.1 Chitinophagales bacterium | reverse complement strand
GTTGGCTTTTCCTGCTTCGTGAATACCCACGCCAAATCCTGAGCGCGTATCTTTTTTATCGGTGAAAGTGATGTTTTGTAAACTCATTATATTTTTTTTCTTAATTATCAAATTCGCTAATTACCAAATTATTTCATTCTCAATAATCACCAATCGTTTCTTCCAATTGTGCCAAGGCTTTTGCTAATTGCTCGTCATTGGGTGCGCTGCCATGCCATTTGTGTGTACCCATCATAAAATCTACACCAAAACCCATTTCTGTATTCATCAAAATAGCAACCGGTTTTCCTTTTTTGGTTTTCAGCTGGGCTTGCGACAACGTAAAAATCACATCTTCCATTACATTGCCATTCATTTCCAATACATCAAAACCAAATGCTGTAAACTTCGCTTTCAAATCTCCTAAGTCGCAAACTTGTTGTGTAGAGCCATCTATCTGCGCATCATTCCAGTCCACAGTAACAATCAGATTGTCTACTTTTTTCGCTGCTGCAAATAGCAGCGCTTCCCAGATTTGTCCTTCCTGCAATTCGCCGTCGCCGGTTAAGCAATACACGAGTTTATCATCTCCGTTTAATTTTTTTGCCAATGCAGCGCCAATTGCTACAGAAATACCTTGTCCTAATGAACCGCTTGCAATGCGAATGCCCGGCAACCCTTCGTGTGTGGTTGGATGACCCTGTAAACGAGAATTGATATGACGAAACGTACCTAATTCTTTTACTTCAAAAAAACCACGACGCGCCAACGTGCTATAAAAAACAGGTGAAATATGACCATTCGACAAGAAAAATAAATCTTCATTTTTTCCATCCATTTTAAAATCAGTATCGATGAGCATGATTTCAAAATAAAGAGCGGTAAAAAAATCTGCACAACCCAGCGAGCCACCGGGGTGACCTGATTTGCATTGATGCACCATGCGCACAATATCTCTGCGTATTTGTGTGGCTGTTTTATTAAGTTCGGCTATTTGCATATTGTAGTCGTAAGTGGTAAGTAAAAAGTTGTAAGTGTTTCCTCGTTTTGCTAAGAAAGACATACGATTTGTACAAAAATAAGAAAATTAAAATAAGTGTTATTGATAAATTATAAACGATAATCGTCATTCCCTTGAAAAAGGGAATCTCATTTTACGAACATGAGATTCTCACTTCCGAGGTATCGGAAAGCGAGGATGACAGTCATTACCTGGGCCACTTAAACTTATCTTTCAATTGATCCTTTACATTTTCCTGTAAACTTTTCTTCGGTGTGGTATCGTTCGGATTCTTACCTTGTAAAACTTCCTGAATTTTATTTTTTACTTCTTCGCGAACCTGTGTTTTAATAGTATCCAGGGTTTGTTTTGCCTGTACTTTCGCTTCTTCTTTTAATTGCTGCACTTGTTGTTGTACTTGTTCTTTTACAGCATCTTTCATGGTGGCTCCACCGCTTGTGCCATCAGGTTTGCCAATGGAAACAATTGGTTTATTAAATGTACCACCAATTTTAAGGTTAATGCGAATGATTTCCGGAACCATGCCATTCAATCTTGGAATCGGATTTTTGGCCAGTAACCCTTGAGCAAAAGAAGTAGCCTGTCCCAGTTCTTTCCACGGAACATCAATGGCGGCTGTGTAATCCATACTTTGGTCAGCGATGCCTTGTGAACCGCTGATGACCATTTTCAGGTTATTTATTTTGGTTTCAAATGGTGCTACTAAAATTCGTCCATTGGAAACAGTTGTTTTTACATCTAAATTTTCAATTTTTATGTTTTCTAATTGCTTTAGTTTTGTTTGTGCTACAATTTGCTGTAATGCAGGAACTCCGCTGATATTCGCTAAAGGCATTTTGAAACCTGCGGTTCCATCTAAGGATTTCAAATCAGGCGAAAGGTCAGGATTTAAAGACATCCTCATATTCATGTTCGACAAGAAGGCGCCGGTAACAAATTTCATAATCGGTGCTGTTTGTTTTGCTGTTTTTACAAATTGATAGACTTGCTGTATGTCAAAATCTTTTATATTATAGATTAAGCTGGCAGTAGGAATATCTGTTTTGGTATTATAAAAACCACTTGCAGCGATAGAACCGCCTAATAAATTTCCTTGTAAATTATTTAAGTTTAATTGTTCGTCTTTTAAATTGATATTACCGTTTAAGTTCTTTATCACTAATTGGT
>DAORIK010000217.1:0-2196 GCA_035438465.1 Chitinophagales bacterium | reverse complement strand
TTCCGCCACTTAAAAAGCTGCCAACCGGAACATCACTTATCAGTTGTTTTTCAACGGAGTCAATTAACAATTCTTTCAGTTCTTTCTTTGTAGATGTAAAATCCTTTTTAGTGGTTGGTTGAACGACATCCTGTAGTTTCCAGTATGTTTTTACAGGTAGTTTAAATTCATTGTTTACCTCTTTTATTGAAAAAATAGCATACGAAGCTGTAGGAAATTTAAAAACGTGTTTGTAAATAGTATTTGGTTCGGAAATAAAACCTAAATGTAAAAACTCAGGTATTGATGTATAATTTATTTCCTTATTAAAATCGGGCAATGCTTTTAACATCTTTATTTCAGAAGAAAAAGCAAGTTGTGTGCCGTCAAAAAAATAAAATAAGGGTTTTATACCAATTCTGTCTCTGCAGATAATTACTTTTTGCTCCTGGATATCATAAATAATAAAGGCAAACATGCCATTTAATAACTCAAAAGATTTGGTGCCGATTTTTATGAATGCTTCTAAAATAACTTCTGTATCGCCCGTCGTTCGGGTTTGTAGCTGAAGTTGTTCTTTTATTTCTTTAAAATTATACAACTCGCCGTTATATACCATAACGTATCTCCCGCAATTAGAAAAGAAAGGTTGATTAGATGCCGGAGACAAATCAATAATGGATAAGCGTTTATGACCAAGTAATAAAGTTTGATTTTCATTCTCGTAATAGCCTTCAGCATCGGGACCTCGATGATTCATCGCGTTGGTTGCCTTAATAAAATCTTCTTTACTAAGTTTGTTTTTATTAGAAATATATCCTGAAATTCCACACATAAATTATCCGAATGATGCTAAAATATTTCGTTTAAAAAGAGTTTTCATAATACCAAAAAATCGTCTGTCAAAAATTGCAAAAGGATTGTAGCTTATTGCCCTTACTAAATATTGTATAGACGCTTTGTTTATTTTAGCAATGGCTAAGTGTAATGAAACATATAATAAACTGTTGGATATAAATTTATTTTTCTTACCTCCGTAAATTTTTTTTACTACTTTATCCGTGAAGGCGTATTGTATTAGTAAGTCTTTTCTGGTAACCAAAGGTTCCTGTTTTATATTGTAAATTACACTGCGTTCTTCATGTGAATGTAAGGAGCAGGTAACAATCTTTGGCGTATGAATTTTAAATCTGGCAGCTAAACGCATCCATAATTCATAATCTTCCGACCCTGATAAATCCCTGTCTCCGTTAAATTGATATCGAACCGCAATTTCTTTCTTCAACAGAATACCACTGCAGCCCATGTAATTTCCATGTATCATCTTTTCGTTGATATTATCAGGCATGGCTGCCACCTGCAGCACTTTTTTTTGAGAATCCACCACGTCAAAATCAAAACGAATAACTTCTGGATATTTATTTGCTTTAATGTATTTTACTGCTTCTTCCAGATGTGTTGGGTATAAAAAATCATCAGAATCTAATAGTGTAACATAATCACCTTTCGCCAAATTAAACCCTGTATTACGGGCAACGGCACGTTCTTCATTTTTCTTTTTGAAATATACTACTTTAGGGTTGTTAATGGCTTTTACTACTTCCTCCGTATTGTCTGTGCTTCCATCGTCTACCACTATAATTTCGTAATTTTTATATGTTTGCAAAAAAGTAGACTCAAGCGTCTCTTTAATCATATGCGCCCGGTTATAAGCAGGAATTATAATAGAAAAGAAGAGTTCTTTCTCCATTTATGTTGTGTAAATAGTTTCTAAATGCTGAATCATCAAAGGTAGTGAAAAATATGTTTCTAAATCGTGTTTTCCATTTTGAACCAGAGTGTTGCTAAGCTCTTTGTCTTCTAGTAGTTTGATTAAGGATTCATAAATTTGCCCGGAAGAATGATAGTCTACGACCAACGCATTTTTTTTATCCTGAATAAAATCGGAAGCAATTCCGGAAAGCGTAAAGATACTGGGAATACCTACTGCCAGCGCTTCCACATAAATTTGCCCGAATGCTTCAATTTCTTTGTCTATTGGTACATGCACAAAGACATCAAATAGCTTGAACAATGCGGCATTATCCTGTTCAAATAAAATTTCACAATAAGATGTGGATGGAAGCTCACTCAACAATTGTTTAATTTCTTTTGTGTACTCCCCTTTTGCATTGGATAAAATCAATAATGCATTCGGATACATTTCCAACAATTTTT
>DAORIK010000216.1:0-2250 GCA_035438465.1 Chitinophagales bacterium | reverse complement strand
ATGTATAAAAGAAGTAGCGTGTTCTTCTTTTCTTTTAAAGACATCTTTATTCCATAAATTGGTTAAGTAGCTTTGTGAAACTTCTTTTACCACCAGTAATTCCAATACACCTGCCATCTGTTTTCCGCCGGCATAAATAATTTCACCGACTTCTCTTAAAACAGGTAAACTTTCACCACTAACAAAACTATAGTCTATTTCAGCTTTACCTTTTGAAAGAATACAATCGGCCGGAATCAACTCATTATTATATATCTGTATAATATCGCCTGATTTAATCTTATCAATTTGTGTTGGTATAGCTTTGTCCTCTTTCAACACATTCACAGCAATCGGGAAAAATGATTTATAATCTCTTTCGAAAGAAATAGACTGATATGTCTTATCCTGTAAATACCTGCCCACCAACATGAAAAATACAATACCGCTCATGCTGTCTAAATATCCGGCACCGGTGTTAGAAAAGATTTCATACAAGCTTCGGACAAATGTAATAAGAATAGCAAGGGCTATCGGTGCATCGATATTTAAAAACCTGTGTTTGATTCCTTTCCAAGCAGTAACGAAAAATTCGTTTGCACAAAAAAAGATAACCGGCAATGAAAATGTTACAATAAAATATTTGAGAACCTGTCTTATATTTTCTTCCACCACTCCGCTTGCCACCAAATATTCAGGGAAACTCATCATCATAATATTGGCAAAGCAAAAGCCGGCAATACCTACTTTGTACAATTTAATTTTATCTGTTTTGCTTACTTTGTCTGTGTCTAATTTCTGCAAACTGATATGTGGCTCATAACCTATTGCAGCCAATGTTTCTACTACTTTTCTCAGGGAAGTCTTATCATTATCAAAAACCAAAAAAACTTCTTTTTTTACAAAATTTACTTTAGAGGTAATTACACCATTATTTACCTTTTGTATATTCTCCAGCAGCCATAAACAAGAACTGCAATGCATTTGTGGTAAATAAAATGTAACATGTGTCTGGTTTTTGTCTTTAAACTGTATCAGGTTTTGCTGAATGGACACATCTTCTAAAAATGCAAATTTATCTTCTCTGATTTTTACTTTCTGAACTATGCCCGGATTTTGATTTAGATCGTAATAAGTGCATAAATTATTCTCATTTAAAATTTCATACACTAGTTTACAGCCATCGCAGCAAAAGTATTTATCCTGAATATGAATTTTTGCGGAAGTGCAATCTTCACCACAATGAAAACAAGTTTCTTTATTTGTAACATTAACACTCATTCGATGTAATCGTATTTATTTTTGTCCACAAAAAATTCTCTTTGATATACAAAACATGCTGAATAGATTGCTCCAGTGTAAACAATTCATTACAGCAAATCTTAAACTGATTAGACCAGGCAGGCTGCTGGACATAATTATTCATCAACTTTCGAAGTTGCTGTAAAATAGCATTGATACGCTGGTGTAATAAATTTACCGGAGTGAGACAAATTGGTGTTTCAACATTTTTTTTCAAATGCGGAAATAGTAAAATCTTATCTTTAGAAAATAACTGTTTTACTTCTACATTTAGTTTATGAAAAATGACATTCACTAATTCTATCAAATCATTTTCTTCATTACAGGACAGATTCTCTAAGTATTTCTGGATAGATTCCATATCCGTCAGAATTTGCATATAATGTCTGTCTTCCAGATAATGGCACAATTCATCAGCGGTAAAATCACTGTAATTTATTATATGCAGATTATGCATCGTATAATTTTGATGCTAAACTACTATGAAAAAAGAAAGTGAATGCTGATACGGGTCAAATATAAACATGATTTTTATCATGTTTTGACGCTGAAATATTAATCGTAAAGATTGGCTGTTTTAACAAGCTTATTTTGGTCCAAAATTTTAATTTTTTTACCGGAAAGTTCGATGATGTGTTCTTTGTTAAATTCTGAAAGCAGGCGTATGGCAGTTTCTGTCGCCGTTCCGACCAAATTGGCAATTTCCTCTCTGGTTAAAGTAACATTTACATTATTTTCAGCATCTACCCCGTAGGTCTCTTTCAAAAATAAAATAGTTTCTGCAACGCGTTCACGTACAGGTTTCTGGGCAAGATGTGTTATTTTTTCTTCTGCTCTCTTCAATTCGTCTGACAATACCTTCATCATTTCAAAAGATAAGGCAGCATCTTTTTGCAAAATGACTAGAAATATCTCTCTGGGAATAAAACAAATATTACAGTCTTCTAATGCAGATGCAGTAGAACTGTA
>DAORIK010000215.1:0-2317 GCA_035438465.1 Chitinophagales bacterium | reverse complement strand
GGCTCCGGAAAAACGCGCGTCCTCACCTTCCGTATCGCCTACCTTATTCAAAATAATGTAGATGCATTCCGTATCATGGCACTCACCTTCACCAACAAAGCATCTGCAGAAATGCGTGAGCGTATTGGGCATATTGTCGGCAACGAAGCACGCAATTTATACATGGGTACTTTTCACTCCGTATTTGCACGCATTTTGCGAGGTGAAGCACATCGATTGGGTTATCCCAGTAATTTTACGATTTATGACCCTGATGATTGCAAAAGTTTACTGAAATCAATTATTAAAGAAGAAGGGTTAAACGATAAATTATACAAAGCATCGAATGTTTATTACAGAATTTCTTCGGCTAAAAACGCCTTGATAAATGCAAAAAAATATGCAGAGAATATCGATTTGGTTTCGGATGATGAAAGCAGCGGCAGACCAAAAATAAAAGAACTGTTTGCAAAATATCAGGACAGATGTTTCAAAGCAGGTGCCATGGATTTTGATGATTTGCTGTTGAAAATGCATGAACTGCTGACCCGATTTCCGGATGTATTGCATAAACTGCAAAACCGTTTTCAGTATTTTATGATAGATGAGTTTCAGGATACAAATGACGCTCAGTATCAGATTGTAAAGTTATTGTCTGCAAAAGATGAAAATATTTGTGTCGTTGGCGATGATGCACAAAGTATCTATGCCTTTCGCGGTGCAACGATAGAAAATATTTTAAACTTTGAACGCGATTACCCCGACTTAAAAACGTTCAGACTTGAACAGAATTATCGTTCCACAGAACATATCGTCAGCGCAGCCAATCAAATCATCAAACAAAACAAAGCACAACTTGCAAAAGAAATCTGGACAGAAAACAAAGGCGGTGAAAAAATAAAAGTATTTAAAACTGCCAGTGATACTGATGAAGCACGCATCGTGGCAGATGCCATTTTCGACCAGAAGATGCGCAATCATTTAACTCATTCCGAATTTGCAATTTTATACAGAACCAACGCACAATCGCGTTCATTTGAGGAAGCCCTGCGGAAGCTGAATATTCCGTATAAAATTTATGGCGGCTTATCTTTTTATCAACGCAAAGAAGTAAAAGATTTTATTTCGTATTTGCGTGTAGTCGTGAATCCGAATGATGAAGAAGCATTAAAACGCATCATCAATTATCCGGTACGTGGTATCGGAAACACCAGTATCGACAGGTTGATTGTAGCAGCAAATGAACACAATTTACCCTTATGGCATGTAGTGGAAAAACCGGAAGTCATTGCAGACATGTCATCGCGCGCCAAACAATCTATCCGTGATTTCAGCATCATGATAAAAAGTTTCCGTGCACTGTTGACATCAAAAAATGCGTATGAAATTGCAGAATATATCGGCAAGCAAACCGGCATCATTCAGGAATTATATAAAGACAAGACCGTAGAAGGTATTTCGCGTTTTGAAAATATTCAGGAGTTGCTGAATGGTATCAAAGAATATACAGTGGGCGAACAACCTGAATATGAGGAGGATGAAGTAAAACCTGAAAACGACTTAGCAGCATACCTGCAGCAGATTTCTTTGCTGACGGATATGGACGACAAGAATGATGATAACCGTGAGAAAGTAAAGCTGATGACCATACACGCTGCCAAAGGTCTCGAATTTACGAGTGTATTTGTAGTTGGTCTGGAAGAAAATCTATTTCCGTCAATTATGTCGATGAATACGCGCGAAGATTTGGAAGAGGAACGCCGTTTATTTTATGTAGCCGTCACGCGCTCTAAACGATTTCTGACACTTTCGTATGCATTAACACGCTATAAATTTGGTCAACTGAATTATGGCGAACAAAGTCGCTTTATTGATGAGATACCGGATGAAAACAAAATATTTTACGGACAAAAAGAAAAAGCAAGACCGGAGCAAAAATCATTCTTTGGTGACGATGAAAACACCAAATGGTATTTAAGTAAAGCCAATCAGAAGAAACAGGAAGTGGTGATTCCCAAACCGACATTTGAACAACCTAAAAATTTGACCAAAATAAACACGGCAGCAAAATCAGCTACTGTACTTTCGTCGGATTTAAAAACGCTACAGGCAGGAATGACGGTAATTCACGAAAAATTCAACCAAGGAAAAGTATTGAATGTGGAAGGTGGTGGTGAGAACCGAATTGCCACTATCTACTTTGAGACAGTCGGCAATAAAAAAATAATGCTGAAGTTTGCTAAACTTCAGATTGTAGAGTGATGTTTTGTCACTCTTTTAATTATCTACATTTTAATTTGAGTTTTGTCACTTTTTTTCTTAGTCAAAAAAAGTAACC
>DAORIK010000214.1:0-2443 GCA_035438465.1 Chitinophagales bacterium | reverse complement strand
ACATTGATACGCCGGTAAAGCGTTATTCGTCGGGCATGTACGTTCGACTGGCTTTTGCGGTAGCCGCACACTTAGATACCGATATTTTAATCCTGGATGAAGTGCTCGCTGTCGGCGATGCAAGTTTCCAGCGTAAATGTATTGGCAAAATGAATGATGCCGCAACTAATTATGGAAAAACGGTATTATTTGTCAGTCATAATCTTTCACAAGTACAAGGTTTGTGCAAAAAAGGAATGCTTTTAGAACATGGGCAGTTAAAGATAACAGGTGATATAAATAGAGTGATAAGCGAATATGTTATCGGGAATCAAGCAGAGAATAAGATTGTATTGAGTGATTTGCCTCGTAATGGACCTAAATCAAATGACTTTCATTTAACATCATTGGTATTTGAAAATGATGCTTCACAAATAAAAGTAGGTGATGAGATTTCATTCAGCTTATCCTTTGACTGCAAAACTCCGTTCAAAGAATTAATTGTTGGTTTTAATATAGCAGATACTCTTGGAAATATTTTAGTCGAATGCAGAACATCGGCTTCTTTCAAAGAATTAAATATTGATAAGCCGGGGAGTTATACCTATAAAGTTCGTTTTCAGCCAAATTTAAGTGCCGGTGTTTATGTAATCAATACAGGCGCCCGCTGTGTAAATGGTAACTTAGAATATGTTCCCTCATCCGCCAGCCTGGAAATATTACCTTTAGAAAATGGTTATGAAGAATGGAATAAGCCGAGTGCCGGAATTATAAATACTATATCTGAATGGGAAAAAATTGATTAATAATTTACAAACATCTTTTTCCATTTTTATTAAATGAACAAACGATATTTTGAAAACTATTGCTTTTATTGATATTGGTATAAATGGTCATAAGATGGCATACATGTGTTATCATGTAAAAATTGTAGCAGAACTGGGTCATACAGTTTTTTGCATTGTTCCGGAAGCTGAAGAAGTAGAAGCGTGGATTATTAAAAACCATCCGCATTTATCAAAAAATATACATTATGTTTCTTTTTCAAAACATGAATTGGATTTTAGCCCTAAAAATGGTTTTTATTCAACCTTTACCACAAAAATAAAAATATGGAGGAAATATTGTACAATAATAAATAACACAATTAAACAATTTAAAATCAATATCGACTTAGTTTTTTTTAACTGGCTCGACTCTTCATTAACCAATTATCTGCACCCATTAATTATTGATCTTATTTTCCCTTATAAATGGGCGGGTATTTATTTTCATCCTCAGATATTACGTTTTCATCCTGAATTTTTAAAAGTAAAAGCATCCGTTTCTGATATAGACATTGCATTAACATCCAAAAACTGTATTGCTGTTGGATTGCACGATGAAGGCATCGTTGAAGGACAATCTTACAGAATTCATCATAAAAAAGTTTTACTTTTCCCTGAAATTGCAGATGATACACCTGCAAACGTTCATCATAAAATTTTTACGGAAATAAAAGAAAAAGCCAACGGCAGAACTATTGTCGGAATTCTGGGTGTAGAACCATTTAAAGGCTCCGCAGAGTTTATGCGCATTGCCAAAAGAATGGACTCCTCAAAATATTTTTTTGCTCTAACTGGCCCCTATGAAGAATTTTATTTAGATTATTTTCATGATGCAGCTACTGCTGCTGAGTTTAAGGAATTCATCACAAACCCACCGGAAAATGTATATGTCAATTTGGGTTTGCTAAAAGAAGGGGAAGAGTACAATTCCGTATTTTCTGCTTTCGATATCGTATTTATTATTTATAAAAGATTTCCAAGTGCCAGTAACAGACTTACCAAAGCATCGCATTTGAAACGCTTAGTTATTACTGATGAAAAATATTGTGTGGGTGAAGATGTTCGTAAATACAATTTAGGTATTGGTGTTAATGGTGAAAATATAGACGAGATTGAAAAAGGAATAACCCAGCTTAGAGAAAGAATTTTAAAGAATGAATTTCCTTTAAAAGAATGGGAGATATACGCTGCCAAAAACAGCATTGCTGTTTTAAAAGACAGATTTGCTGAAATAATTGGATTGTTATAAATAAATTTAGGTGTAAAAAAGAATACAATGATTAAGAACTTGTTGTTTTTTCTGAGGTTGATAAAAAGATTTGGCGTCTCAAATGCCTGGCGTTTATATAATTCAGGAAAAGTAAAATCCGGAGAATTAACCATTGAATTTAAAGCGGTAAAATACCCTGTTTCACTACGATATAATACGTCTGATATTGATGTGTTTTATCAGGTATATTATCACAACTACTATTCATTTAATTATGATTATTATTTAAAAGAAATTAAAACAATAGTGGACGGAGGTGCCAATATTGGATTAGCAAGCACTTACTTTAAAGGGTTATTCCCGAATGCAACAATAATTGCTGTAGAACCGGAAAGTTCCAACTATCAGCAATTGCTTAAGAATACAA
>DAORIK010000213.1:0-2590 GCA_035438465.1 Chitinophagales bacterium | reverse complement strand
TATCTCCCCAGAATCTCATAGGTTCATAATCCGGGTACGGATAATAACCTAAATTAAGATTAATTTTTTTATTTACTGATAATAAATATTCAGCAACAAAGTCTTTAATTTTTATTGGGTTACCGCTGCAACAGTTTATGATCCCGTTTATGTTGTGCTGCATAGAGATTTTTACAATATTCTCGGCTACCTTTTCAATAGGAAGATAATCTCGTATCTGTTCACCACCGCTCATATTAAAAACAGTCTCTCCATTTTTTAAAGCTGCTTCCAGCTGACTTAAGATTGATTTTGGATTTTGTCCTTTGCCATACATATAAAATAACCTTGCCCATTTAAAACTAAAATTATATATCTTTTGCAAGGATTCAATTCTTTTTCTCAATTCATCTTTTGCAACAGCATACGGATTATCCGGGAGAGGTTGCATATCTTCTGACAAGCATCCTTCCTGCATACCATATTCAAAGCACGTTCCTGTAACCGTTACATCTTTCAAACCATTTGAGATTAAGTTTTCTAGAAATGCAGAATGCCTTGGTAAATTAGTTACTAAGTGAAAATCAGATTTATAATTCGGTAATCCTTCCCAGGCAAGATGAATCATTGAATCCGGATTATTAAAATATTGAAAGTAATTAAGATGTGCATCATAAGTTTCCAGATTAAAGGGAATGAAAACCACTTTTGAAAACCATGCAAACTGTTGAGCTTTTTCTATATTTGTTGAAGTAGCAATTACTGTTACATTATTTTTAAGTAATTCCTCAATCACATAATTACCTACAAAGCCGGTTGCACCTGTAACTAAAAATTTTTTCATATCAAATAATCTCTAACACCGGAATTGGTATAACAAATTTTCCACCCCATTCTTTTATATATGAAAGCTGCCCTGTTAATTCTTCCTTTAAATTCCAAGGAAAAATAATTACAAAATCCGGTTTATGTTCTCTAATATAATGTTCATCAACAACCGGGATATGGCTTCCCGGCAGATATTTATCTTGTTTATGAGGATTGGCATCTACTACAAAAGTGATTAAATCATTCTTTATTCCGCAATAATTTAATAACGTATTTCCTTTTGCTGCGGCACCGTATGCTGCCACTTTTTTGTTATTTCTTTTTTGTGTAATTAAAAAATCCGTAAAATCTAATTTTACTTTTAGTGCCTTTTGCTGAAACTCATTATAGTAATCAATAGAAAAAAGGCCATATTTTTCTTCTTTAAAAAGCAATGCAGCTACTCTGTCAGAAATTATCTTACTTTCATCTGCTTTATGTTTCGCAAAGATTCTCAAAGAACCACCATGTGTGGGAATTTCTTCCACATCAAAAATTTCCAGTGATTGCGCATAAAATATTTTTTGAACGGTATAAAAAGACAAATAAGAGAAATGCTCGTGGTAAATAGTATCAAACTGATTGTTTTCTACCAATTGCAAAAGATGCGGAAACTCCATTGTTATAACACCTTTATCATTTAAGATGATTTTCATGCCTCCAACAAAATCTACAATATCCGGCACATGAGCCAGCACATTATTCCCCAGCAACAGATCAGCTTTGATGTTAGCGGCAACTAGTTTCTCTGCCAGCCGCACACCAAAAAAATCTACGACAGATTCTATTCCTTTTTCTTTTGCAGCATCTGCCGTATTTTTTGTAGGCTCAATACCCAAAACAGGAATATTCTTTTCTTTAAAATATTGTAATAAATACCCGTCATTTGATGCAATTTCAATTACAAAAGACTCTTGATTAAATCCGAAACGCTCCGTCATCATATTGGTATAATCTTTTGCATGCTTTAGCCAGCTTTTACTGTAAGAGGAAAAGTAGACATAATTACTGTCGAAAATGGCATCAGATTTTTTAAACTCATCAATCTGCACCAACATGCAAGAGTGACAAGTGTATACTTTCAAAGGAAAAAAAACTTCGGGCTCATTCAGTTGTTCTTTACTTAAAAAAGAATTAGATGCAGGCGCATTTACTAAATCAATAAAAACATGTGACAGCGGCGTCTTACAAAATCTGCAATTCATAATTATATTCCTTTAAAATTTATATCTAACAATGTATGTGTATTGTCTCTTTCTGAAACCTGTGTAATTACTTCCGGCCATTTAATATTTATCATCGGGTCGTTATACCTTACTGCTCCTTCGGAATTTGGTGTATAAAATTCTGAGTGATGATACAATAATTCAACGTCGTCTGACAATGTCTGAAATCCATGAGCAAATCCTTCAGGAATGTACAGCATTTTTTTATTTTCCGCTGACAGTTCAGTACCAAACCACTGTAAAAATGTTGGAGAATCTTTTCTAATATCCACTATTACATCAAATACGCTTCCTGACACACAGCGCACCATTTTAATTTCTTTGAAGGGGGACTGATAATGCATACCTCGAATGGTTCCTTTTTGTTTTGTATAAGAATGATTAAGTTGCACCCATTCTTTATCATGACCTATTTTCTTGAATTCATTCTTGCAATACGTTCTCGCAAACCATCCTCTGTCGTCGCTGAACGTATTTATCTCTATTAAATAGCTTCCTTTTAATATTGTCTCATTAAA
>DAORIK010000212.1:0-2630 GCA_035438465.1 Chitinophagales bacterium | reverse complement strand
CCAACACTAACCTAAATTTTATCTACAAAAATTGGTTATGCTAAATAATTTTCCCAACTTCATTCCTGATTTAAATCTTATTACTTACCACTTATAATTAACAACACTTTCATGCAAGTAGATGTAATTCTTGGCTTACAATGGGGAGACGAAGGCAAAGGAAAAATAGTAGATTTTCTCGCAGATAAATATGACATTATCGCACGTTTTCAAGGCGGACCAAACGCCGGACATACACTATATATTGCTGGTGTAAAACATGTATTGCATACCATTCCTTCCGGTATTTTCCGTGAAGGCAAGATAAATTTTATCGGCAATGGGGTGGTGATTGATCCTGTTACATTATTAAAAGAAATTGAAAACTTAGAAAGTCAGGGTGTTCCTGTAAAAGATCGGTTAGTGATTTCTAAGCGTGCGAATCTTATCTTACCTACACACAAAATTTTAGATGCTGCTTCTGAATCCTCCAAGGGTTCTTCCAAAATAGGTTCTACTTTAAAGGGAATTGGACCAACGTACATGGATAAAACAGGAAGAAATGGGTTGCGCGTTGGTGATATTTTAGAAGATGATTTTATCGTGAAATACGAACTGCTGAAAGCAAAACATTTGCAGTTATTACAGAGTTATAATTTTGATTTTGTACTCGAAGAAGCGGAAGAAATATGGTTCGACGCAATTGAAAAAATAAAAGAACTGAAACAGGAAGAATCCGTTTATTTTATGAATGAAGCATTAAAAGCAGGTAAAAGAATTTTAGCAGAAGGCGCTCAAGGCTCTATGTTAGATATTGATTTCGGCACCTACCCGTTTGTTACTTCGTCCAACACCATCTCTGCCGCAGTTTGCACAGGCTTAGGCATTGCTCCCCAACATATCGGTGAAGTGATCGGTATTACAAAAGCCTATTGTACACGTGTCGGTGGCGGACCTTTTCCTTCAGAATTAGACGACGAAGTGGGAGAAAAACTGCGCAAAGAAGGTGCTGAATTTGGTGCTACTACCGGAAGACCACGCCGATGCGGATGGATAGACTTACCCGCATTAAATTATACCTGTTTAATCAATGGGGTTACAAAATTAATTATAACAAAGGCCGATATCTTAAATTCTTTTGATGAATTTGGTGTTTGCACACATTATCAATACGACAATAAAGAGACGAAAGATTTGCCTTACGATATGGTAAATAAAAAAATCAAACCAACAACTGTTTATTTTAAAAGCTGGGGAACTATTCCGGCAAGCGGCCCTATTTCTGCAGAATTACAGGAATACGTAGACTATCTGGAAAAATATCTGAACACAAAAGTGGCAATGGTTTCTAACGGTCCCGGACGGGAACAATTAATAGACTTGACAGGGGGAAAATTATTATCCTAACTTATTATATTCTGTTCCTGTTGCTATCAGAAAAAGCAAAGAATCAATGAGAACATTCTATTCATTTCCTGTAGCAGATATCGAACAATTTAAACTTCAATTGTTAGCTGTATCAAATCAGGTAACCCATTTTTGTTATTTAGATTCCAACAATTATCCGAATTATCCTTATTCTACTTTTGGTTCTTTGTTTGCCATCGACGCCATTGATGTGATTTCTGTGAATGAAAATTGTTTAGAAAAGTTTGAAGCATTTCATCATCAACATAAAGACTGGCTTTTTGGATTTCTGAATTATGATTTAAAAAATGAAATAGAACCAAAACTTCAATCTAATAAAACAGATAATATTCAAAATCCTTTATTACATTTTTTCGTTCCAACGTATTTAGTGAAAATAGAAAATGGAAAAGCAGAAGTTGGTGTTGTAAGTGATAGTGAGAATGAAAGTGAGAGTGTATTGAATGATTTCAAGAAGCTAATTATATCTGCACAATCACTCACGACTCACGACTCACGACTTACGACTAAAATATCAAGTCGTTTACCAAAACAAGATTATATTTCAACCATCGAAAAAATAAAAAACCATATACAAATTGGTGATGTTTATGAAATGAATTTTTGTCAGGAATTTTATGTTGAAGATGTAACATTAGATACTATTGCCGTTTTTCAGAAACTGAATGAAATTTCAAAAGCACCTTTTACCTCTTTCTTTAAAAACGAACAGAATTATCTGATGTGTGCGTCCCCTGAGCGTTTTTTAAAACGACAAAATAATACATTAATTTCTCAACCGATAAAAGGAACCAGGAAAAGAATACAAAATAAAAATGAAGACAGAAATATTAAGCAGGAATTATTCTTTGATGAAAAAGAACGTAGTGAAAATGTAATGATTGTTGATTTAGTCCGAAATGATTTTTCTAAAATTGCGATTAAAAATTCTGTTGAGGTAGAAGAATTATTTGGTATTTATTCGTTTGAACAGGTACATCAGATGATTTCTACCATTACGTGTAAGATTGAACAAAATCTAACCTTTTCAGAAATTATAAAACCGGTTTTTCCTATGGGTTCCATGACCGGCGCACCAAAAATTGCGGCCATGCAATTGATAGAACAATACGAACTAACCAAACGTGGTTTATTTTCCGGTGCCGTTGGCTACATTACACCAAAAGGAAATTTTGATTTCAATGTGGTGATACGGAGTATTTTGTACAACGAGCAAAATCAAT
>DAORIK010000211.1:0-2690 GCA_035438465.1 Chitinophagales bacterium | reverse complement strand
AGATAATCAATCATTTAGATTAAAAAAATGAATTTTAGGTTAATTGTAAACTTTTTTGCATTTTAATTGATTTATTCTATTAGAAAATAACGCTTTTTAATGACTTTTTTGCGTTTAAAAGCACGATATTTGCAACTCGATTAATATATATTTAACATGGAAGATTTGTCGATTTTATCGAATGCGCACCCAAGCTATATAGATGCATTGTATCAGGATTACTTAAAAGACCAAGATTCGGTTGATGCAGAATGGAAAAAATTCTTTGCCGGCTTCGATTTAGCCTGTAAGTATGGTGAAAATGGGAATTTGAATGGAACAACTAAAGTTGACTCTTCCGTTAAGCAAGCCCCTTTAGCAGTTGGAGTTGAAGCTGTTTCGCCAAAAGAATTTCGTGTTTTAAAACTTATTTCAGGCTACCGAAACAAAGGTCATTTAGTGGCAAAAACAAATCCGTTGCGACCTCGCAAAGACCGCCACGCAGATTTAGAATTGCATTATTTCGGATTAGATGAATCTGATTTAGATACCGAGTTTTATGCAGGCAATGAAATAGGGATTGGTAAAGCAAGCTTACGTACTATTATTGAGCGACTTCAAAAAATTTATTGCCGCACCATTGGTTGGGAATACAATTATATCTTAGACAGAGATGAGCGCGCCTGGATGCGTGAACAAATTGAGCATGGTTATATTGCTTACGAACATCCCATCGAAAAGAAAAAAAGAATATTAGCCAAATTAAATGAAGGCGAAGTTTTAGAAAGATTTCTTGGTACTAAATATATCGGTCAAAAACGTTTTTCATTAGAAGGCGGTGAATCAACCATTCCGGCTTTAGACTCTATGATAAATGTAGCTGCCAATCATGGAGTGCAGGAAGTGGTAATTGGAATGGCGCATCGTGGCCGACTAAATGTGTTGACCAATATTGTTGGCAAAACATACGAACAGGTTTTCTCAGAATTTGAAGGCATTGCACCCAACGATTTTTCTACAGGAACCGGTGATGTAAAATATCACTTAGGTTATTCTTCGCAATATGATACGATGGATGGTAAGGAAGTGTACATCAAATTGTTGCCGAATCCATCTCATTTAGAAGCTGTAAATCCGGTAGTGCAAGGTTTTTGCAGAGCAAAAGCAGATGCTATTTACGAATCTGACTACGATAAAATTTTGCCAATCACTATTCACGGCGATGCCGCTGTGGCCGGACAAGGCATTGTGTATGAAGTATTGCAAATGCAATCACTGAAAGGTTATACTGTTGGCGGTACTATTCATTTTGTCATCAATAATCAAATTGGTTTTACCACAGATTTCGATGATGCACGTACTTCTAATTATTGTACATCCATTGCCTCTGCCATTCAGGCACCGGTGTTTCATGTAAACGGCGATGATGTAGAATGTGTAACGTATGTAGCCGAATTAGCAGCAGAATATCGCCAACGTTTTAATAAAGATGTTTTTGTAGATATGGTGTGTTACAGAAAATGGGGTCACAATGAAGGGGATGATCCTTCTTACACACAACCTCAAATGTATAAAATCATAAAAGACCATGTTGGTGTGCGCGATTTGTATCAGAAAAAGTTGTATGATTGGGGCATGGCTGAGGCTGAGTTTGCAAAAAAAATGGAAGAAGAATTTTGGGCAGATTTACAGGCACGATTGAACGATTACAAACAACAGGAAAAAAAATATACCCCACAATCCACTGAGTTAGCATGGAAAGCCTTGAAAAAAGCAAGTGCTGAAGATTTTGAATCATCACCGGAAACAAAAATTTCTAAAGATAATTTAGTAAAAATAATTAAGGCTTTGGTAAAAGTTCCCGATGGTTTCAAACCTTTGAAAAAAATTCAGCAGTATCTGGAGCAACGTCGTGTGTTGATGCGTGAAAACAATACTGTGGATTGGGCAGCCGGTGAGTTATTAGCCTATGGTTCTATTTTATTAGATGGTAAAGATGTACGTTTAAGTGGCGAAGATGTGAAGCGCGGCACGTTCTCACATCGTCATGCTTGTTTGTATGATGAAGTGACGAATGAAGAATACAATCGTTTAGATCATATTGCTGAAGATGGCAAACAGGGGAAATTTCATATCTACAATTCACATTTATCAGAATATGGTGTTTTAGGTTTTGAGTTTGGTTATTCTTTGCCGTCGCCTGCACCGCTTACCATTTGGGAAGCGCAGTTCGGTGATTTTGACAACGGTGCGCAAATCATCATTGACCAATTCATAGCCTCTTGCGAAACAAAATGGAACCGCCAAAGCGGTTTGGTTATGTTACTGCCGCACGGTTATGAAGGTGCAGGGCCTGAACATAGTTCTGCTCGCTTAGAGCGTTTCTTACAATTATGTGGTGAAAATAATATGATAGTGACCAATATTACGTCACCTGCTAATTTTTTCCATGCCATCAGAAGGCAATTAGCCTGGTCGTTTAGAAAACCATTGATAAATATGTCGCCGAAATCGTTGTTGCGACATCCGAAATGTGTGGACCCGATTTCAAAAATCTATGAAGGAAAATTCCAGGAAGTAATTGATGATGAACATACAGACGAAGCTAACAAAGTAAAAAAAGTATTATTCTGTACCGGAAAAATCTATTATGATTTACTGGCGAAGAAAGAAGCCGATAACAGAACCGATGTTGCGATTGTGCGTGTAGA
>DAORIK010000210.1:0-2753 GCA_035438465.1 Chitinophagales bacterium | reverse complement strand
AGGAGATATTTTTCAGGGAACACCTTATTTTAATTTTTTTCACGGCGATCTGGAAATTGATTTGATGAATAAAATGGGCTATGATGCTGCAACTATTGGTAATCACGATTTTGACGGAGGGATTGAAATCCTGGCAAAACAGATAGCGCGTTCTGATTTTCCGTTTGTGAATTGTAATTATGATTTTACAAACACTCCGGTTGCAGGAAAAGTACATAAACATATCACGCTTAAAAAAAGAAAATTAAAAATTGGCATTACCGGTTGCGGAGTTGAATTAAATGGATTGGTTCCCGATAAATTATACACCAATACGAAATATTTAGACCCTGTAAAATGCGTGCAGGAACAGGTTGATATTTTGAAGCATGAAAAGAAATGCCATTTTATAATTTGCTTGTCACATTTAGGATATAAATACGAGAATGCAAAAGTGTCGGATATAGTGCTGGCACAAAATACGAGCAACATAGATTTGATAATTGGAGGTCACACACATACCTTTTTAGATACTCCAACCAAGGTAAAAAATAAAGACGGAAAAGAGGTTTTAATAAACCAGGTAGGATGGGCAGGAGTTCAAATAGGTCAGTTAGATTATTTTTTTGAAAAAAGTTTACGAAAAAAGTTATCAAACTCTCAAACTGTAATTGTTGATAAAAAGTCAATAGAAAAATAATTTTTTTATTTAAGAAATTTTCCTCAACTTAGATTCGTCGATAGGTTATCATTTTTAATTTCTAAAAACCGAATAGAGCGTATGAAAAACAAGCATGAACTTGTGTGGGAAAATTGTCTCAAAATAATTAAAGATAACATTAATGTACAAAGCTATAAAACTTGGTTCGAACCTATTAAGCCGGTCAAACTTGACGGTAGAATCCTGACCATTCAGGTGCCAAGTCAGTTCTTTTATGAATGGCTTGAAGAACATTACGTTACCTTGCTTCGCAAAACTATCAAAAGAGAATTAGGCGATGATGCCAAATTAGAATACCGAATTTTAGTAGATTCTTCCAACGGACTTAAATCCGAACCCAAAACAATTGACGTTCCAAATTATAGAGAAGGAGTTTATGGCACGAACGAGGTTTCTATGCCTGCGGTTTTTTCAAGCCCTATGGTTAAAAATCCTTTCGTTATTCCCGGTTTAAAAAAGATACACGTTGATTCACAATTAAATCCGAATTATACATTTGATTCTTTTATAGAAGGTGATTGTAATAAGTTTGCCCGCAGTGCCGGTATGGCAGTTGCAAAAACACCGGGTGGTACCGCTTTCAATCCTTTAGTAATATATGGTGGCGTTGGTTTGGGAAAAACACACCTCGGTCAGGCTATCGGAAACTTTATCAAAGTAAATTCGCCTACGAAAACAGTATTGTACGTAAGCTCTGAAAAGTTTACCAGCCAGTTTTTAACGGCAATTAAAGATAACAGCACAAATGATTTCATTCATTTCTACCAGCAAATAGATGTATTGATTATTGATGATATTCAGTTTTTCGCTAACAAAACAAAAACACAGGATATTTTCTTCCATATATTCAATCACTTACACCAAAACGGCAAACAGTTGATATTAACTTCCGACCGTGCACCCAAAGATTTGGAAAACATGGAAGAAAGATTATTGTCACGTTTTAAATGGGGATTGACTACCGATTTACAAATACCTGATTACGAAACACGTATTTCTATTTTGGAGAAAAAATTACATGCAGATGGCATTGAAATGAATGAAGATGTGACCCGTTTTATTGCAACAAATATTAAAACAAATGTGCGCGAATTGGAGGGAGTACTCACATCAATTTTAGCACAGGCAACTTTAAACCGTCAGGATATTACGCTGGATTTGGCGAAGAAGACAGTTATCAATTTTGTAAAACATGCTACAAAAGAGATTTCACTGGATATGATTCAGAAAACCGTATGCGATTTCTTTGAGGTAGCAGTAGAAAAATTAAAAGAGCCAACCCGTAAACGTCAGTTTGTGCAGGCTCGACAATTATCGATGTACTTTGCGAAAGAATATACAAAATCATCTTTAAAAGCAATCGGACAACAATTTGGCGGCAGAGACCACAGTACGGTTATTCACTCCTGTCAGGCGGTACGTAACTTAATTGATACCGATGAAGAATTCAGAGATTCAGTAGAGGAATTAAAGAAACGTATTGAATTAAGTTTATAGAATTAACGTCTTCATTCCGAACGCAGTGAGGAATCTGTTGAATTTAATGTACAATATATATCCCGTTCCGAAGTTTCGAAACGGGATTTTTTATTTTCAAAAAACGTTATTAATATATTAAAGTACATTTTTAAAGTACTGAGTATGTTGAAAATCGATAAAATAATTCTTAATTTTGCGTTCGAGAGATTGTAATTTTTGAAAAAAAATTACATCGATTTGTAAAGTTCTTTTATAAAACCTATCTTTGCCGTCCCAAAGTTCTTTTAAAAGGAAATTTAGGAGGTGAGATGGGTGAGTTGGCTTAAACCACCAGTTTGCTAAACTGACGTACGGGAAACTGTACCGAGGGTTCGAATCCCTCTCTCACCGCATCGGGATGTAGTTCAGCCCGGTTAGAATGCCTGGTTTGGGACCAGGAGGTCGTTGGTTCGAATCCAGCTATCCCGACTAACCAAAGAAAAGCTTCACAGTATTGTGAGGCTTTTTTATTTTCAAAAAAAACAAAAAAAGTCGTTGGTTCTCCCGAAGTCTCGGGACAGCTATCCCGACTAAC
>DAORIK010000209.1:0-2843 GCA_035438465.1 Chitinophagales bacterium | reverse complement strand
CGTCCGAGTGCTTGGCGAAGAAGCGGACTTGGAAGCACAAACTTTCAGTTTAGCACAAAAGCCAATAGAAAGCACTAATGTTCAATTTAGCACTAAAACCGCTTTTTTGCCAAACGTGTGTTAGTGGCAGGTTTTTATCACGAATTAAAATTTTAAAATATGCAAGTAATTGAAGAAAAAGTAAAAGTCTATCAAGCCAAAGATGGTACAAAGTTTAAAGATAGATACGAGTGTGAGAAACACGAAAAAGGTATTCCTTATGGGAACTACTATGCTAAACTTTCAAATTTAAAAGAGTTTGAAGTAACTGAAAATCATTTAAAACTGATAAAAAGAAATCAGATTGAATGGGTGTTCTTTAGAGATGATTATAATGCAGGTCATTTTTACCAAGATTGCAAAAGACCTTATGGAAATTCTGATTGGGTTGGAGATATTGCTGAAATATTAGGAATTGAAGCTGATTGCCATTCAGAAGATGATTTTGAAGATAAATGGTTTTCTGAAAGTTTAGAATACTTTTTGGTTTGCCACCACATTGATATGAGAATTGTAATGGAAATTCTTTGTCAAAATTTGTCAATTCGGAAAGGTAAATATAAACGAGATAGTATTTATGGTGGCGAATGGGTGTATGTCGGTTCTTAAACTTGCCACTAACGTTGAAGCATTTACGCAGGTTGGGATTTGAAAAACAAAAGTTGAATATATGTACAAAAGTAAAATAGAATTACAGAAGCCGAATAAACCACGTCAGCCCAACTTGCGTAAATGCAATGTTATAAGCCGTTTTTTTTCGCCTTACAAACCGTTTAAAATAAAGAAATACAACTGGTGGTTTAATTTCTATCAGGGAAACATTAATATCAAAAATTTTTTTTCAATTCGTTGGAAATGTATTTGTGATAATTGGTCAAAAGAAACTGAATTTGGATTAAACATTTTAAGATTTGTATTTCCATTTTTATTTAGAAGCAGGGCTTTATTTTCCATTCACTTGCATAAGTGGGATAAAAAACCTGCAATTTATTTATCTATAGAAGTTTTGTTTTTACCTTCTTTAGATTTTAGAATTGGGGATGGTAAAACTTGGCTTTGGATTAGAAACGAAAATTTGTACGGATATAAAATTCATAAACAAAACAAAAAAATAACATTTTAATATGAGCAAAATATATTTAGACGAAAATAAACAAGGAATTACGGTTGAGGAATATTTACTAAATAAGGAAGTATTTTGTATTAAAACTGTGGCAGATACTGACTTTGGTTCTATTATTTCTGCGTACTCAACTATACTTATAACTAAGGTTGAAACAAACGAAGTAAGAGAAGATACTCACTTTTTAGGTCTGTCATTTAAAGATTTTTCAGGAGAAGAAAAAGAGGTCAAGTTTTACATTGATGGAGGTACTTACTCTTTAGCTTCATTTGTCAAAACAACTTTTTATCCTGTCCACCGAACATTTTTAAGGATAACTGAAAATGCAGGGTGTCTTTAAAATGGCTTATAACGTTTTGCGTATATACGAGGTACGCCTTAACGAAATTTTAAATTATAAACAAACGCTTGTAGGCGTATCTTGTATATACGCTGTTATAAGCAGCTTTTATTTATGGAAACAATTTATTTTCAACCAAAAGGGATTAGACCACAATACTGTGAAGCTGGTATGATACACGAAAGCGACCCCGAACATATTTGGTATTTAGACGAACCTTGTAAAATATTAATAAGTGATGTTAAAATCATACCAAAAGAGAATGTCGAATACGATAAAAAAAGTCGTTTATATCGGGTTCGTCAAAGTTGCTTATAACGGTTGGGTATTTGCGAAGTTGCCCTTGCAGATACTTCAAATTAAGCACAAATGTTGATGGGCAATTTTGCAAATACCTTGTTACCTGCTGGTGCGGTTAATTAGGACAAAACTTAAATACGGAGAACGAAAAAAACTTTTATTAAAATGAGCGAAGGAAAAAAAGAAATATTGTTTGGAGATTGTTTGGACTTGATGAAAACCATTGATGATAATAGCATTGATTTGGTTTTTACATCACCACCTTACGCTGAACGCAGAAAAGCAACATACGGAGGCACAAATGAGAGTGAATATGTTGATTGGTTTTTACCGATTGGAGCAGAGATAAAACGCATTTTGAAACCTACTGGAAGTTTCTTTTTAAACATAAAGCCACATACCAATAATGGTGAAAGAAGCCTGTATGTTTATGATTTGATATGCCAACTAAAAAGAGAAACAGGCTTTATGTTTGTGGAAGAATATTGTTGGACTAAAAATGCTTTTCCTGGCAGTTTAAAAGGAAGGTTTAAAAATGCGTTTGAGCCGATATACCACTTTACAAAAAACTCACCAAACGAAATCACATTTAACCCTGTGGCTTGTGGAACACCGATAAAGGAAGAAAGTATTGCAAGGACTTATAGAAAGCAATGTGGAGCACCTAAAAACGGAAGTGGAATGACTGGAATGAATACCACTAACATAAGGAACTTAGGACTTGCAAGACCTTCAAATGTGATAAATGTGAATAATGTAAGCAACCAATTTTCTGATAAGCAATTACACCCTGCGACATTCCCTGAAGGATTGGTTGAGTTTTTTGTAAAATCATTTACGAATGAAGGCTATTTAGTGTTAGACCCGTTTGGAGGAAGTGGAACGGTTGGATTAACCTGTGTAAAAACCAAAAGACAATTTATACTTATGGAAAAACAAGAACAATATTTTGAACTCATTAAAAAGCGGGTGGGAGATTTTAATAAAAGTTTTTTAACGGAACTTCCATTTGAAAACGAAATGTAGCACTTGCAGGTAACG
>DAORIK010000208.1:0-2879 GCA_035438465.1 Chitinophagales bacterium | reverse complement strand
GCAAATATTTCATGGCAATCTTACAAAATAGGAAGTGCTACAGTTGTCAGCTATGAAATTCAGGAAAGCATCAACAACGGCGCATTCTCCGTAGTATCAGTGCAAGCTGCTTCAGCAAATAGTTTTTTATTACAAAACATTCCTTTCAGAGATACTGTTTGTATTCGCATAAAAGCTAATTTACCGAATGGTTCTTTTGCATTTTCTAATGAAAGATGCTTCAGTGCAGATGTGATAAAAAAACCGACAGATGATTATATCCGTAATATCTCGGTTGAAAACGGAAACATAATTATTGAGTATAAAAAAGATACAACAGCTGCTCCTGCAAAGACAGTTATTTTGCAACGAAGTAATGATGGAATTGTTTTCACGCCAATTATTAACACGCCAACTGAACCCGATGTAAATACTTATCTTTTCACAGATCCCAACTTACCTGTAGGCAATCAAACATACACCTACAAAGTAAATCTGTTAGACAGTTGTTTTAGTACTCACTCATCCGACACCGCGACAACTTTACGCATAGGAATCAAAGTAAAAAACAATAATAAAGCCTCTGTTATCTGGAGTGGTTTTGAAATAAACAATATTACATTTGATAACTTCCGGTTAGATAAAATAGTGAATGGTGATACCATTTTTATGGGTAACTTTAACAGAACAGAAACTACTTTCTTAGAAACTGCATTGTTTGATTATTCCTTAGATTCTCTGGGAGAGGTTTGTTATCGTGTTACTGCCTTATTTGAAAATAATAACGACAATGTACCACGCGAAACGTTGGAAAGCCATTCCAATATTATCTGTGTGCAGCCTGAACCAAGAGCTTATGTACCGCAAGCGTTTATACCCACAGGACACAATAATACCTTCAAGCCATTTTTGTTATATGCCAAATCAGATAATTATGATTTTAAAATTTACGACAGATGGTACCGTTTAGTATTTTCCACGAATGACGTAAATGCCAGCTGGGATGGAACTTATAAAGATGCACCGGCTCCGTTAGATGCCTATATCTATCTTATTAAATTCAGAGGTAAAGACGATAAAGAATATACACAAAACGGCACTGTAATGCTGCTGAAATAAATCATGCAGGAATTTTCACTTCATAGGTTCGTTTCTCTTTATTGAATAAATTATAATCACGAATCCATGGATTATAGATGCGTAATAATTTATAGCTGATATTATTTTGTTTTGCAAAACTTACCCAGTTCACGGAACCTGAAACTTGTTGTGTGGTGTATTTTAATTCCGGATATAAATCTTCTTTATTCAGATAAAATCCGAAATCTTTTTGATTCTGATGGATAGTTTTTATCGCAATAATCCGCTGCACATAGCGGCTCGTTTCTGAGTTTAAAAGTAAATGATAATATTCCGTCTCTCCTTGCAGACTTTGCTGCTTATTTACACCGGCTAAACCCATGTTATAACTTGCAGCCGCAGCTGTCCATGATCCTGATTTATCTTTTGCATCGCGCAAATATTTACATGCGGCTCGTGTGGCTTTCTCCAGATTATAACGCTCATCTACTTCACTTGTTATTACCAACCCATATTGAGTACCTGTGGTTTTCATAAATTGCCAGAACCCTGATGCTCCTGATGGTGAGACCACATTATCCAATGCACTTTCTGCCATACATAAATATTTAAAATCATCCGGCACATTTTCTTCTTTTAAGATTTTCTCTATTGAAGGCAACCAACGATTTGCACGTTTCAACATTATAATAGTAGAGGATTGCCAGTAAGCATTTACCGTTAACTCTCTGTCTAAGCGTTCACGCACTTCCGGGTCATCCAAAGGCACCGCTTCACCGGCAAATGTTATACTTTCCGGTATTTTTACCGCATAAGCTGTTTGTATCGGCAAGGCCAGATTTTCCTGTTTTGTGTTTGATTTTATAAAAGGGAAATAAATGCCCGAAGAATCTCCTGTTGCATTAACAAACAAGACAATAGTTGCAAATGCAAAAAAACCAAGGGCGAAAAAAGAGAGTTTATTTTTCATGTGTATATTTTTATTGTTTTAATGGTGCACATGCCTGCCTGTTGCAGACAGGGAATATCTGATATTCATTCGCGTTTGGTATGCCATCACTCATTGATATTTTACAGAATAGCGGTATATGATACGTAATGTGTTGAGAGAAATCTATACCTTTTATTTTTTCTTATAAATTGGTACGGTTGAGCAAGCTTCTCCAAACATCAAGGATTTTACAACCGGTTGCAATTTTTTTGTAATTTCCAGATATGCTTCCCCTGTTACCGTTTTTGTTCCGCATCCTTTTATAATAACGCGTTCATCTTTGTATTTATTTTCGTCTGTGTTTTTTATATTTTGTAAGAACAAATTATATTCCACATTTTCTTTGGAGCCGAAATATATTTTATCAGTTTGCGCAGAGAGATAAGAAGCAACCAACATAAATGCCCATTGCGGAAGGATGGCATCTGTGCTGCAAAAAACTGCTGTTGTTTTATTTGCATATAGTGACCAGTCTTGTTGTTTCAATGCTTCTCTGAATTCTTTTTCTTTTAAGATTAATCCCCTGAATAAAAAATCTTTCATATTAAATTCCAGAATTTCTTCTTTCGGAAACAAGTCTTCCAAATCTAAAGTGATTAAGCCACTCTGCGCTACTTTATTAATCAGGTTATCTGGCATTTGATTGCAATATACACGTTTCCAATAAAACAAAAAAAGCGAAACTAAAGTTTCACTTTTTTTGTTGAACAGATTGCTTCACTACACTTTATTTCGCTCGCAATGACGAATTCTCATTAATAAAATTTATAACGCGTGTCTTCTACGTTTGCTTTTTTGCTGATAGATTCAAAAATAGTTTGAAAGCTTA
>DAORIK010000207.1:0-2912 GCA_035438465.1 Chitinophagales bacterium | reverse complement strand
TCAGCCTTGAATCCGCATTTTTTGAGTGCAACATACCAGAATGGCTTATTTTCCGATTGTCCGCAACGGCAAAGATAAACGTCTTTCTGTGTTTCTTTTTTGCCGTCTTTATGTTTGATAGATAAACTACCTTTCACCATCAAAGGTCCGTTTTTCAGGATAACGATTTCTGTACTTATATTCGCACTCTCCTCTTCATTTTCATTTGCATTCTTAATACTCAACGCACCGCTCGGACATTTCAGTACCTGTTCCATAATTTCTTGCGATGTTACATTTTCCAGATTTATCCAGGGTTTTTCTTTCGGATTAAACGCTTTGGGTAATCCGCGCCAGCAATTAGCAGAATGAATGCATTTATGTGGCTGCCAAACCACCGTTACATCGTCTTTGCTGTATTCTTTAGTAGTACTTTCCATATTTCAGAATTAAGATTTATTTATTAAAATTTATAATTTATCAATCATTGCCTGTGAATAATGACCATTGACTAATGACCATTTCCTATTTCATCCAAACATCCGCGTATTCCGGTGTTTTATGAAATACAGAATTAGCATACGGACATTGCGGAATTATTTTAAACCCTTTTACTCGTGCAAATTGCACACCGGCATCTACTAATTTTCTACCAATACCTTGCCCGCCGAGGCTTTCATCTACAACAGTGTGCTCTATCAACATTGTATCATCATCTGCCATAACATAAGTCATTACAGCTAGTTTCTGATGCTGTTCATTTTGCAGAAAAAACTCACCGTTCGTTAGATGATGCTGCTGTTGTATTTCCATAGAATTTAAAAATAGTATTTTGAAATGAGATTTGGTGATTTATTTTTTATAAAAAATTTATGGAAATTAACTCTATCGGTTGGTGTCCTCACCGACCGAAACTATGAAATATAATGTGTCAATATTCCAAACTCATCTATGCCATTCTGATAAAACCTCGCACTGCTCCATCTGTAATCCTCAGGCAAACTTGCCAACTTCCATTTTTCATTTACAGGATTTTGATGTATATAATCCAACTTCTGAATAAAAATTTCTTCTGTGCTCATTGGTACAGCTAAAGGATCTCGTTTCCAAAACTGAAACAACCGATCTGCTTTATTTGATTTAAATTCATGCAGCAATTTTACATTTGTTTCTGTTAAGTATTTCTTAAACTCATGAGCTGTATATTTTGTAAAACTACCTGCGGGACTTTCTTTACCATTTGATTTTAGAAAATTCCAAAGTAAGTGAATATGATTTGGCATAATTACATACCCGTATAGTTCAACTATGTTGTTTTTTGTAAGGTATTTTAAAGAATTAATAATAATCATTTTTATCTTATCGTCTTCCAATAAATTTTTGAACCCATGAATAGTATCTGTATAAAAATAGCATTGCGCTTGTTCCATCTGTCCCTGTCGCTTATGAAATATATGCATATTTAAATTTAGTGATTTTAGATTAATGACCAATTATCTAGAAATTTATTTTCGATTTTCGGTTGGTGAGGACACCAACCGATAGAGAAAAATTTATGGAAATTCACCTGTTTTTGTATCTCAATAGTAAACAACATACAAATGTCCGTAGAAGTAAAATATGAATTGGATGTTCATGAAGGTAAAAATGTAATTCTGATAAAGTTTCCCTATAATAAAGAATTAGTGGAACGTGTAAAAAAATTAGCCGGAGTAAAATGGAGCCAAAGTAAAAAAGCCTGGTATGTTTTAGATACTTCCCAATATCGCGAAAAGTTTGGAATGGAAATCAAACCACTTGGGAAAGAAATTTTATTAAAAATTCATCCGATAAATCAAGATGCTCTCAGTTCATTAATAGAAATGCTTCAATTAAAAGCATATAGCCAAAGTACGATAAAAACATACCGGAATGAATTTGCGCAACTATTGTACATCTTAAAAGATTATCCTGTAGAGAATTGTGATGCAACTAAGCTAAAAAGTTATCTGTTATATTGTATAAATGAGTTAAAGCTGACAGAAGCTACTTTGCATAGTCGTATAAATGCTATAAAATTTTATTTTGAACAGGTATTGAAAAGAGATAAGCTATTTATGGAAATACCGCGACCAGTAAAGCCATCTAAATTACCAAAAGTTATTAATGCACAAGATATTAAAAAACTCTTTGAACAAACTATAAATTTAAAACACAATACCATGCTGAAACTATGCTATGGTATGGGTTTACGCGTTTCCGAAATTACAAATCTAAAAATCATTGATATTGACAGTAAAAACATGCAGGTATTTATTGAAAGGGCAAAAGGAAAGAAAGACCGATATGTGAATTTACCCGAAAGCGTTTTAGAACAGTTACGAGCTTACTTTAAAGAATACAAGCCCAAAAAATATCTTTTTGAAGGACAATATGGAGAAAAATATAGTACCAGAAGTGCACAACAAGTTTTTAAAGCAGCTATGAACAGAGCACATATAAATAAAGAAGTAGGCATACATAGTCTACGCCACAGCTTTGCTACCCATTTATTAGAAAATGGCACCGATATCAGCTTCATTCAACAATTATTAGGACATAATAGCATTAATACGACATTGATATATACTCATGTAACTAAAAAAGATTTAAAAAGGGTAAAAAGTCCTTTAGATAATATACAATGATTGTGGACTTCGCATTTTGTATTGTCGAGATAAAATAAATACAAAATACGCAATGCGCATTTTGTATTGCTAGGGTTTACAAGCAATTGACAAATAGTACATTATAATAAAATTTACAAATATTTGGAAATTTCATCAATTGCGCCTATTTTAGAGTTACAAGCAACCCTAAAAGACCGACAGTACTAACATAAACCGACAGAAAAACAGTGGACAAAATGCCAACCCTTCGCAAAATTAAAAGAGCTGCAAGCCGACACACGAACC
>DAORIK010000206.1:0-2955 GCA_035438465.1 Chitinophagales bacterium | reverse complement strand
ATTAAAGCCACAGGTTTTTGAGCGCCGTGTATTTTTTCGCTATCGTGTTTAAAATTCAATACACTTGGCAGGTGTGTAAATTGTCCGTGTGGCTTAAAATCCCTGAATGATTGATTTGCGTAAAATATAAGTTCGTGGCGTTTCCTTACAGGCTTGCCCATCCCAATTTTGTTTTTATCCCAAATAATCAACCCTATATTTTGCCAATCATAAAAGGCTGAAAATAGTATTGGATAAAACTTGTCATCACAGAAAAAGAAAACAGGTGCATCAGGTTTTAATGTGCGTTCAAGTTTCTTTTTCATTTCAGTAAAGTAAAATTCTTGTATTGATAAATCAGCCAAGTTTTTAAACTTCTTTCTCCCAAATGCCGTTATTACAGGCGTTGAGTATGGTGGGTCTGTAATTAGTAAATCAATACTATTTTCAGCCATTTGGTCTAAACCATACATACAATCTTCGTTTATTACTTTCATTTATTTTGTTTTTAAATTTCCCTCCCTTAAAAAAGAAAAGAAAAAGGTTTTGTATTCCAATTGAACATTCTACTAAATCAACCGTGCCAGCGTATAACAGCGGTTTGGCAAAAGCTGCCATTGAAATTTGTGCGAAATTTGAGCATCCGTTAGGCAGCCTTCGCCAAGCCGCCAACCGTTATGCTCCATTGCTACGTGACGGCTTCGATTTGACATTTGTGGAAGTTTTTTGTTCTTTTTCCCAACGCTCAATCAAAAATCCGACAAGTCCTGAAATATTTTCTTTGCCAAATAAATCTTTAGACAAAGAACGAGCCTTCTCCTGTTGTTCAGGAGTAAGGCTTACCGTTACTTTTTTTGTATTGCTCATTAGGATATTTTTATTTGTTGTTCAATTTGACCACTATAATTAAAAGTATTGAACACCTCTAATACTTTTACTTCTATCTTTTTGCCCTTTGTTTTTTGAGCCTTACCATTAACAAAAGGCATTAGATATGGATACATACCACTTACAGGTTTTACACCACTACAAAGCACTTTTAAAACGGTAGCACCTAAATTAGCTTCTGTCCAACATTCTGTGTAATCGTCATTAGCATTGTAACCATTTTTCACAAATTCCAACTCAACAACATCACCTACTTTTACAGTTTGGGCTTTGGATATTTCTAATTGCTTTTGCTTTTCAATTGCTTCAAAGTGTGCTATATATTTTGGGTGGTTAGTTATGTATGGCATATTGTAATTTTCTGAACTCCAAAGGCAGTATTGAAAATCACTTTCCATAATTTCATCAATCAACTTGCCAGCATATTTCCCAGCCCAAAAATAATTCTCTGGTAAATCAAGTTTTTCATTACGAGTAAATGAGCTTGTGCCTCTCAATTCGTTATCTATTTCAACATTAGGGAATAATGATTTTACCTTATCCAAATCAGTTGAAACATTCTTTATGTAGTAGTATTTATGGTCAACACCCGTTTGATGATGATTACCATAACTATCTGTTCTGTATTGTGGAACTGATTCGTAATTCCAAAGTGTGTAAAATTGTGTTGCAAATCCGATTACTTGTTTCATTGTCTTGTTATTTAATTACCTTACAAAGGTAAGTATTTATTTTGTATTTACAAATTATTTAACAAAATATTTCCCCCTAACCCATAAAAAAGAACAAAAAACATTGCTCCGATTGAAGTTTAGTGCTAAATAACCGCAACTGCCTACAACAAACGGTTTGTCGGCATGGCCGGACGGGAAATAATTATTTGTTATACTTCTCCTGGATCACCTTTGCTTCCGCTGTCGCTTTCTTGACATTCTTCCGCTTAACCCATATTTTTACCAGGGTTATTTTTTCTTGTGCCGGTATCTTTGTACGTGCCATTTTTAAATGTTTATGCTAAGGTAAGGTAAAAATAATTATAAAAAAACAGAAAAATAATTTTTTTATTCAGAAATATTGATTTAGTATTGTGGTGTCAATTAAAAATAACACCATGCTAAACATCACCACATCACCCGCCATCGGATCCGGGAAACTGGATCACCTGCAGATCATGCGGCTTTGCATAGAGATAGAAAACAAACTGGTCGGCGATCAGCGTGAGATTTGCTGGATATCAATAAAGCGTGCCTTGCGCAGTAACCCGTACCGGGTGGTGTTGAAAACGGTTCGTGATATGGCGATGGACAACCACAACGCTGTGGCCGACAAACTTGGCATTAAACTTACTGATAAAATATTAAACCAGGATTTATGATTTCATCTGCTGAACAATACTACATTTTTATTCAGGAAGAACCAGAACAGATATGCCGGGGGAACGCAAAACAGTTTGCTGACATTAAGCCGGCGGTTACAAGTGATCCCAGGACATTGCAGCAGATACTGGATGAAGAAATGGCTAAGGAGTTGGCGGAGGATGAATACCTTAAAAAACACGGCGTATGCTAACAATATTTACTGGATTTTATGAACTTGCTTTAAGTCCTGTATTCCTTATCCGGGCCCTGTTTGAATATGCTTACAAAGAATCTATAAAGAAATAGGCCGTAATTATAAACCTAAAAAACCGGTTGCTCCGGCGGGAGGTAGTTAATTGTTAAGGCGGCCTGAACGGCGGTATAAAAACACGCCGCCGTTTTTAAGTAATCAGTAAAACAACATATATGCAACTACAAAAAGCAACCAGAAAGAAATCGAAGCTACGGCTGAATCTTTCTGGCCCGGCGGGTAGCGGGAAAACATACTCAGCACTCGTAATGGCGAAAGGTTTGGTTAGTGAATGGTCTAAGATCGCTGTTATTGACACAGAAAACGGATCTGCAAGCCTTTATGATCACCTCGGACCGTTTAATGCCCTGGATTTACAGGCGCCTTTTTCTCCGGAAAGATACATTGAAGCCATTGATACCTGTATAAAAGCCGGAATGGAGTGTATTATCATAGACAGCAGCAGTCATGAATGGTCTG
>DAORIK010000205.1:0-3007 GCA_035438465.1 Chitinophagales bacterium | reverse complement strand
CTACTACTTACACATTTACACCTTCACAAGGTTTGTGTGCTACTACAGCTACTGTCTCAGTAACTGTAAATGCAAATATCACTCCTACTTTCGGGTCGTTTGGTCCGTATTGTGTGGATGCACAACCAGGAACATTACCTAGTACTTCTGACAATGGTATCACAGGTACATGGAGTCCGGCTGTCATCAGCACTGCTTCTCCGGGTACTATTATTTATACGTTCACTCCATCGCAAGGTTTGTGTGCCACTACAGCTACCTTAGATATATTGACAAACCCAGCGGTAATTACTGATTTAGGAAGTCTTGTTATTTGCAACGGAGACAGTATTATTATAGGCAATAAGGTATTTAAAAATAGCCAGACAATTTCTGAAACACTTAGCACATCCAATGGATGCGATTCCATTGTGAATTTAGAATTAACTGTCTTGGATCCGATTATCACAACTCTGAATGAAAGATTCTGTAAGGGTGGTTCTATTCAAATAGGTGATAGTATTTATACAAAAACAGGAACCTATTTTAATACATTTACCTCTGTTGCTGATTGTGATTCTCTTGTAATACTGAATCTGATTGTTGATTCTATTGCTGAAACAGATCTTTCTTTGGAAATATGCAATGGCGACTCTGTAATAATTGGTAATCAGGTATTTAAAGTAACTGATATATATAGAGTTGTTTTACCGGGAAGTAATAACTGCGATTCCATCATTATTCTTGATTTAACTGTCAGAGATGCGATTGCAACAACCAATGTTTCAAAGAGAATATGCAGTGGAGATGCATTTACAGTTGGCAATGAAACATTTAATGAGACAGGGGAGTATACTATAACATTAGAAAGTGCTTTAGGATGCGATTCAACCGTGTTGTTAAATCTAATAGTTGACGAATTACCTGCTATTGATGCGGTTACTGATAAACCAACTGTAAACCCAGGTGAACAGGTACAGTTAGGCGTTACAACTACAGAGCAATTGTCATACAATTGGACACCAGCAAATATATTGAGTGATCCTTCTATACAAAATCCAACTGCAATACTAACTGAGTCCACCTGGTTTGTTGTAACAGCAACAAATGGTCAAACAAGATGTAGTTTTACAGATTCTGTATTTGTAGAATTAAGAGAGTTGGCTTGTAGTAAAGAAAACGTATTCATACCAAATGCATTTACCCCAAATGGAGATGAAGTTAACGACATCTTTATCCCAAGGTCATCCATCTTAAAATCTATGAAATTGGTTATAGTTGACAGATGGGGAAATCAGGTTTTTGAAAGTAATGACTTAAGCATCGGATGGGATGGAATCTATAAGGGTCAGCCTGCGACTGAAGATTCTTATGGTTATTATTTTATTGGTGAATGTTCACGGGGTGAGAAAATAACCATTAAAGGAAATGTAACCTTATTGAGATAAATTATCAAAAAAATTAAACTATATTAGCGCATATGAAAAGGTATTTAATTTTAGGCTTATTAGTAGTATCAACAGCTAAATTGATTTTAGCTCAGGATCCACATTTTAGTCAAATACAATACAATCCTCTATATTTGAATCCTGCTTTTGCAGGTGTCACAGAATATGGCAAAGCAAACCGATTAGCAGGATTGTACAGAGACCAATGGCGTACTTTACCGGTTCCCTACTCTACTACTACAGCAACTTATGACCGGCTCTTAAAAAAATTCCCAAAAGGATGGTTATTAGGAGGAGGAGTTAGTTTTCTTTATGACAAGGCAGGTGATGGAAATTTGAGCATCTTCAATCCTAATCTTACCATGAATTTTGGTAAATATTTCAATAAGGACAAACAATTACTTACCATAGGCATTACTGCGGGCATTACTGTTAAATCATTAGATGCTTTAGGCTTACAATTTGATAACCAATACAACGGTTCGTCTTTTGATCCTAATTTACCAACCGGTGAATCCTTTTCAAATAATAATGTTTCCTATCCAAACTTTACTTTAGGCTTAAATTTCAGAACTAAGATAAAAGAAAAAACAACTTTAGATATTGGTGGTACTACTTCTAATTTACACCAACCTAATCAAAACTTTTTATATTTCACATCATCTAAATTACCTTCCAGACACTCTGCATATGCAAAGGCAAAAGTTGGTTTAAAAGACAACTGGAATGTACAACCGGGTGTATTCTTTCAAAATCAGAAGAAAGCAAATCAGTTGTTAGTGAATGCAATTGCTGAAGTTCGTTTTTCTGAAAAGAAAGATTTTGGTGTTGGTTTTGGTGCCGGTTACAGAGCCATTGGAAATGATGCGGCTATCGCCTATTTATCTTTCTTATATAAAACCCTCAGAATAGGTGCTGCGTATGATTTCAATGTATCCGGTTTAAAGAAAGCAACCAGAGCACAAGGAGCATTTGAGATTGCGTTGAACTACGAGTTTGGCGAAGTAAAGACGAAACAATGTCCTAAATGTCCGGTGTATGTTCCTGCTAACGTAGAAACAATTGTTCGAGTCAAATACGAAGATTCTACAAATAATTTAGTTGACACTGTATTGAATCAAATTATTCCTGCGGACACAGTTCCACGTCAATATATTGATTCTATAGAATTGGTATTAAAACCGGTTGTTATTAAAACAGAATCTCCTGCCATTACTATCGTAAGAACTACAGAGAAAATAATGTCCATGTTACCAATCGAATTGTATTTTGATAACGATATGCCAAAAGAAAGCGATGATGCCATTAATTATGCAGATTTATATACATCTTACAAGCAAAGACAACCTGCATTTGCTTCTAAATCTGTTGACGGACCTTCATCGGTTAGCACATTCTTCTCACAAATTGATAAAAATTATGCACGAGTAGATGATGTGGTAAAAGAATTATCAAGCCTGGTAGACAGTGGCTATGTTGTTACATTAGAATTCAGAGGATATACTTCTCCTATTGCTTCAGAAGAATACAATAAAAAATTATCTGAACGCCGTATCAGCAGTATTATTAAATTCTTTGAT
>DAORIK010000204.1:0-3082 GCA_035438465.1 Chitinophagales bacterium | reverse complement strand
ATTTTATTATTTGTAAATGCCATGGAGTTATTCGTAGCATTTTTACAGGCGTATGTATTTACATTATTGTCTACCATTTTCATTGGTGCGGCCATTGAAGACCATCACCATGCAGCAGAACATCATTAATTATTAAAATAAACTTTTTAAACAACTTAAAACAAAAATTATGGCAGGAATAGCAGCAATCGGAGCAGGCTTAGCAGCAATTGGCGCAGGTCTTGGAATCGGTTTAGTAGGTGGTAATGCAGTACAAGGTATTGCACGTCAACCTGAAGCAACGAATGATATCAGAGGTGCAATGATTTTAGCAGCAGCTTTAATTGAAGGTGCAGCAATCATCGGTATGATTTTATCATTCTTGATGAACGGATAATTTATTGTTCACGTACACTAAGTGTATATAAAATAGGTTTTGTATGATATTGGCATTCGATCCAATGTCCTTACTTACGCCGGATTTAGGTTTAGCGTTTTGGACAACAGTAGTATTTTTAACCTTTTGGTTTTTAGTAGGCAAGTTTGCATTAAAACCAATTGCTAAGGCTATCAAAGATAGAGAACAGTCTATTAATGATGCACTTTCTGCAGCAGATAAAGCAAAAGCAGAAATGCAGCAATTGCAATCAGATAATGAAGCGTTACTGAAAGAAGCAAAAGCCGAAAGTGCAAAAATTTTAAAAGAAGCAAAAGATTTAAAGGAGTCAATTATTGCTGAGTCACATAACAAGGCAAAAGAAGACTATACAAAAATTGTAGCAGATGCTAAACGTGAGATTGATGCGCAAAAGAAAGCTGCGTTGGCAGAAGTGAAAAATGAAGTAAGTAAACTTTCTCTGGATATCGCGCAAAAAGTATTAAGTCGTGAACTGGATTCCAGTAAGGACCAGCAAAGCTATATCAATTCACTGGTAGATAAAATGAACTAATGTCAGTAGAAAAATTGTCAAAACGATATGCAAGAGCATTATTTAACGAGTCAGCCGGCTCGTTAGATGTTATTTATGCTGATTTGGTATTAATAGACACTGCATTAAAATCCAGTAAAGAATTATCATTAGTATTCAAAAATCCAATTATTAAAGGGTTTAAAAAAGAAGCCATAACAAAAGAGATTTTTGGAGGTAAAATTAACGTAGCTACTGAAAATTTTTTACAATTGGTTATCCGACAAAACAGAGACACCTATTTGCCGGAAATTATTGCAGCCTTTTTTAGATTGTATAATGAAAGTAAAGGTATCTCGGAAGTAACGGTAACAACTGCGATTGAATTAGACAGTGCGAACGAACAAAAAATAGTTGACTTTATTAAGAAAACATCCGGTTACCCGAATGTGAAAATTAATAAAAAAACAGATGCAGCTATTTTAGGTGGTTTTATTGTGGATTTTGGCGGAAAATTATACGACAATTCTGTCAGATATAAATTGAATAAAATAAAAAAAGAAATTTCTTTAAATTAAAAATCAAGAATTATAGAGCATTCTATAATTCTATAATTCAACAACTCAAAAATTATATAAAATGGTAGAAGTAAGACCAGATGAAATATCAGCAATACTGCGTCAGCAACTAGGAAATGTTTCTACAGAGGCAGAATTGGAAGAAGTAGGAACCGTACTACAGGTAGGTGACGGTATTGCACGTGTTTATGGATTATCGCAAGTAAAAGCCGGTGAGTTAGTAGAATTCGCGAACGGCATGAAAGCAATCGCTTTAAACTTAGAAGAAGATAACGTGGGTGTGGTATTAATGGGTTCTTCTGACGAAATTAAAGAAGGTGATAGCGTGAAACGTACAGGCTTAATTGCATCTTTGAGTGTAGGTGAGGGTATGTTGGGACGTGTTGTAAATACACTTGGACAACCTATTGACGGAAAAGGACCAATCGGAGGCGAATTATTTGAAATGCCGTTGGAAAGAAAAGCACCTGGTGTAATTTACCGTCAGCCGGTAACGGAGCCGTTGCAAACAGGTATCAAATCTATCGACGCGATGATTCCAATCGGACGCGGACAACGTGAGTTAATCATCGGTGACCGTCAGACAGGAAAGACTGCAATAGCAATCGATACTATCATTAATCAAAAAGAATTTTACGAAAGAGGGGAGCCTGTATTTTGTATCTATGTAGCGTGCGGTCAAAAAGCATCTACAGTAGCAAATATTGCGCAAACATTAGAAGAAAATGGTGCGATGGCATATACAGTAATCGTTGCTGCAAATGCATCAGATCCGGCTCCAATTCAGTTCTATGCACCATTCGCGGGTGCTGCAATTGGTGAGTTTTTCAGAGATACCGGTCGTCCTGCATTAATCGTGTATGATGATTTATCTAAACAGGCAGTAGCCTATCGTGAAGTTTCTTTATTATTAAAAAGACCTCCGGGACGTGAAGCTTATCCTGGTGACGTATTTTATTTGCACTCTCGTTTATTAGAACGTGCTGCAAAAGTAATTAATAACGATGGCATCGCACAAACGATGAATGATTTACCTGCTTCTTTAAAAGGAAGAGTAAAAGGTGGTGGTTCATTAACAGCATTGCCAATTATCGAAACACAAGCTGGTGACGTTTCTGCCTATATTCCTACTAACGTAATTTCTATTACCGATGGTCAGATATTTTTGGAAGCGAACTTATTCAACGCGGGTGTGCGTCCTGCCATCAACGTAGGTATTTCAGTATCACGAGTAGGTGGTAATGCACAAATTAAGTCGATGAAAAAAGTAGCGGGTACCTTGAAATTAGATCAGGCGCAGTTTCGTGAGTTGGAAGCATTCGCAAAATTTGGTTCTGATTTGGATGCTGCTACTAAAGCGGTAATTGATAAAGGTAAGCGCAATGTGGAAATATTGAAACAACCACAATACTCACCATTAACGGTAGAAAAACAGGTGGCTATTATTTATTTAGGTTCTAAAGGATTGTTGAGAAATATTGCAGTAGAAAAAGTGCGTACATTTGAAAGCGATTTTTTAAGTGCACTGGAAGCGAAACATCCTGAAGTATTAGCAGAATTTAAAAAAGGCGGATTGAGCGATGATGCTACCGGAAAAGTAGAAGCATTGGCAAAAGC
>DAORIK010000203.1:0-3122 GCA_035438465.1 Chitinophagales bacterium | reverse complement strand
TGCCACCAATTTCTGATAAGCGTTTACAGCCTCAAAATAATCTTCTTTTTCGTATGCCTGTATGGCTTTTGATTCCTCTGTATCATTGTTTTCGCCGCGTACGGTAGCATCCGGGTTTGTGAGTGGCTTGAAATACGATGCATAAATGGCTTGTTCGTCTATGCTTTTTTCAACCGAAATAAGCCGCCAGCTAACCAACGCTAAAATCCCAACAATGCAGGCAGCAGCGGCATATCTAAAAAAAGAGATTGAAATTATTTTCCCTTTTTGAGGATTTAGAATCTTTGCGTCAATAGAGTTCTGTAAATCATTATCCAATGCATTCAGTTTCTCCATTGACCATTTTCCATTGACCATGGACAAACCCTCTATAGCTTCCATCAAAAAAGGATCATTTTCCATTTCTTGTTCAAAGGCATTACGCTCTTCCGGTGATAACTTATCTGTCAGATATTTTTTAATTAAATCATTCTTCATGTGCTGTTGAATTTTCTTCCATAAATAATTTCAAATTTCGTTTTCCATTCTGAATAGCGCTCTTTACTTTATTCAGATCGTAGCCGGTTATGGAAGCAACTTCCTGGTAAGGTTTCTGCTTGTAGTAGAACAATTCAATGCACGTTCGCTGCTCTTCGTTTAAGTTGCTTATCGCCTGTTTAAGAAGAACACTTTGTTCTTCCTGCTTATTGAGAGACAAATCTGTCTCATTTTCCATAAATTTTTCTGAAATATTTTCTATATCAATGATTTCCAGTGAATTATTTTTTGATATGCTGCGCATCAAATGGTTTTTACTTAAGATAAATAACCAGGATTTGAAGAATTCAACTTCATGTGTTTTTAATTTTTCCAGTATAATTTCAAAAATTTCTGTAACAGCGTCCTGAGCATCTTCTTCATGCTTTAAATACTTGTATGCCAAACCATAAACTAACAGGGAATATCTTTTATACAATTCACCTATATACTCAGCATTTAATTCTCTTTGATAAGATTGAATCAGTGCTGCATCAGAATATGAAGCGAATTGTTTAGACATAGAGCCTAAAATTAGGAAAACATTAATAAAATGCAAACACTTATTTTAATATGCATAGCAACATAAATTAACATGTTTTGCATCGAATTATTTTTGAATAATAGTAATTTTGAGCGTGCGCAATATCTTATTCATAGCAACGCTTATTTTATCTAATCTCCTTTTTGCACAACAAAATGAAATTAAAGTAACTGCAAAAATAGTAGACGAGAATAACAATCCTGTCCCTTTTGCAGACGTGGCATTTCGTCGTTTACAATTAGGATTTTCATCAGATAAAGAAGGGGTTTTTACTGCAAAACTGTTAAAATCAGATTCTTTAGTAATCTTCAAAAAAGGTCACGTGCCTACCAAGCTTACTTTTAAAGATTCAACAGCAAAAAATGAATACGTTGTAACGATCGTGTTGCAACGAACGCCTCAGGAATTAACTGAAGTACAAATCAGTGCTATACGCACTCATCAGCAGATACGGCAGGAAATAAATAAATTATACGTAAAGAATACAGATTTAAATCCGGATGCACGCCCGTTTACCAATCCTTTATCCTATTTGTATAGTTTACTGAGCAAACATGAAAAGGAAAAAAGAGTGGCTTCACAACTAGAAACCGAAGAGGCGAAAAGAATTGTTTTAAAAAACTTATTTCGTCTATATAATAACTATAATATTATCGATTTAGATGAAGATGAATTCGACCGCTTTATTACATATCTGAATATGCCTTACACTTTCTTGCAGCAAACCAGTGATTATGATTTAGCGGTTAATATAAAAAGAATGTATGCCGGTTACTCAAAAGATAACAGCAGTTCATTTCGCAAACAAATTTATCCGGCTGCACTTGACGATATGCAGCGTCTTAAACAAAACCCGGAAGGAGAGCGCTAAATCATAAATTATTTATTATCTTTCTTTCATGAAAAAGGTATACATCCTTCTTTTATTTAGTTTGTGTATTAAGAATATTGCCGCTCAGTGTGAAGGCGGTCGTTATATCAGTAAAATATTTACACAAACCACACGGACAAAGAATATTACATACAGTACAGCAAAAAATGCAGCAGGTAATATGCAGGCTGTTTTAATGGATGTTTTTGAACCGGTCGGTGATACTGCTTCTCTCAGACCTTTGGTGATATTTGAACACGGTGGTGCGTACTGGACTGGAACAAAAGACTACCAAAGTCAGGTTGCTATGGGTGAAGAATTTGCAAAACGCGGATATGTTGTTTCATCTGCTACCTATCGCCTGGAACCATCTTTTTTATCGCTGTTATTTCAGGATTTAATGTTAAAAGCTGTTGGTCGTGGTGTGCAGGATACAAAACAACTGGTGCGTTATTTTTTCAATTCTGCGCGCGACAGTGCCAATCCGTATAGGATTGATACCACAAAAATATTCTTATGTGGCGGCAGTGCAGGAGCATTTAATGTAATGCATACCGTATACTTGGATTCACTGGATAATCTTTTTCCGGACTGGAAAAATTCACTGACAGGTATAGGTGGTGTATTTGGTGAGTATGATTTTATAGATTTTGGTAAAACAATATTAGGAGTCGTAAATATTAATGGTGCGCTTGGAGATAAAAGTTTTCTCGATAATAATCATACTAATTTCCTAAGTGTACATAATATATGGGACCCTGAAATCCCCTTTAATCGCGGAAGACCTTATAATCTCGTAACCTTAATGTATGTAGATGGAAGCAACATCTTACATCCCTATGCAGAAAATTTAGGAATGTACAATCCCTTTTATATCATTCCGGATGCCGGACACACCTCTTATTCTACCGATTTATTTGGCACTGTTGTACAGCCATTCTTTGACAGTACAGTCTGGTACATGAATAACTTCTTTGCACATCAGTTAGGATGTACGGATATTACAACAGAGGTCAGAAATAATACGGTTAAAACATTAAATACATTTCCAAATCCAACTTTTGATGAACTGTACTTTGAAGGCGTACAAAAATATATCGGACAAACAATTTCTGTAACAGATATTACCGGTAAAGAAGTGTACAAGGAGAGATTTACCGGAAAACCTTTATCAACACATTCTATCGGCCT
>DAORIK010000202.1:0-3140 GCA_035438465.1 Chitinophagales bacterium | reverse complement strand
TTTACCAAGTAATTGATGATACAAAGATAAGTACAAAACAATGAATTATGCAATACATAGTAGTAAAATTTAACAAAATAATTTTTAAAGTATTGATAATCAATACTAATTATTTTTATTTTTTTTATAAAAAATGTTTTTTAAGATAAAAAAGCAGTTTTTTGATGTATTTTTGGGATATGAAACACAGATTTTTTCGGTATAAATTTCTTTTTTGGTTACTGATCAGCACACTTTTTAGCTTTTCAGCCATAGTTGAATCCAATAATTCACCCTATGATGTGGTGTATAACCATACACATTTTATGAAAAAAAATGCCTATGATGAGCTTCAGGCAGCCTCTTCATTTAATATTCCCAATAAGAAAAAGAGAATTGAAGCAGCTAAAATGCTTAAAGAAATACTGGATGTAAAATTTGATGCTTATTCAATTGTAAATAAAATTCCTGATGATCCGAATTATACGGATTCAGCAACACGACGCCATATATTTGTATTATATGATAAACTGCCGCAGGTATTTGTAGAAAAAATAAACGATAAATGGTATTATTCCCAGGCAACGGTAGATGCATTGCCATCTTTACATAAAAAAATATTTCCGTTTGGCACCAATATATGGGCAAAATGGTTCCCGGTACAGCAAAATGAAGAATATTTAAAACTACATCCATGGCAGTGGATTGGAATCGGTATAATTATGCTTGCATTCCTATTGTGTTTTTTCCTCTTGAGATATTTGTTTCGATTTTTGTTTTACAGAATTTTATTTAAAAAATACGTTACAGAAATACAGGATGTAGATAAATTAAGACTCGCGTCTAATCTTATTTCTGTTTGGACCGGATTTAAAGTGTTGCAATTATTTGTTCCTACTTTATTTATCAATCCGATGTACTCTATGCCGCTGATTAAAGGAATCGATTTTGTTGCAGCCTCCCTGATGGTATTGATTGTATATAAATTAGTAGAACTTTTTATTTTTTATGCCAGAAGATATGCGCAAAAAACTGCTACTCTATGGGATGATCAGATTGTAGTTGTGTTGCAAAAGTTCATGAAATTTATTGTAATTTTTTTAGGCCTGTTTTTTGTATTAAATACATTAGATGTAAATATCGCAACTATTATTGCCGGCTTATCCGTTGGAGGTTTGGCTTTAGCGTTGGCAGCACAGGACACAGTAAAAAACTTTATTGCATCTGTAATGATCTTTATCGATAAGCCATTTAAGATAGGAGATACGGTAAAGGGCGATACCTTTGAGGGAACAGTACAGGAAGTTGGGTTTCGCTCTACACGAATTAAAACAGCAGATGATTCATTAGTGTATATATCAAATGCAAAATTATCTGAAATGACGATTGATAACAAAGGTTATCGTGTCTTCAAAAAATATAAAACAGAAATTGCTCTTCCATATGATACACCCTTATTTAAAGTGGAGCGATTTTTAGAAGGTGTCAGAACGATATTATTGAAACATCCCTATACAAAGAATTCAACTATTGATGTTTTTCTTACCAATATTCAATCTGCCGGTTTATCAATTACAATAAGCTATACATACAAGTTGTATAATCAGCGTGAAGAATTGCAGCATCGGGAATTTATTTTATTGAAGATTCTTAGTTTAGCCGACCTGCTGCAAGTAAATTTATTTGAAAATACTAATCAAGTGTTAATTCAACCCAAAGAAGAAACAATATCCGGTGCAAAACTCAATGCAGAAGATTTAGATCATCAATTGGAAAAATTCTTTGCAGAATTTGACACACAGGTTGCTTCTAAAATAAATTAGACGCTGTATAAAATTATTTCAACATGGTAACAATACCTTTCTCAAATCTCTTGGTGTTGTAAAGAACATCAAAATATTCTAAAGTCCAGATATAGCTGTCTACCTGTTGAGATTCATCCTTATAAATTCCGTTCCATCCGCTGTTTATATCATTTGATTTGAAAACCAACTCACCCCAACGGTTGAAAACAGAGAATGTCAAATCAGTATAATCATCACAATCTTTAAATGGATTTAAGACATCATTTATACCATCATTATTAGGTGTAAAAGCAGTAGGGACATAAAATACACAGTTGCAATTTTTAGGACTTATGACAACAGTATCAAATGCAGACCTGCAATGATTCTTTGTGTTTGTTACCATAAGTACAAATGTACCGGATGTATCTGTTGTCGGTTGTGCAATATTATTTTCACTTAGTCCTAAAGATCGTATCCATAGATAGGACAGATCAGGGGATGGTGAGGCTCCTAATGTAATAGTTGAATGCGGACAACCAAATGTTTGGTCTTCTCCGGCATCTGCAATTGGTTTTATGGTATCTACCAGCACTTCCATGGCATCCGTGGATTTACATCCGTTAGATGTTTTGGTTACTGTTAAAACATATATTCCTGAAGTATTGGCAACAGGTTGTGCAATATCATCTGCACTTAATCCGGATGAAGCTTGCCATGAATATGTATTTCCCCCAGTGGCAGGTGTTCCGATTGTATATTTGTTTACAAGACAATTAATGGTTTTATCTGCCCCTGCATTTGCAACTGGACGGGTAGTATCAATACCAATTGTAACAGCATCTGTTGAAGTACATCCACTGGCTATATTGGTAACTGTTAACGTATAGGTACCAGGTAAATTAACGCTTGGTTGTGCAATACTAGAATCATTTAACCCATTTGAAGGAGACCAAGAGTATCTGTTACCAGCGGTAGCCGGTGACCCGATTACATAACTCTGATTCGAGCATGTTAATTTTAAATCATCTCCTGCAAAAGCAGCAGAGTTAGTAATATTTTGTAAAATAATGACCTGATCAGAAGATTTACAACCGTTTGAGTTTTTTGTAACGGTTACCGTATAATTGTTTAAGGTACTGGTAGATGGTTGTGCTATAGCAGGATCATCTAATCCGTCAATAGGAGACCATAAATATGAATTTCCGGATATGGCTACGGTACCAATAGTAACCGTTGTTGTAGCACAAGTTAGTGTTTTGTTTGGTCCGGCATCTGCCAAAGGACGGATAGTATCGATGATTACCGTTACCGCGTCTGTTGCAGTACAACCATTTGCGGTATTAGTTACCGTTAGCGTATACGTACCCGGCGCAT
>DAORIK010000201.1:0-3147 GCA_035438465.1 Chitinophagales bacterium | reverse complement strand
AACCAACTGAGCTAAGGAAGAATCTTCAATTTTTTGGGCTGTTTGAATCAGCATCCTTGTTCTGTATTCAAGTAGAATACATAATTTCGGAGTGCAAATGTAGGACAATAAAAATAAATATGCAATCTTTGCAAAAATTTTTTCATGAGTCTTTTAGTAGTAGGTACAGTAGCATTTGATGCCATAGAAACGCCGTTTGGCAAAACAGATAAGATAACAGGCGGTTCTGGCAATTATATTTGCCAGTCTGCAGGTCATTTTACCAATGATATGCAATTAGTAAGCGTAATTGGCGACGATTTCGACCAAAATGAACTCAATTATTTAAAATCAATTGGAACGGATATTGAAGGCGTACAGGTAAAAGAAGGCGAAAAATCCTTCTTCTGGAGCGGAAAATACCACATGGATTTAAATCGTCGTGATACTTTAGTGACAGATTTGAACGTTTTAGCAGCCTTTGACCCTATTTTACCGGAAAAGTACAAAACAGCGGAATTTCTGATTTTAGGAAATATTGATCCGACTTTGCAGGCAAAGGTGATTTCGCAAATGACAGAACGCCCTAAGCTGATAGCGATGGATACGATGAATTTCTGGATGGATATCGCTTTAGAGCCCCTAAAAACTGTATTGAAAATGGTGGATTTGCTGATTGTGAATGAAGAAGAAGCACGCCAGCTGACACAAGAATACTCTTTGGTGAAAGCGGCTAACAAAATCATAGAAATGGGACCGAAATTCCTGATTATTAAAAAAGGGGAGCATGGTGCTTTATTGTTTCATGGAAATAGAGTTTTCTTTGCACCGGCTTTGCCATTGGAAGATGTATTTGATCCAACAGGTGCCGGAGATACTTTTGCAGGTGGTTTTATGGGATATCTTGCTAAAACCAAGGATTTATCCTTTGAAAATATGAAACGTGCAGTAATTTATGGTTCCGCCATGGCAAGTTTTTGTGTAGAAAAATTCGGACCTGAACGCCTGAAAGAATTAAGCAGAGAAGAAATAGAAGAACGTGTGCAGGTATTTATTGACTTGGTAGATTTTGATATTATCTTACAATAAGCCATTTATTTTCCTAAAATATAGTTAAAGATAAATGCAGCCATATATTACGGCTGCGTTTCTTTTATCTTTAACATAAACCATTTGTTCTAAATGAAACATCTTATATTAAAATACACTTCTGTTCTTATCGTGCTTATTGTATTTATTTCAGGATGTAAAAAAGATCCATCCGAACCCATTACACCCCTAAAACATGCTATTTCAGATGCTACCCGATACGATGCTAAGGTCGCTATCGACTGGATGAATTTATTCAGAACGATTGTCAGAAATCAAAATATCAATCCACCCCGCGCAGCAAGAGTGTATGCCTATACCGGTATTACTTTGTATGAGAGTGTTGTTGAAGGAATCAAAAACAATAAACCATTGCGTGGACAACTTAATGGATTTAGTTTAAATACAATTGCCCCGAATACAGATTCTTTAGACTATGGTATTGTGTTGAATGAAGCACTTTCAATAGTTGCGAAATGCGATACAATTATTCCTGCACTCACCATGCAAAGTTTGGATGCTATAAATGCATTGCATGATAATTTTTTAGCAACCAAAACAGACGTTGTGGATTCGATTATTACAAAATCGAAAGCAAGAGGCAAATTAGTTGCGAATGCAATTATGAAATATGCTGCAGCGGATAACTTTCAGACAGTAAGAACAATGAGCTATATTGTTCCACCCAGAGATATGACACATCCCTGGTATTGGGAACCCACTGATGCAACCCACTTAAACCCAGCAGAACCTTACTGGGGACAGATGCGTTCCTTTACAATGACAGCATCCGGCCAGTTTGAAATTCCTCAAAATATATTGTTTAACGAAGATACCAGTTCTGCATTTGGCAGACAGGCAAGAGAGGTAATGGATACGGTAAACAATCGGACACCGGCACAAAACGATATCGTATTATGGTGGCGTGATCCGACAGGCACACAAACACCGGCAGGGCACTGGATTGGAATTTTGCAATACATTATCCATCAGAAAGGATTTAAATTAGATAAGGCAGCAGAATTATATGCGATGGTGGGTATTACTACTTCAGATGCTTTTATTTCCTGCTGGGATGCAAAGTATAAGTATAATTTATTGCGACCTGAAACCTATATTAAAGCCTATATGAATTCTCTTTGGTCAACAGGACAGGGTTCAGATCCTACACCGCCGTTTCCTGAATATCCATCAGGGCATTCAGTATGTTCAGGAGCTGCCGCAGAAATACTGACGAGTTTATTGGGTACCGTTTCGTTTACAGACAGCATTAATGTGGAATATTATAATTATATACCACGTAGTTTTGCATCTTTTAATGCTGCTGCTCAGGAAGCCGGAATTTCGAGACTATATGGAGGTATCCATTATCGCGAAGCAATAGAAAGCGGATTATTACAAGGTAAAAATCTTGCGCAACAAATTGAATCAAAGGTGAAGTTTAAATAAATTTATGTCAGATAAATTTTGAACCTGGCATTTCTAAAATCAAATCAGCACCAAATAATTCAGCCGGTGTATGATAACCGGGTTTCAGACTTTTATCGTTCAATACTTTTTGTGTAATGATTAAAGACATTTCTGCTGTGAGTTTGTACCCTTCTGCTGTTTGCAATCTTGCTTCTATGGTTTCACCTTTTGCATTGGTTACTTTTCCATATATCAATGATTTCCCTTTTTCACGTTGTTCCGCAGTTGGGCCGGTAATTTTTTTGTCGACATAGTTTTGTATTTGTTTTCTTACAAAATCAATGCTGACAATCGGATTAAACAACTTCTGGAATTTCATCATTGTATAAGTATTTTTCGGAACACCTGTAAATACCGTAATGTTCGGAATGCCTGTGGTAAAATGTGCCGTAGAAACATCGCCCCAGGGAATAGACATACTGAAATATTTTTTGCCGTTAAATTCTACTTCTTTACTGAATGCACCGGTTGGAGAAAGTGTAATTTTTCCATCTTTGCGAACAGCACCGCTTTTACCTAAATTTTCTACCATAGTACTCATCGTACCGTGTGAGATACTGCCGCCAATACCAAACCATGCTAATTCTAAATGCGTAGCATCAGGTAATT
>DAORIK010000200.1:0-3213 GCA_035438465.1 Chitinophagales bacterium | reverse complement strand
GACTGGGTATATGAGTTTTCCAGAAACTTTAGAAATGAAGGGATGGACAGAACGCATAATCCTGAATTTACCGTGCTGGAATTTTATGTTGCCTACAAAGATTATTTCTGGATGATGGAAACGACCGAACAGTTGCTCGAAAAAGCATGTATGGATACGAATGGAACGACAGCAGTGGAAGTGGGTGAGAATATGATTAATTTCAAAGCACCTTACAAACGTATATCTATCTACGATGCCATTAAAACATACACCGGCTTTGATGTTTCAGAAATGAATGAAGAAGGCTTGCGTGATGTGTGCAAAAAACTGCATATTGAAGTAGACAATACGATGGGCAAAGGAAAACTGATAGATGAAATTTTCGGAGCCCGTTGTGAACACAATTATATACAGCCAACTTTCATTATTGACTATCCGGTGGAAATGTCGCCGTTGACGAAAAAACACCGAAGCAAAGAAGGCTTGGTGGAGCGTTTTGAACTGATGATAAATGGCAAAGAAATTGCGAATGCCTACACGGAATTAAACGACCCGATTGACCAGCGCGAACGTTTTGAAGACCAGTTAAAACTGCAGGAGCGCGGCGACGATGAAGCCATGTTTATCGATCAGGATTTCCTGCGTGCTTTGGAATACGGTATGCCGCCAACGTCCGGTATCGGTTTTGGTATAGACCGTCTGGCGATGTTGCTGAGTAATCAGGCATCTATCCAGGAAGTGTTATTCTTCCCGCAGATGAGGCCTGAGAAATAGATAATTTAAACTATTTGAATGTTTAAAAAAATATATCTTATCATAGGTATCCTAACCGTTCTGATTTTTATAGCAACAGGTCAATATTTATTACGTGCCTTTCCTGATAAAGAAAAATTAGATTTAACTTTCAGAGTGATGCAACGTAGCCGACATATTTTTATTTTACTATCAGGTTGCACACTTTCTGTTATTGGTGTTTATTTTCAAAAAAGCAACAATAAATTTTCTTATGCACTTCAATTATTGGCAACATTCATATTGTTTACAGCTAATATCTTATTTATCTATTGCTTTTTTTATGAAGTAGATATTTCATTTATTCCATCTACACCTTTATTACATGTGGCAACGTATAGTTTTTTAGCAGGCATTGTATTACATGCAATTGCAAGCTGGATAAAACAACCAATCTCTTAAAAACTGTTAATCAGTAAACAATAACTTATAACAAATTCCTATCTTTACGATAAGATGCAATTCGTATTTCCCTGGTTCTTACTCGCACTGTTTGCTCTTGCAATTCCCGTTATCATTCATCTTTTTTATTTTAGAAAATTTAAGAAGGTTTATTTTTCGGATATCCGCTTTTTAAAACAAGTACAAGAAGAAAAATCTACCATCGAAAAACTGAAAAAACGCCTGATTTTGGCGTCAAGGTTATTAGCCTTGTTTTTTCTGATTTTAGCCTTTGTACAACCCTTCATTGGAAACAATAAAAATAAACTCAATCAAGGAACCTCGGCCGTTTGTGCGTATATTGATAATTCCTATTCCATGGGTTTGAAGAGTGGAGGAGAAGCAGCACTGTCGATTGCAAAATCCAAAGCTAAAGAAATTGCCAATGCATTTAATACCGGCGATAAATTTTCTTTGCTGACTAACGATTTAGAAGGTACGCATCAGCGATGGATGCAAAAACAAGATTTTCTGGATGCTGTTGATAAAGTGGAATTATCGCCAAACATAAAAAGTGTGAATGAAATTGCTAAGAAACAAGCAACTTTGTTTCAGACCTTAGGTGTCAAAAACAAACTCGGTTTTTTCATTTCCGATTTTCAGAAAAATATGCTGACTAAAAGTGACGACACCTCTTTTACCGAACACTTTTTACCAATACAGGGAAATCCTGAAAAGAATCTGTTTGTCGATTCCTGCTGGTTTGAACAGCCTGTCTTTACTGTAAATTCCACCAATAAATTAATCGTTCGTTTGAGAAATGCCGGTACTACACAAGCCGACAAAATTCGAGTTTCCGTAAAAATAAATGATGCGGTAAAAGCTATTGATGACATTACAATTCCGGCACAAAGCAGCTTAATTGATTCGTTTAATTTTTCCATTACACAAGCAGGCTGGCAGCGAGGAGAAATTTCGTTCAACGATTATCCGATTACCTTTGATGACAAATTCTTCTTCGCATTTAATGTGGATGCTCAGGAAAAAGTGTTGTCGATAGAAGATGCAGAAACCCCGAATAATATCACTTCGATATTTTCTGATGATGCACATTTTATTTTTGTCAAAACAAACAAAGGACAAATCGACTATTCAACGTTTAAAAATTACTCGTTGATTATTTTAAATCAGTTGTCAGAAATCAGCTCCGGTTTATCTTCTTCTTTGAAAGAATTTACGGACAATGGCGGGAATATCTATATCATTCCCGCAACAAACACAAGTATTGCTTCTTATAATTCATTTTTAGTAAATAATAATGCAGCAACTTATGGTGAGGCACAGGCAAAATCAGGCGAAGTGACAAAAATTAATTTGAATGAAGATGTATTTAAAGGAGTATTTAATCAATTACCCAAAAATGTAGAAACACCGAAAATTTTTAAATTCTATCCGATTTTATCTAACAGCAATAATAACGAACGCGAAATCTTAGCCACCAATATCGGTTCTCCGCTGGTATCAAAATTCGATGCCGGCAAAGGCTACATTTATTTGCAGGCAGTCCCGCTAAACGCCGCTTTCTCGGATTTGCAGGCTAAAGCGATTTTTGCGCCAATGGTTTACAATTGTGCAGTTTACAAAAAAAATAATCAGCCCTTGTATTACACGATTGGGAAAGATAATTTACTGGAATTAAAAAATGAAAGCATCTCGATGGCTATCGGGAGTGAGAGCGTATTTAAATTATCCAATGGGAAAAGTGAATTTATACCTGAAAATCGTTCTGTCGGAAATACGGTATTACTTCGAGTAAATACTACTTTATCGTCAGACGGACATTACAACATATCATCTGACAATAAAAACTTAGGCATTGCAGCCTTTAATTTTGACAGAACAGAATCTAATTTAAAGTTTGCAGATAAAGATGAACTGAATAATATTTTTAGTCAGAAAAATCAACTAGTATTGGATAATACACGTGCCAACTTAGCGGCAGAAGTAAAACAAATAAAAGATGGCATTTTATTATGGAAACTTTGCGTAATTTTGTCG
>DAORIK010000199.1:0-3222 GCA_035438465.1 Chitinophagales bacterium | reverse complement strand
TCTGCATAATACTTATAAAAATACGGAATAGTTTCTATGCCTTTAAAATAATTGAACAATCCGTAGTGTTCATTTGGTGAGTGAATGGCATCGCTGTCTAAACCAAAACCCATCAGCACCGATTTCAATCCTAAGATTTCTTCAAAAAGTGCCACAATCGGAATACTGGCTCCATTGCGCATAGCTAAAGGTTTTTTTCCGAAAGTAGTTTCCATTGCTTTATAAGCAGCCTGAAATTCTACCGAATCTACCGGCGTAACATAAGGCTCGCCGCCATGGTGTTCCGTTACTTTTACTTTCACCGTATTGGGTGCTATCTTTTCAAAATGTCTGGCAAATAATTCCGCAATTTTCTTAGAAGATTGATTCGGCACCAGACGCATACTAATTTTTGCATTCGCTTTGGATGGCAATACCGTTTTAGCGCCTTCACCGGTATAGCCGCCCCAGATTCCATTCACATCCAACGTCGGGCGAATGCTTAATTGTTCCAACAATGTATAACCTTGTTCGCCATAAGATTTTGGCAAACCAATACTTTCTTCAAATGCTTTTTCTGTGATTGGCACCGCATTGATTTGTTTCTTTTCTTCATCCGTTAATTCAATTACATCACCATAAAAATCTTCAACCGTAATATGTCCGTTATCATCTTTTAAGGAGCCAATTAATTTACACAATACATTCAACGGATTGTCCACGCCACCGCCGTAAATGCCTGAATGTAAATCTCGGTTCGGGCCTACTACTTCCACTTCCATATAACACAAGCCACGTAAGCCATTCGTAATACAAGGTGTTTCATTATTGATAATTCCGGTATCGGAAATTAAAATAACATCTGCTTTTAGCTTTTCTTTATGCTCTACTAAAAAATCACCTAAATGTGCTGAGCCCACTTCTTCTTCGCCTTCAATAATTACTTTGATGTTACACGGCAAATCATTATTTGACAACATCATTTCCAGTGCCTTTACATGCATATACACTTGTCCTTTATCGTCGCAGGCACCGCGCGCATAAATTGCACCTTGCGGATGCGCTTCTGTTGTTTTTACTACAGGCTCAAACGGTGGTGACGTCCAGAGTTCATAAGGATCTGCAGGTTGTACATCATAATGACCATACACTAAAACGGTTGGTTTAGATGCGTCCGTAATTTTATCAGCATAAACAACAGGATAACCTTTTGTTGGCAACAATTGTACATTTTCCATGCCTGCCTGCTCAAACTGATTTTTAAGATACTCCGCAGCATTTAAAACATCATTCTTGAATTTCGGGTCTGCTGAAACCGATGGAATTTTGAGCCAGTCGATTAATTCCTGTACAAAACGTTCTTTATTCAGTTCAATAGTTTCTTTGATATAATTCATGCTGTAAATTTGAAAATGAGGTGTAAATTTAATTAAAAACCGCCAAGGCACTAAGTTTATTTTCAAGGTTTAAAATCTGTTAAAAAACATTATAATATTGTAAAGTGTAGTATTAACCAATTATTGGTATTAATTTTGAAAGAATTATGTGGATGAATCGATTTCTCACTTTTTTACTATCGGGTTTTATTTGTCTTTCGGCTGTTCAGGCGAAAGATGTCATTCAGTTTTCCGGCTTTGTTAAGGATGCAGAAACCGGCGCCATTGTGCCGCTTTGTGCTGTTTATATTCAAAATGAAAATCGAGGGACCATTACCGGATATGATGGTTTTTTTACGTTCGTGGCCGGAAAAGGGGATACAATACTCGTTAAATCATTAGGATACAAAACATTTAAAGTGGCAATACCCGTTGATTTGGAAACCACCAGCTTTACCAAAGAGATAACAATTGAAAGAGAAGTTTATCAGTTGCCCGGCACCACTATTCGTCCTTTGCCAACGCCTGGGCAGTTGCGCTATGCGATGCTAAATCTGGATATTCCGAATAATTTGCAGGAATTGGCACAAAATACAATTGAGCAATCCATACTGACGGATGAAATCTCCAAGAAGACCAATTTTGACGGTAAAGAAAATTTCAGTCAGTATGTGCAGTCACAGGTGGGATATTACTATAACAGGAACGGAAATCAACGTCCCGGAATTTCTTTAACAGATCCTTTTGCCTGGGCAAGATTTATTAAAGATATCAAAGCAAAGAAAAAGAAGAAATAATTGACGATATACAATGAACGATTGACGATTATGTATCGTGTATATTCTTTTTCTTTATTAATTGTGCATTGTTAATCGTTAATCGATTATTTCTTATACGCTTTCACGCGATAATCTACATCTACTTCGCCACGCATAATTTTGTTGAGTTTCGGCAACAGCAACTTGCGTTTGAGTGGTTTTAGTTTATCTACAAATAAAATCCCTTCAATGTGGTCGTATTCGTGTTGTATCACTCGCGCATTGATTTCGTCGAACTCTTCAGTGAATTCATTAAAGTTTTCATCGAAATAACGGATTTTTATAGTGGGTTTACGAAATACATCTTCACGAATGGCTGGAATACTTAAACATCCTTCTTCGTATTTCCACTCCTCTCCTTCTTCAATTAAGATGGTAGGGTTGATGAAGACTTTTTTTATTCCTTTGAATTCTTTTTTTCTTTTTTCCGCCAATTGTGCAGTATCTACCACAAACAAACGTATAGACAAACCGACCTGTGGAGCAGCCAAGCCAACACCGGAAGCTACATACATGGTTTGCCACATATTTTTAATGACATCCTGAAGATTAGGATAGTCAGCAGCAATATCTTCTGCACGCTTTTTCAAAATCGGATCGCCGTATAATGTTACAGGAAGCAGCATATTTTAGTTATAAGTAATAGGTCGTAAGTGATAAGTAATTCATTTTGCTGTAAAGTTAATAAATTATAGTGTTTCTAAAAAGTTCTGTAGAATTATGGTAGCAGAAATTTCATCTACTAATGCTTTATTTTGACGGTCTTTTTTCTTCATGCCGTTATCAATCATCGATTGAAAGGCCATTTTTGAGGTAAAGCGTTCGTCCATATCTATAATTTTTACATCCGGAAATTTATTCTTGAGTTGACGTTTGAAGAGTTCTATTTTGGGAACAATTTCCGCTAATTCATTATTCAGTTTTTTGGGAATACCAATAACAATAGTATCAATTTTTTCTTTTGGAATAATCGTTCCAAGATAAGAAATATTGTTTTTGGTTTCCTGTGTGGATAATCCAAACGCAAAGATTTTACTTTCATCAGAAAT
>DAORIK010000198.1:0-3248 GCA_035438465.1 Chitinophagales bacterium | reverse complement strand
GCTGCTCACACCATATGCAGCGGTATCAGATGCTAATTTTTTTACGGTACTCAATTGAATAAAATTCTGTCAGTAAAATTCAACATTCTATATGATTGCTACAAATTTATCTTACAACCAAACGTTAATAAGTGAGCCTGTTTTATCTTCGGGTTCTTTTGGCTCAAAAGCGGTGTTGTTGTTCCAGAGAAAAGTATGTCCGTCCGTTCCCATATTCCATAATTCTCCGCGCAAAAAAACATTGACACCGATTTGTATACGGGTACTTTGTATTCTTCCAAGCATCGCGTATTTTTTCCAGGCCTCATATTCTGTAATGTTTCCAATATCTGTTTTGTCAACATCCGTTGGCGTAACTGCACCATTGTAGCCTTTCCACCTTTTTAACCAAGAGTCGTTTCCTGAAACGAATGAAGGAACCGCCAGTATATTTATATTTTTATTTTTTAAGGAGTTATAATTTTGCGGATACCATGCATCTGCACAAATTAAAACAGTTAAATTTCCTAGGGCAGTTTTATAAACGGGAATCTCTGTATTCTTATCTGCGCAACAGGTAAATGTTTTTTCTTCTGCTAAAGGATATATTTTTTTTGTCAACGGTGCAAGTACTTTACCACTCAGATCAAACACAGCACTGATGTTGTATAATTTTCCGGATTTATCTATTTCTATTTTTCCGTCTTTTACAGCTGGAGCCGGCAATACAATAGAACCGGCTACTATTATCACATGAAATTCTTTCGCCAGTTTTGAAAATGTTGTCTGATAAATATCGAGCATTTTATCTGCTTTCATTTTAAAGATGGCTTCTTTTGTTTTATCTTTTGATTTTGATATTAAATATGATGTTCCAAACTTAAATAAATTAGAGACGATAACGGTTTGCATACCTTCCTTTAATGATGTGTCAGCATACATACTTCGTTTTTCATTTGCTGTTACCAACCATGTGCCAATATATTCCGGCAAGACAATAATTGTGGAATCGTTCAATAATTTGTTACGCTGTGCAAAACTGAAATAATAATGCATCATATTGAAAAATGCCGTCTGGGAAGAAAAATCAGTGGTATGCAAGTATGGTGAGAGTGCAATTATATTTCCTTTCCCATTATTCTTTCCAAATTGTTCTACATTCCCAATTACATATCTTGGAAAAATATTTTCGGTATTTATTACTCTGTCATTTTCAGACCAGAAAAAATATCCTGCACCCAGCAGCAACAATGGAACTAATAAATAAAGCAGTTTCTTCACAGATTAAAAGTACAAACTATATTCTTCAATGCATAAAATTCATTTTCTTTGTTTAATGAAATCAAAAATTGCCTTCTTCATTATTGTGCTCGTCTATGTTGTTTCTTTCAAACATTATGGCAATTACAAAGATTTTTTACAAGGCGGCGGAGATAGCTGGGGATATTATGCCTATTTACCTGCCGCCTTTATTTATCATGATTTAGATAACCTCCAGCAAACCATAGCAAAACGAGCAGCATATAATTCTTACGGAGTCCGCAAACAAGAAAGCGGTTATCTGCAAATTGAAGAAGCACATGCGTTTGAAGAAAATACGGTTATAAAATATACAAATGGTATTGCCATTTTATACGCACCTTTTTTCTTTGCTGCACATATTTTTTGTCATGGCAGCAATTTGTATGCAGCAGATGGATATACGCTACCCTATAATCTTATGATTGGTATTGCCACGTTATTGTATAGTCTGGCAGGATTATGGTTGTTAAAAAAATTGCTATCCGAATACTTTTCTGATAGCATTACCTCGATTGTATTACTTGCGATTGGGCTCGGAACGAATTTGTATTTTTTTTCGGTATCACATTTAGGCATGTCGCATCCGTTCTTGTTTGCCTTATATGCTCTTTGTTTATGCAGCACAGACCGATTTTACAGTACTCAGAAAAAAATCTTTGCACTATTAATCGGTTTTTCCTGCGGTATGATTACGCTTATACGGCCGAATGAAATCATCCTAGTTCTTTTCCCATTATTATGGGATATTACCTCCATAGAAAATCTAAAAGAGAGACTTTCATTTGCAGTAAAAAACTTAAAGTCATATGACCTGATGTTGTTTGTTTTTTTACTGTGCAATTTACCTCAACTAATTTATTGGAAAGTTCTTACCGGTAATCTTATCTTTTACAGTTACACCAAGGAAGGATTTGACTTTCTCCACCCGCATATAAAAAACGGGCTTTTCGGTTTTTCGAATGGCTGGTTATCTTACACGCCTATCATGCTATTTGCAGTTGCCGGATTATTGTTTTTGCCTAACTATTTCAAAAAAAGTGTATTTCCAACTTTCCTGTTTATACCTGTTTTTATTTGGGTAATTTACAGCTGGTGGTGCTGGCAGTATATCAATGGTTTTGGCTCCAGACCGATGATAGAAACATACCCCATCTGGGCGTTTCCAATGGCCTGTTTCTTACTGGCTATATGGAGAAAAAATTGGTTAAAGTTTATCTCTTTGCTACTAATATCTTTCTTTTTAGTGCTCAACTTATTTCAGTCATGGCAATACGAGCGTGGTTTAATATGGACGGAAGACAGTACCTGGGCGTATTATAAAGCTATATTTTTAAAAACAAAAAGTAATTACGATGCGCATATCGCTTATGATTGCAATGAAACACAACCGGACACGAACAGTTTACAACTTATGAAAAGAATAGGAACCTTATCATTTGATGATTCTCTATCGATAGATTATATTGCTGGCATTAAGAAAAGTGGCGGTTATGCTTTTGAACTCAGGAAAGGAACAACACCTGTCATTCACACTACTGCTATTGCGTCAGGCGCAAAGCCTTTAGATTATTTCAGAATTTCATGCTGGGTATATTGTAATGAATTGCAGTATGATCATTACAAACAAGCCGTATTGGTGGCAGAATTCAAGCATAATGGAACTCAAATCAGATGGCGCGGTGTACGCCTGCAGACTAAAATTGATAATTCGGAGCATTTAATTCTGCATGTCGGAAAAACACAACAGTGGCAATATGTTTCTTTTTTCGTTCGTGCGCCACATCGTTTTAAAACCGAAAAGGATGAGTTAAATGTTTTAGCGTGGAATCCTGAAAACACTCCTATTATTATAGATGATATAAAAGTGGAATGGTGGAAGAAGAAATAAAAAAGCCTCAACAGTGTTGAGGCTTTTGTGGTGTGGGGCGGGATCGAACCGCCGACACAAGGATTTTCAGTCCTTTGCT
>DAORIK010000197.1:0-3291 GCA_035438465.1 Chitinophagales bacterium | reverse complement strand
AAGTAGATTTTGCAGAGGTTAAAACCACACCTGCTATTTCTGCTTTTTCTTTTTCCAAACGATCAATGGTATCGAGCCATAGCTTACCAAATTGTTCGTTGATGACATTGGCACTCCTGCCTTGCATATCCATTGTGATGGTTACAATGTTGTCGTTGTCTTTTTCGTATTTAAACATGTTATTTATTTAAGATTTATGAATTAAGATTTGATATTTTATCATTTACAAATTTTATATGCCATTTTAGTCTTTCGTAAGAACCTTTATCTAAAGCAGCTTGCCCTGATAACATACTTGTGAAAAAAATAGGAGTGTTTCGTAATTTTGAGTTTTCGTTTGTTATTCTGTAAGTTCCAATAGAATCATCAAATTTAAAATCGTATCCCATCCATACATTAATATCTTCACCTTTTTTATTTTTAGATTTATCAAGTCCTAAAAATAGCCTTGCCTTTGCATTTGAAACAACAATAATCTTTGGTTGGATATTTTCGAGTATTCTTTTTGAAATATCTAATTGTTTACGAATAAAATCAACACCATTTTTAGTATTTCTATGTAAAATATAATCAATGTCATTTTGATTTGTATTTCTAAAAAACAATAAATCTAAATGTGACCATTTTAATTTTACATACTTAGAAACATCTTCAAATTTAGAAAAGAATTTTTTGTAGGTATTATTATCTTGACTAAGATTATAAAAATCTGAATCTTGTTTTATATCATCTATATTTGAAGGATTTATCCCAATAAATAGAAGGTTGTTTTTTTCAATCTTATCAATGGATTGATATCTAAGTTTATAAAAATTAAAATGTCCAAAAGAATTTTCATCTTCAAAGATTGAATTAAGTTCAGAAAGATGATTATCCTTTATACTATAAATTTCTTCCATGAATTAATCTTTTCCAGCCCAGCCTAATATTTTAAAAGGTAATTTAATTATAAACCAAATGATTTTAAATGGTAGAGATAAAAGTGAAGATGATTCTGATTCTTTATTGTTAATATTTTTATTTGATTCAGTGATACTACCTTTAGAATCTAATTGAGTAATTGTAACACCAATTCTTCTTGGTTCAACTTTAACAGCTGGATAATAAGTATTAATGATGCTTAAAATTACTTCATCCCTTTTATTGCTTGAAAATTTTCCAACCATTGATTGATCTACTTCAATAGTTTTGTCAATATTGACTGAACCATTAAGTTGACCAATGCCTTGTATTCTTATTTTATAGATTGTCTTACCCATTTAATTATCAACTTTTCATTACACTCGTTCCACCACTGTTGCAATTCCCATTCCGCCGCCCACACAAAATGTTGCCAAACCGGTAAATCTATCTTTAACACAAACTTGTCTTTTCATTTTCTTAGATTTTTTCTTATTAGCCTAATAGCACCTGTGCAGGAATTCCTAAATGCTTGTTTAATTTTCTGGCAATTTCTAAAGTCAATGGTTTTCTATGATTTAAAATAGAGGAAACGTAACTTTTGCTGCCAATGTATTTTTCCAAATCCTTTTGTTTTAAGTGCTTTTCTTCTATAGTTAATCGAATGGTTTCAATGGCATCGGGCAATGGTATCGCATAATGTTCATCTTCATATTTCTTTATAAGCAGCAGCAATACTTCCAACTCATTTCCTAAAGCAGATGTTTTTTTAGGCTTCATATCAAAAAGTGCATCTACTCTGTTCAATGCTTTTTGATAGTCTTTTTCGTTCTTAATTATTTTTAGTTCCATCTTTCTTATACTTTATTGTGCTTACATCAATCTTGTCATATTCTGCATGTGTGCCAAACCACTTTATTTGTATGGCTTTATACCCAAATGAAATACAGACCACTAATCTGTATTCATTCCCATGAATATTAAACACTACTCTGTCATCATCTACAATACTGGCATTTTTATAAACGGATTTTAATTCATTGAAATTCTTAAATTCCGTATCTACTAATTCGTAATACCATTTCAGCAATGCATTTTTTGCTTTCGGGTATTTCCGGATGTATTCTAATAATGTCTTTCGTGTAATAATATTAAACATAACAAAGATAGTAAAAGTTTACCAATAGTAAACTTTCTTTTTCAATTTATTTTACACTCTTTCCACAACCGTTGCAATGCCCATACCTCCGCCCACACAAAGTGTTGCCAAACCGGTTGATTTTCCGGTACGTTCCAGCTCATCGACTAAGGTTCCCAGAATCATGGCGCCTGTAGCGCCCAGCGGATGGCCTAAGGCAATCGCACCGCCGTTTACATTTAGTTTTTCATCCGGTACGTTCAGGTCTTTTTGTAAACGCAATACTGCGGAAGCGAACGCTTCATTCATTTCCACCAGATCAATATCGTTGATGGTCATGCCTGCTTTTTTCAACGCTAAATGAGACGCAGGACCAGGACCTGTTAACATGATAGTTGGTTCTGTAGAAGTAACGGCTACTGAACGAATAATCGCTCTCGGTTTTAATCCCAACTTCTCTCCTATTTCTTTTGAACCAATCAATACCAAACTTGCGCCATCTACAATTCCTGATGAATTACCCGGTGTGTGTACGTGATTGATTTTTTCTAATGTTGTATATTTCGATAAAGCTGTATTATCAAAACCCATTTCGCCCATCATTTGAAAAGAGGGCGCTAAGGATAACAAGCCTTCCATTGTTGTATCTGGTCTGTTGAATTCATCTTCTTCCAAAATCGTCAAGCCATTAATATCAACCACAGGTACTATTGATTTTTTGAAACGTCCTTCTGCTTTGGCAATACCTGCCAGTTTTTGAGAACGCAAGGCGTAGTTATCACAATCCTCTCTGCTGAATCCTTCCAGTGTAGCAATTAAATCGGCACTAATACCTTGCGGCACAAAATCCGTATGACTGTTCACCCGCATATCCAATACCCAGGCACCGCCGTCATAACCCATCGGCACGCGGCTCATGGATTCCACACCACCTGCGATTACTAAATCCTGCCAGCCGGAACGTACTTTCATCGCCGCTAAGTTTACTGCTTCCAAACCTGATGCGCAGAAACGGTTCAACTGAAAGCCCGGAACTTTTGTGTCATAGTCTGCCATCATCACGGCTGTTTTTGCAATATTACCACCCTGATCGCCGATGGGTGTTACACAACCAATCACCACATCCTCCACTAAAGAGGTGTCAAGGTTATTTCGTTGTTGAATTGCTTTCAGCATTTGTGCCAGCAATTCTGTGGGCGTTACTTCGTGTAATGCACCGTTTTTTTTGCCTTTGCCGCGTGGTGTTCGCACGC
>DAORIK010000196.1:0-3376 GCA_035438465.1 Chitinophagales bacterium | reverse complement strand
AATCGACCCGAGATGGGCAGATTTAGATAAATTAAAAGACAAATTAAATTAGAATAAAATGGCACATCCAAAGCGTAGACAATCTACCACAAGACGCGACAAAAGACGTACGCACTACAAAATGACTCCTGCAAATGTTGCTACTTGCAAAGTAACAGGTGAAAGTCATCTTTCTCATACAGCGTATGTTTCCGGTAATGATTTATATTACAACGGAAAAGTATTAATCGAAGGATACGTTAAATAGTATTTAGTAACCAGTAATTAGTAATGAGAAAAAAAACTCATCACTCATCACTTATAACTCATCACTAAACAATGGCATCAACATCCGATATCCGCAATGGCATGTGTATCAATTTCAACTCTGATATTTATAAGATAGTTGAGTTTTTACATGTGAAACCAGGCAAAGGCCCTGCTTTTGTTCGTACTAAATTAAAGAGTGTAACCAACGGAAAAGTAGTAGACAATACATTTCCGTCAGGAATGAAAATTGATGAAGTTCGTATAGAACACCGCGAGTATCAATTTTTATACAAAGAAGGTGATTCGTATAATTTCATGAATAATGAAACGTATGAACAAATTGCCATAGATGGGAAAATTATCAATGCACCTGATTTTTTAGTGGAAGGGATGAATGTAAAAATTGCTGTTCGAGCTGAAGACGAATTGCCGTTGACCTGTGAATTACCCGCAACGGTAGTAGTAGAAGTTACTTATGCTGAACCGGGTATTAAGGGCGATACTGCTACTAATACCTTGCGTCCAAGTACGGTTTCAACAGGAGCAAAGGTGATGATTCCTTTATTCATAAATGTTGGTGACAAAATAAAGGTAAACACTGAAACCGGTGATTACATGGAAAGAGTGAAATAAAAATTCGAAAAAATACATTTTACAGAATGCTCCATATAATTATGGAGCATTTTTATTTTATATGAAATTGCTCTTCATTATCATATTTCCAAATTATCACATTTTCAAATTAATAGCTATATTTGATACATGGACATTGCTCAGATAAAAAAACTCATCCAATTATTAAATGACAATAATTTAGGTGAAATAACTGTAAAGGAAGGCGATACAAAGATTACTATACGCCACAGAGATTTTCAAAAACAAAGTGGTGTTACATCTGTTGCTGCGGCTCCATCTGTTGCTGCTGTTGCTTCAACAACAAGCACAGAAACTAAAAAAGCAGAAACTCCCGCTGGAAATTATCAAACCATAAAAGCACCTATGATTGGCACTTTCTACCGATCTGCCGGTGAAGGAAAAGAGCCTTTTGTAAAAGTGGGTGACAAAGTTAAAAAAGGCGACGTATTATGTATTATCGAAGCGATGAAATTATTCAACGAAATACAAAGTGAAGTTTCCGGAAAAATAGTAAAGGTAATGGTTGATAATGCACAGGCAGTTGAATACGATCAGCCTTTGTTTTTAGTAGAATAAAATTAATTTCTAAATAAAAAGAAGATGAACAAAACAATCATTACAATCGGAGCAATTGTGGTAGTGGCGTTTACCATTTTCTTTTTAGCACGAAGTATAAAAACGAAGAATAGGGAATTGACTGAACTAAAAGCAAAAATTTCAGAAATGGAGATGTTGTATTCTTCAGCCACTTTCAAAGGTGATTCGTTACATGCATTAAACATCGTTTTATCAAAATATAAATCCTTAACCTATGCCATGCTGTACAGAGATTCTATCCGGAAATCACTGAAATATACGATCGGAGATATTGTGCAGCTAAAATCAGATTCTTCAAAAGCCGTTATTCAGGATATTTTAATTGGTGGTGGCAAGTATGAACACTATATGAAATATCAGGTAATTCGAAAAGACCATACAACAGAATTAGTTTCGCCTGAACTGTTATACTAACCATTACTTAAACACCTCAAGCGCATTTATCCAATACAAATTACCTTTCCCATTTTGTAGTTGTCCGATTTCTCTCAGAAAAGAATTTAAACTCAGTTTATTCTTATAACTTTTTTGAAGCTTACTTCTATTGCTGGTAAATACAAAAAACTGTTTATCAAAGCTAATGAAAGGGCAATAATCCAAACTCCCTGAATTAATTTTAGATCCTAAGTTTTTTGCTTTTGTCCAATTACCATACGCATCTTTTTTGCTGATATATAAATCGCCACCACCTAAATCATCTTCTCTTCCGAAAGAAGTAAAAATGATAATAGATTCATCTGGTGCCACATAAGCATTAAATTCATATTTTACGGAATTTACCGAGTCAGAAACAGATACAGGAGAAGTGTAATTCCCGTTTTCTAATTTGCTCATCCATATATCTTCTTTGCCTTTTGAATTTATGTATTGCGCTGTAAAATAAATAGTGCCATTATTTGTCACACTTGGATAAAACTCATCTGCTGCTGTGTTTATTATAGTACCTAAATTCTTAGGTGCTTGCCAGATGCCGTTTACTTTTTCCGTTTTCCAGATATCAAAATCTTTTATCGCACTGTCTTTCTGCAATGGTCGGTTGGAAACAAAATATAAGGTCTTTCCATCCGGGGCAAATGTCGCTTCCAAATCATAATAATTGCCAGAAAACGGTGCAATATCCATGTGCCATTGTCCATTTATTTTTTTTAATTGAATAATGGTCGCAATCGTATTCTTATTACTTTCTACCGTGAAAAAGATTTCATCCTTATTTGGCGACATCGTAAAATCACGCACGGAAAAGTGTGTGAATTCTTTCGGTAGATTTACCAATGCAATGCTATCTTTTGGAAAAGTAGTTGGTAATTTGAAAGCAGTTGGTTTGCCAGCAAATAAAAAAGCAGTGCTTATACTAAGCATTACTATCATAACCTGAATATTCTTCATCATACACTAAAAATAAGCTAAAATGTGATTAAATTAGCATACTTATGTTCCAAAAAATACTCATAGCCAACCGTGGTGAAATTGCACTGCGCATCATACGTACCTGTAAAGAAATGGGCATTAAAACCGTGGCTGTTTTTTCAACGGCAGATAAAGACAGTCTGCACGTAAAAAGTGCGGACGAAAGTTTCTGCATCGGTCCGCCGGCAAGTAAAGATTCCTATTTAAAAATGGATAGCATTTTAATGGCTGCGGAAATCACCAAAGCAGATGCGATTCATCCCGGTTATGGTTTTTTGGCAGAGAATGAAATCTTTGCCAGAAAGTGTGCGGAAAAAAAAATAAAATTTATAGGTCCCACACCGGAGCAAATCAACGCGATGGGCGATAAGATTACGGCAAAGGCTACGATGATAAAAGCCAAAGTGCCTGTGATTCCGGGTTCTGAAGATTTGATTACAGATATAAAATTCGGAAAAAAATTAGCAAAGGAAATCGGCTATCCTGT
>DAORIK010000195.1:0-3382 GCA_035438465.1 Chitinophagales bacterium | reverse complement strand
CGTTATTTTCCCAAAGTAATTTTAATTGACGTTGTACTTTCTTTCTTTACTGGACTTGCAATTATCTCTCCTGAATTTTCATCTATTATAGACTGATTTATGTTTGTAGCCATTTTTATCTTGTCTTCAATTTCTTTTTTCAGTCCCAATAATGGTTTCAACTGTTTATCTATATTTTGCCATGTTTCATTTGATTTGTAGTCGTATTCAATTTTAGTTTCTGCACTTTCAACTTTTGCACCAAACATAGTAGTTTCTTTGTCAATCTTTTTTAAGACATCTTCTTTTACCAAGTCTAAAGATGCCTGTAACGCTTCAATAGCAAACTTACAACGTATTGCAAATTCTACTGGGTCTGCATTTCCATTTTTAACTGTCGATGCAAGTTGTTGGCTAACTACTTCAATGTTAGTTTTATTAGGTCTTAGCGTTCCGAGTTCCTGTATTGTTATTAGTTCCATAATTAAAAAGGTAAATCGTCATCAGATAATGTTTCAATTTTTCCGCTACTTTCCACATGGTTTGGATTTTGTAACTCTTTATACTCCTTAGAGCTTTTTATTTTGTCTTTAATAAAGTCAGGAAGTTTATTGAATTTATCTAAATCAAAATCATCAAATGAAATTATTATATTTTGGTTTATTTGTTCCGGACATGGAACACCTTTGGGAAGTGGAGTTATTCCACTTATTTGTTCATAAACCTTAGATGCATCATTCTTTGATGGATTATGAATAATATTAAGCATACACGGAACTCCAATAAGTTTTGTTATGTCAAACTTTTTAGCCTCATCTTCTGTAAAATCCTTACCACGCCATGACTTTAAAGCTAAACGTAAATTTGATTTTTCATGCATAGATAAAGTAAATTCCTTTGAAATTACTAATGGTTGCTCTCCGTTTTCTTCTTTAAAAACTTTTAATTCGGTAGGCAATTCCCACCCTATTCTAACTTTTTTTAGCGTTCTTTCTACACCCATTACAATCTCTGTAATAGTTCCTATTTCAATCATTTGATAGCATCGTGCTATGTAGTTGCCAGCAGGTATTAATTCCTTTGGTTTGCTTTCGTTTGTTGCGTTAATTGCCATAATTTTGTTTTTAATTATTTTAAATTTTTATTGATTCGAGAATTTCGATTTTATTTACTGGTTTTCCTCCGTTTTCATTTTCTAATATTTTTAAATAATTTTTATATGCTCTTTGTTTATCAAAAGACATAGAAGATACTTTAAGCATTCCATCTATTTGGGTATAGTAAAAAATATCACTATCGTTTACTTCTTTTACAAATTCTATTGTTTTCATTGCTTTTATTTTAGTGTAAAGATATAATAAATTTTTAAATTATGCAACATTTTTACAGATTATTTTTTGTTAAAAAAAGCAAACATAGTTATATGTTAGCTGTCATTGCTAATAAAATTTATACAAGGTGTTAATGTTTCTTTATAAAATTTTTGGATTACTGTCTTACCACCATTTAACGGTATCATTTCAAAATAATATCTATCCTTAAATAAAAATACATCTGTTCCAATTTCAATTGGTTTGAATCCTTTATATCCAAAATCTTTATTTAGTTTTCCAATTAAAATAGGTTCTTCGGATGGCAATAAAATATTAACACCAAATAAATCCAATACTTGCCGTTCTGCTTGTTCAACCGATAGCGTTCCAATCTTAACCTCTTCTAATATTTTAACTAATTTTTCCATATCCGTACTGTACTTATTTTCATACACGCTTTTGAACTAAATTTAAACTCCTATTCACTTTATTTATCTGCTCTTCCAAATCACTATAAAAATTCTGCAATGTTATATCTGTTATCTCTTCAACTTCATTCCCATTAAAATGAAATATACATTCTCTTATCTCTAATCCAGTAGAATTATGCAACTTTATAGGATTTAACCTGAATGCTTTTTGAAGTATCTGTATTCTTCGCTGCCTTATCATATCTGTTTATTAAACTTAGTATTTTATTATGCTCAATTAAAAAGTAATTGTCCTCCTGTTCATAGTAGTCTTTAGCCTTTTGTATTCCATGAATAATTGATGCGTGGTCACGATTAAAAAGTAATGCAATTTTAGTTAATGATAAACCTTTTGAATTTAGATGCTCATATAATGAAAATCTTAAACATACAAGATTGCGTTCTCTCGATTTGGTTTTTAAATCCAAATCAAGTTCGTTTTCAATAAAGGCAATCAATCCATTTGAGTAGTTAATAATTTCTGCCTGTATCTCACGTTTTGTTTTTTGTTTTCCTAATCGAGACTCTATCTCACTTAGCAAGCGTTTTCGTAAGCTAAAAAGTTGACGCATTTTTGAAGCCTTTAAATCGTCTTCATTAGGTAGTTTCATTGTGATTCCATTTTGGTTATTATTTCTTTTAGTATTTTTATACGGTATTTAGGGTTGCTTTTATAATTTGCATTTGGATAGTATTTCCCAAACTCTGGAAATAGTTTTCTTGCGTCGCTTATTTCCCAGTCAGTTCCATCAGGAATAGCATCTAAATAATGTTGGTCATAAAATACTGAAGGTAAAATAAGACATAACCCATCATAACCTGTTAATCCGTATTTGTTTATACCTTTTGGAGTATATGATTCTATAAATTCTAATGCTTTTTTATATACTTCAAGTCTTTGTTTTTTATTTGGCTTTGTTATTTTGTGCATATAAATAAAATTAAAAGTGCTAAAAGAATTATAAAAAATTCCGTTGATGTTACTGTTCGTTGTTTATTTTTCATGTTGCTAAATTTAAAAGAAACAGGTCGGGCGTAAACCCTCAAATCCCGACCTGCCAAAAATCAAAAACCCTATGAAACCCGTATTTGATATGTTCGTAATTTTTCTTTATAGAACTCTAAAGCACGCTTTTTTTGATATGAGCCAGTGCCATGAATAGGCGCACCATTCAAATAAGTTTCGTACCAAATGTCGCCATTTTCATTTTCAATTAGAGATACAAACTCTAATTTAACTTCGATTTTTTCTGAATGTAGTATTTCCATTTTTATTTATTTAATTCTAACCATTTTTTACAAGTTTCATAAGCCAATTTTCTATACTCTGATTTTAGACTTCCGTCGTTTGGAAATTCTGAATTATTATTCCAGAAATCATTTTCCCATTCAGATACTAAACGAGTATAACAACCCAATCTTACATAGTGCTTATTATCTTCTGATATTATAGGCATTGCTATATATTTATAAAGTCCTGTAAATACTATTGTTTTTAATATTTTAATACCCCGTAAATCCGCACCCTGTAAATACGCACCCTGTAAATCAGCACCCTGTAAATACGCACCCTGTAAATACGCACCCCGTAAATCAGCACCCTGTAAATCAGCACCCTGT
>DAORIK010000194.1:0-3424 GCA_035438465.1 Chitinophagales bacterium | reverse complement strand
AAAAGAAAAAGTAAAATGGTTGAAGCGAATGGATTAAAATAAAAAAGCGAAGTGTAACACTTCGCTTTTTTTGCAGAGAGAGAGGGATTCGAACCCCCGGACCTGTTACAGTCAACGGTTTTCAAGACCGCCGCATTCGACCGCTCTGCCATCTCTCTATTCCCGGTTATTGCATTCCGAATTATCGGAACGGACTGCAAATATACTACAGATTTTTTGAAAACAAAAATGCCCGTTAAAAACAGGCATTTCATTTTTTATGACAGCAATAGTACTTACAGCTTAAAGGCTTTTTTCACTACATCAACTGCATTCAGGTCTTCCCATGGGAATAATTTCACTTTTACTTTCAACTCATTCTCTTTGCCTTTATTGAACACCTTCTCCACCACTTTACTTTCGCGACCCATATGTCCGTAAGAAGCAGTTTCCAAGTAAATCGGCGTTCTCAACTGGAAGCGTTCTTCTATAAAGTAAGGTCGCATATCGAATTCCGGTAATTTACTGATTACTTTCGCAATTTCACCATCCGTCATTTTAACCTTGGCTGTACCGTATGTATTCACATATAAACCTACCGGTTGTGCTACACCGATGGCATATGCCACCTGTACCAATGCCTCTTCACATACCCCTGCTGCCACTAAATGTTTAGCGATATGTCGAGTGGCATAGGCCGCACTCCTGTCCACTTTACTCGGGTCCTTTCCTGAAAATGCGCCACCGCCGTGCGCCCCTTTACCGCCGTAGGTATCTACAATTATCTTACGGCCGGTTAAGCCGGTATCTCCATGCGGGCCACCGATTACAAACTTACCTGTAGGATTCACATGGTATTTGATCTTATCATTGAACAATGCCTGAACGCGCTTAGGCAATTTCTTCATGACGCGCGGAATCAGTATATTGATTACATCCTGCTTGATCTGTTTCAGCATCGCCGCTTCTTTTCCAAAGTCATCGTGCTGTGTGGAGATCACAATGGCATCAATGCGAACCGGTTTATTGTTGTCATCGTATTCTATCGTTACCTGTGATTTAGCATCTGGACGCAGGTATTTCATTACTTTCTGTTCTCTGCGGATAGCTGCTAATTCTCTCAACAGCAAATGCGCCAATTCTAAAGGCAACGGCATATAGGTATCGGTTTCCCGGGTAGCATACCCGAACATCATACCCTGGTCGCCTGCACCCTGCTCTTCCGGTTTTTTGCGCTCTACGCCCTGATTGATATCCGGCGATTGCTCGTGGATGGCAGATAAGATACCGCATGAATTTGCTTCAAACATATACTCCGATTTGGTATAACCGATTTTACGGATTACTTCTCTCGCAATATCCTGTACATCTAAATACGCTTTCGATTTTACTTCACCGGCTAATACAACCTGACCGGTTGTAACTAACGTTTCGCATGCTACTTTTGATTGCGCATCATACGCTAAAAAATTATCGATTAATGCATCGGATATTTGATCTGCAACTTTATCCGGATGTCCTTCTGATACTGATTCTGATGTGAATAAATAAGGCATTTTTTTATTGAATGTTTAATGATGAATTATAAATTTCTATTTTTTTTTCGAATTCAAAAATAACTAAAGTTCCAATGAAAACAAAATGAAGATTCATAATAATCTATAATTCCAATAGACTATTTTATTTCACATATTACCAAAAGTTTACCATCAACAAATCCTTCCAGTTTATCTCCTATTTTGATAGGCCCAACACCCTGTGGTGTACCTGTATAAATTAAATCACCTTGTTGTAGTGTAAAAAATTGTGATATATAACTTATAATCTCATCAAAGGAGAAAATAAGCATTGAGGTATCTCCTTGTTGTACTACTTCATTATTTTTTTTTATGGAAAATGAAATAATCTCGTCATGTTTCAAAGGAACAAAATCACCGATAAATGCAGAACCGTCAAAGCCTTTTGCAATCTCCCAGGGCCAGCCTTTTTTCTTTTGCTCTGTCTGTATATCACGTGCAGTAAAATCAAATCCTAAGGTAAAAGCATCATAATATTTATGTGCAAACTTTTTATCTATTTTCTTTCCGTTCTTGCACACACGCAATACAATCTCCCCTTCGTAATGCACATCATTAGAAAACTCAGGATAAAAAAAAGATTGTCCGTTCTTTAGCAATGCAGTTGATGGTTTCATAAATATTACAGGATTTTCCGGAAATGCGAAATGTTTCATTTCTGCAATATGCTCTCTGTAATTTAACCCTATACAAAATATTTTCATTATGAGCGAATAGTAAATAGTTACTTGTTATTAAATAAATTCATGGTATTCGTCAGGCCAATAGAACAAAAGGATTTGATGATTTCCACGGCAATTAGTATTCTTTCCTGTAATTCAGTTTCCTGGTTTAAATTCCATTTTCCTAAAACAAATTCTACTTGTTTGCCTTTAGGAAAATCGTTTCCAATACCAAATTTTAATCTTGGATATGCTTGTGTTAATAATTCCTCTTCTACAGAATTTAAACCATTGTGACCGGCATTGCTTCCCTTTGCTCTCACACGCAACTGTCCAAACGGCAATGCTAAATCATCTACAATCACAAAGATATTTTGCAGAGGAATCTTTAACTCATTCATCCAGTATTTTATAGCCTTTCCACTTAAATTCATATAAGTAGTTGGCTTTATAATATGTAATTGTTTCCCTTTGAAAGTTGCTTTTGAATACATAGCTAATCTGTTTATTTCAAAGACAGCATCCAATTCTTTTGCTAAAGCATCTACTACATCAAACCCAATATTATGACGAGTATGTTCATATTCTTTTCCAATATTTCCCAAGCCAATAATTAAGTATTTAGACATATTGATTTCAAATTTTTCAGCAAAAACATTATTGCACAATAATGTTTTTAGTACTTATTCCATCATTTCCTCTTACTGAAATAAAATACATACCTTTTTCTATTCCATCTAAATTAAATCGTTTAACATTACTACCTTGTTGAATAAAGAGTTGTTCATTTATTAGTTGCTGTCCTGCAACATTATATAAAACTAAATCATATTTACCGCTTTTAGGTACAATAATTTTTACTTCAAACAAGCCATTATTAGGATTTGGAATGATATCAAATTGAATATCAAGTTTTATGGTCTTTACACTCGTTGGCAATGCTGCATTTACAGAAGCTGATAATAAAGATGCACAATCATTATTTATGATTCTTAATGTATAGGTACCATTACTTGTAAACTTATAAAATGGTGAACTGGTTGTTATCAGCAATACACCACCTTTGTACCATTCATAGGATGCACCGGAAATAATCACATTACTGTGCAATGTATCATTACTTTGTGTTATTTCAGGTGTAGATGGAACCAGATTTACCGTTAAGTTCAACGTTATTGTAGAATCACAACCTTTGCTGTTGGCATT
>DAORIK010000193.1:0-3428 GCA_035438465.1 Chitinophagales bacterium | reverse complement strand
TTTTCTCTAAAGGAAATTTTATAATTACAAACAACTAATGAGCGAAGAAGTACAAGAGGAAAGTAGCGCAAGAGGTATGCTGAGTGGCATAATGATAATCTTATTTTCTTCTTTGTTGTCAACACTATTCTTTGGGGCCTTCTTTACGTTAGCGTATATCAAAAAAATGCCTTATGGAAGAATGCAGGCGATGCTATTACAAGTCACCTCCATTTTATTTACGGTTGTGTTGACACAATACTTATCTAAAAAGATACAAGGTGATAAACTGAAATTCATGCAGGGATTTTTAGGAGGCTGGCTGTCAAGTTTAGTGCTGGCCATTTTTGTTAATTCGTTTTACACGCTGTTTTCAAAATTTACCGGGACACAAGTATTGCCTAAAGGCGCTTTTGCAATGGTCATGATGTTGTATAGTTTCTTTGGTATCTTTATTTCATTGATATTTGCATTTATTCTTAAAAAAGAATAAAAAATACATTCGATTTGGTAACACAAATGAATAACTCTATTTTTGTATAAGACTTAATATTAATTATTCAACGTTGAACATTTCAGTTGTCATACCACTATTGAACGAAGAAGAATCGTTGCCGGAGTTATTTTCATGGATTGAGAAAGTAATGACAGACAATAATTTTTCATACGAAATAATTCCTGTGGACGATGGCAGCAGGGATAATTCCTGGAATATAATCAAAGAACAATCTCAAAAAAATCCGAATATTAAAGGCATTCAATTCCAACGTAATTATGGAAAATCTGCAGCTTTACAAGTTGGATTTGAAGCAGCGCAAGGTGATGTAGTCATTACTATGGACGCTGATTTACAAGATTCACCCGACGAAATTCCGGAGTTGTATAAGATGATTACTGTTGATGGGTATCACCTGGTTTCCGGCTGGAAGAAAAAACGCTATGACCCGGTGACCAAAACGGTCCCAACCAAATTATTTAATGCCGCCACACGTTATGTTTCGGGTATTAATAACCTGCACGACTTTAACTGCGGACTAAAAGCCTATCAGAAAAAAGTGGTGAAAAGCATTGAAGTGTATGGCGAAATGCACCGTTATATTCCGGTGATTGCCAAATGGGCGGGTTTTGAAAAAATTACGGAAAAACCCGTACAACATCAGGAACGTAAATATGGTAAAACTAAATTTGGAATGGAGCGATTTGTAAATGGTTTCCTCGATTTGATGAGTATTACTTTTGTTGCCCGTTATGGTAAGAGGCCGATGCATATTTTTGGCACACTCGGGGTACTTTCTTTTTTCTTCGGTATTTTAATCTTGATATATCTGACCATTACTAAAACCATTTTCGGTATTGTCGGAATGACCAACAGGCCGATTTTTTACCTCGGTATTTTAACGATAATTGTAGGAACGCAATTATTTGTAGCAGGCTTTCTCGGCGAACTCATCGCACGCAACGGAGCCGATAGAAACCATTACTATATTAGTGATAAGACAAATTTTTAGATTTTTGTCAGCATCTGTATTTGCTAGATGAATACATTGCCGGATTCAAGAATTGCTAATTATCCGTTCATCCCAAAATCCTGCAAATCCTGATTCAGACAATTATAAACTACACTCCATATAAATCGGAAAATGGTCGGAAATTTTATTATTCACTACCTGAAATTTATGAATATTGAACACAGGTGCAGTGAGCATATAATCAATACGCAAAAAAGGAATCTTCCCGTTATAAGTATGACCGATTCCAAAACTGTAATTTATAAACGCATCTTTCAAATCCTCTGAAATGGTATTCGCAACATAAGAGTTTGGCAGGTCGTTAAAGTCGCCGCATAAAATCACCGGTTTGGTTTGTGCATTCAAAAATTTCTTCAATTCATCTGCCTGTTGTGCTCTCCTTTCAAATGCTTTTTTTAATTTGATAACAATATTTCTTGCACCATGCTCATCCAGATTCTGTGTTTCCCTGAATTCCTGAATGGTTTCATAATCTTCCGTACCAAAATAGATGGATTGTAAGTGCACATTCACAAATCGTATCAGTGTGTCACCTATTGCAATATCTGCATATAAACCTTTAAACGGTTTTTTACCATAGCCTGTTTTAAATGGCTGCTTCATGATATTGCCATGTTCTTTAATCGGTAGTTTAGAAAAGATAGCAATTCCCCATTCATCCGTATTTCGGAGCACTAATTCTCTCGTAAAAAAATAATATTTATAGCCTATCTTTTGTAGTTGACTTATAGTGTTAAACTCTTTGGTGGTATCGTTATAAAACTCCTGAAAGCAGATTACATCGGCATTTTTTTCCTTTATAGTCTGCATTATTTTTTGTTTGGAATCTATGTTTTCACTCCAGTTGTACAAATCAAAGTCACGTACATTATAGGATAGTACTCTTATTTTTTTTGCAGTTTTGCTTTCAGAATCAGGCTTCCCAATATTAGTGGCTACCAAATTAAATAACTGTGGCACACATGCTGCAATTGCAAGTAAAGAAACAACAGCAAAATGTCTTTTACGCAATATCCAACTTAAAACAAATCCTAAATTCACTAAAATAAAAAATGGAAGCAACATGCCTGCAAATGGTAGAAACCAGATTTTTTCAGGGCTGATGTATGAAGCAGAAAGGCTTACCAATAACAATACAACAAAAATAATGTTGATAGTTCTTGAAGTAAAAGATAAAAGCCATTTCAAATATTTCATTCTCCAAAATAATCAAATAATAATAAAAATCTGTAACACTCAGTATTAATCTTCCTGACTGATTTTAAATAAAAAATCTTTTTCTTCTTTGGATAAGCTGTCATAGCTCGAACGGTTTATTTTATCTAAGATAGCATCTAATTTTTCTTGTTTTGAAATCGTTTCTTTTTGTTGCGTAGTATTGCTTTTAGTTTGCTTGCCGGAAGAAGTATATGCGTATTCTTTTTTGTATTCAACTTTTAGTTTACTTTTCTTTTTAAATAAGCCTGAAAAGAAATCAGTAACGGCGTAGAATGGTTTAGAAAAATCAGTACCATTTTGCAGTTGTTTAATAAAAATAAACCCAAATAAAGCGCCACCGAGATGTGCAATATGTCCGCCGGCATTGCCATTCTGAATATTAATCAAATCCAGTATAACATATGCCAGGGCAATCCACTTTATTTTTATATTTCCAAAAATTGCAAAACGTAATTCATAATCAGGCGCTATGGTAGCAGCCGCTAACACAATCGCCATAACGCCAGCAGAGGCACCGATGCAGGTAGCACTACTCACTACATTGCTAAATACTGGAAATACATTGTATGCCAGAATGTATAATATACCGCCAAAGAATCCACCAAAAATATAAATTGGAAGTATCTTTGGCTTGCCAATCATATCCTGCACAATTTGTCCAAACCAATATAATCCAAGCATATTAAATAAAATATGAAAGAA
>DAORIK010000192.1:0-3435 GCA_035438465.1 Chitinophagales bacterium | reverse complement strand
GAACCAAGCTGCAAAGCAGAATTGCAGAGCTGCTGAAGATTGAATTATAATGCTGAGTGAAATAACAACTACATATAATGAAGATTACATAAATAATTTGCTTGCTACAAAAGCTGAAGAAAGCACATATTTAGAATTTAAAGCTTGTGACGCATTTTCAATACATCCTAAAAAATCAATTGAAGATATAAAAAATGATATTGCTAAAGATATAAGTGCTTTTGCAAATGCAGATGGCGGAATACTAATTTATGGCATTGAAGAGAAAGATAAAATTGCATCTAATTATTCATTTATAGATGGAAACAAAATTACGACAGAATGGTTACAACAAGTAATTGACTCAAGAATCTTTCGTAAGATTAAAGGCATTCAAATTACACCAATAAGGTTTAACAATAAATTTGAAAACACAATTTATGTTGTTGATATTCCAAAAAGTTCGGATGCACCTCATCAAACTAAAAATAAAAATTTTTATAAAAGAAAAAATTCTGTTACTGATGTAATGGAAGAGTACGAAATTAGAGATCTATATAACAGAAAAACAAATACACAATTAGAAATATTAGATCCTATTTTCAATGCAAGTTACAATGTAAGACAGCATAGCCAAGGCATTGATTTTTACTCAGAAACCAAAATAGGTTTTTTGATAAAAAATGTTGGAAATTCTATTGAAGAATTATATAAAATGGAAATAAGAATGCCAAAAAATATTGTGAACCAATCAGGCATCCATACAATTGGACAGACCTTTTTCAGTCATAGAGTTTTAAATAATGATAAGTATGCTATATTTTCTTTTCCTTGTACAAGTCCAATTTTTCAAAATGAAGTATTGACAATAACAAATGTTTCATTACAAATTGATAAATATAAGGTAAAAGAAATGAGTGAATTGCCAATAAAATTAAAATTATACTATAGCAATGGCATTGTTGAAAAAGAAGTATTTTTCTTTGATAGAATTGATAATATAAAAGATGATGTGATTGTCCAAGAATTGATAAAGCAACAATGTTAGACATACAACAAATACGAGCGGACTTCCCTATTCTCCACGAAAAAATTCGCGGAAAACAACTCGTGTATTTAGACAACGGTGCTTCCACGCAAAAGCCGCATGCGGTGATTGAAGCGGAGAAGTTTTATTACGAACATCAGTATGCCAACATCCACCGCGGCGTGCATTATTTGTCGCAGATTGGAACGGACTTGTATGAAAATGTGCGCAAGCAAGTGCAGCAATTCATCAACGCCCAACACGACCATGAAGTAATTTTCACCAAAGGAACGACCAATGCCATTAATTTGGTGGCCTATACATTCGGAAGGAAATTCATCCACGAAGGAGATGAAATAGTCGTAACGGAAATGGAACACCATTCCAATATCGTTCCGTGGCAGATGCTGTGTGAAGAGAAAAAATGTATATTGAAAGTCATTCCGTTACAGGCAGATGGTACCATTTTACTGGAAGATGCGGAAAGATTAATTACAGCAAAAACAAAATTAGTTTCTGTAGTGTATGTATCGAATGCATTAGGCACTATCAATCCCATAAATGAATTAACTGCACTTGCACATAAAAATGGTGCAAAGATTTTAATAGACGCTGCTCAAGCTATTCAGCATTTCACTATTGATGTACAAGCATTAGATTGTGATTTTTTTGTTTTTTCCGGACATAAAGTTTACGGACCGACCGGCACCGGAATTCTATATGGTAAAGAAGAAATCTTAAATGAAATGCCACCTTATGAAGGTGGCGGAGACATGATAAAATCGGTTTCTTTTAAAGGAACTACATATAACGATTTACCATTCAAGTTTGAAGCCGGAACGCCAAATATTGCGGGTTGTATCGCACTTGGAACTGCTGTAAAATATGTTCAGGATTTAGGCATCGAAAATATCAGAACTTACGAAACAGAATTGCTGAATTATGCAACTGAAAAATTAAGTGCTATTGAAGGCTTAAAGATTTACGGAACATCCAAACATAAATCTTCTGTCATATCTTTTTTATTAGATGGCATACATCCCTACGATGTGGGCGTGATTCTGGATAATATGGGCATAGCCATCCGTACCGGCCATCACTGTGCGCAGCCTGTAATGGATTGTTACAATATTCCAGGAACATGCAGAGCTTCTTTTGCGTTTTATAATACAAAAGAAGAAATAGATATATTGGTAGAAGGAGTTTTGAAAGCAAAGAAAATGTTGAGTTAATGCAATCGATAAACGACATACAAAACGAAATTATCGAAGACTTTTCCATGTACGACGATTGGAATGACAAGTATGAATATTTGATTGAGTTTGGAAAATCATTGCCTTTGATAGAAGAGCAGTACAAAACGGAAGAAAACAGAATACATGGCTGCCAGTCAAAAGTGTGGCTGCACGGAGCAATAAAAGACGGAAAGCTCTATTTCTTTGCTGATTCGGATGCCATCATCACCAAAGGAATTGTAGGATTACTGGTGAAAGTATTGAGCGGTCATACGCCAAAAGATATTGCAGATGCTGATTTGTATTTTATTGGTAAAATAGGATTACAGGAACACTTGTCACCTACCCGCGCCAACGGATTGGTGAGCATGATTAAAAAAATGAAAACATACGGTATAGCCTTTCAAGCGGCAAATTAATATCACAGAGTTACACAGAGAATACACGGAGAAAAAGAGAGAAAAAATAAAAATGCTGGAATTAAACGAAATAACAGAATTAATAATTGGAGCATCTATTGACGTGCATCGTCAATTAGGTCCGGGTTTATTAGAGTCTGCATATCAAGAATGTTTGTTTTATGAACTGACAAAGGTAATTGGATTGTCTGTCAAAAGAGAAATACCTATGCCAATTGTGTATAAAGAAATTAAATTAGAGCAAGGTTATAGAATGGATTTGTTGGTAGAAGACAAGGTTGTGGTTGAATTGAAAACTGTTGACTTTCTGACCGACGTTCACAAAGCACAATTATTAACCTATCTGAAACTTGGTAATTATAAGATTGGTTTATTGATAAATTTTAATGAAACATTAATAAAAAACGGAATTAAACGAATTATAAATTAGAAACTCTGAGTTCTCTGTGAAAAAACTCAGTGACACTCTGTGATACAATAAAAATGGAAACAGCAACACAAAAATCATTTATGGAAATCAAGGACGAAGCGATCAATCAGATTCAGACGATTTATGACCCTGAAATTCCGGTGAATATCTACGAACTGGGTTTAATTTATGAAGTGAACGTCGATATTGATAACAACATACATGTACTGATGACCTTGACGGCACCAAATTGTCCTGCAGCGGAAAGTTTACCGGCAGAAGTGGAAGAAAAAATAAAAGCCATAGAAGGTGTAAAAAGTTGCAGAGTTGAAATTACGTTTGAACCTACCTGGGACCAGGAAATGA
>DAORIK010000191.1:0-3481 GCA_035438465.1 Chitinophagales bacterium | reverse complement strand
GAAGTAATATTTTAAATGAAATAAAAAACAAAGATATAATTGCTGACGAAAAAGATAAAAAGATACAGGCGCTAGAAGCGGAGATTGCAAAAAACACAATTGACGGCAAGCAAATTTTACAGGAAGCAAAAGTTATTTTCCCGAACATACTATCGTTATCTATTTCTAACAATACCTTTTACTACAGCACAGACAGCACAGGTATTAAAACAATTTTTATTTATCAAGCCCAGGAAGATTTTACGGCAGAGAACAAAACAAGGCTTGAGAGTTGGTTAAAAAAACGATTGCTGCTGAAGAATATTGAACTTATTAAAAACTAAATTTTGAGCACATACATTATCTTAACAATTCTCATTGGGGTTTCTGCGGTATTTGCTTACATCAATCACAGGTTTCTAAAAATGCCGTTTGTCATTGGACTGTTTTTTCTTTCCACTATTATTTCGCTGTTTGTTTTTTTAAGTAAATTTTTGTTTGCGCAACCATATGCTGATTTAAAAGAAATAGTTCAGCAGACTGATATTAGCAAGTTTATTCTTGAAATAATGTTGGGTTTTTTGCTCTTTGCAGGTTCGCTGCATACAGACTGGAGTCAAGTCAAAAAACACATTATGCAAATTGGATTATTTGCCGTCGGGGGAGTAATTCTCTCCACAGTTATTATTGCAGCACTTTTTTTTTGCTTTTCCACCATTTTACATATTGACATCGACTTCATTTATTGCCTGTTATTCGGGGCTTTAATTTCCCCAACTGACCCAATTGCTGTTTTAGGAATTTTGACAAAAGCGAATGTTCCCAAAAAAATCGAATCAATAATCGTTGGCGAATCTTTATTTAATGACGGCATCGGAGTGGTAATTTTTATTGCATTACTTGAATCTCTTCATTCGGGCAGTTCAGAGATAAATTATTCCGACTTAGGCCTGTTGTTTCTTCAGGAAGCTGTAGGCGGAATCATTTTCGGGCTTGTTTTTGGCTTTGCACTTCATAAATTATTGAAATCCATTGACCATTACGAAACAGAAGTTTTATTGACAATTGCATTCGTAATGACGGGTTATAACCTGTGTATATTCTTACATCTATCTGGAGCATTGGCGATGGTGGTAATGGGTTTACTGGTAGGCAACTATAAACAGAACACTGCAATGAGCGACAAGACACAAGAATATGTTCATAAATTTTGGGAGCTTATAGACGTAATATTAAATGCAGTTTTATTTATTATTATTGCGTTGGTTTTAATTGTTATAGACTTTAAATTTAATTATTTTCTTTTGGGTGCGGCATCCGTTTTTGTTGTAATGCTTTCCCGAATTATAGTTGTTTATCTGCCGAATTTTTTTCTTCCAAAGGCAGTTGATCTGAACAAGAAGGAATCAAAGATTATAGTGTGGGGCGGCCTTCGTGGAGGGCTCTCTATCGCATTAGTTTTATCATTGCCTGAAAGTGAACAAAAAATATCTTATTAATTGCTACGTACGTTTGTGTCTTGTTCAGCATAATGGTGCAGGGCTTGACAATAGGGAAATTAGCAAAGCGTGTAAGCTGACATAACTACCTGCCTATAACATCGCATTACCTGGCGGAGGCTGCCGCAGTAAACGGAATTCGGTTCCAGTGACTTAGTAATACATGAACGATACAATTATCACAAGGCGGCAACTCTTGAATAAAGACGTGAAATTGATTTACTTGAATATAGCAGGGAAATTCCAAAAAAATGGTGTACATTATGGTTGTACAAAACGGCTAAAACATGAGTGATTTAAAAATAACCAATATAGCAATCGGTTTTGTTACTGGCCGCTTATTATTTCAAAATGTTTTGAAAACATACATTAACAATTGGGTTGAACATGGATTACTAAAAAATAAAAACGTTCGAATCCATGTGTTGGTATCCTATGACTTACGCTATAAAAATACCAATACAAATGATTACAAAAATGTACCCCCGGAGCTGAAGGAATTAGTCAATTCCATTCATTTCTATGGCGCCAATGAAGTAAATAATGAAATAAAGCTACTGGCAAAAACTGACAACACAATTGATGCAAAAGACTGTCATTTGCTTTTCGGTGAAGGATATGCCAAGAAAAGGAATATCGTAACCTACTTTGCCATAAAACTTAAAATGGACAAGCTGCTTTTTATTGACGACGACGAATATCCTCTTGCCACTTACAAAAACAAACAAGGTAATTTATTATGGATCGGGCAAAGCATTTTAAGCACCCATTTAAAATACAATGATACTGCCGATATAACCCATGGGTTGCATTGCGGGTATATTTCCCCCATTCCATATCTTGAATTTAATAATATACTATCTGAAAATGATTTTAAATTATTCATCGAAGCACTAAGCAATGATATTATCACCTGGGATAAAATGAAACAGATCATTATTAAACAAAAAGGAGTAACATATGCAGATGAAAATGTACTAAGTAATCTACAGCCATACGAGGTGGAAGAAACCAATGGCATGAAATTCATTTCCGGCGCAAACCTTTGCTTCAATTTAAAAAATTATAAAAAATTCCCCCCCTTTTATAACCCGCCGGGAGCCAGGGGCGAAGATACATTTATGAGCACCGCATTAGCTGAATTAAAAGTTGTTAAGGTACCTTGCTATACTTTTCACGATGGCTTTTCGATGTACAATAACCTGCTAAACGGAGTATTGCCTGTTGAATTAAAACCAATAGAAAATTCAAGCCATGAAATACTGATGCGGTTCGTCAATGCAACGATTGGCTGGGTTAGGTATAAGCCACTGTTAGTATACATAACTGATGAAAGTAATTTTGAAAATTCAATGAACAGCATGGAAGAAAATCTGAAATTCACCATTCCGAAACTATGCACCTATTTTAAAACAGAAGAATTCAATAAAATACTGATTGAATTTAAAAAATACAGAAAGAATGTGAAAAAACATTTTAATGAATTTGCACTTACAAAAACCACCTGGACCCGGCTACTCAAAAACGCAATTTAAGACCTACAGTATACAACTGCCGACAACACTGTCATTGCCATTAGCATTGACCTAACGTTGGCCCCCTTCCCGCCAATACGGGTAAACCAGCACAGAAAACTTAACATTAAAAACCAAAAAGCCTTTTTAGCTTTAATAAAATTATTCCCATGAGCTGGACTGCACTGATCATTACAGGCATCCTGGTGATTGCCCTGTTCATACTCATTACGGTACGCAACCGGAAAGACAGGAAGCAGCTGGAAGACAAACTCAATAATGATTACCGGAAGCCGAGGGATGAGGAAGGCGATATAGAAACCGATGAGAAAACCAAATAGTTTTCCTTATCTCCTTCAATAAAAATGGCCAGGCAGAACGCCAGGCCAGGGCCCTTGAGTTCTTCATCCAGCCGTGATCTGCAAACCCCATCAGAAACCCCGAACCGCATTCGCCCAACCACAAACCACAAACCTCAAACCTCAAACC
>DAORIK010000190.1:0-3498 GCA_035438465.1 Chitinophagales bacterium | reverse complement strand
CCAACGCGACGTACCTCATCTTTAAACAACCTGTTGAGTGGTTCAATGATTTTCAGGTGCATTTTTTCCGGCAAACCGCCCACATTATGATGAGATTTTATCTTAGCGGATGGCCCGTGCACAGATACGGACTCAATCACATCCGGATAAATGGTGCCTTGTCCCAGCCACTTTACATTTTCCAGCTTATTTGCTTCTTCCTGAAATACATCAATAAATACTTTCCCAATCACTTTGCGCTTAGCTTCCGGCTCAGAAATGCCTTTTAACTCTGAATAAAAACGTTCTGATGCATCCACTCCGATTACATTTAAACCGAGATGCTTATAGGAATCCAATACGGTTTCGTACTCATTGAAACGTAGCAAACCATTATTTACAAAAATGCAAACTAATTGACTACCAATAGACTTATGCAGTAAAAGTGCAGCAACACTTGAATCAACACCGCCACTTAAACCCAAAACTACATTATCCGTACCCACCTGATTTCTGATATCTTCCACGGTTTCTTCAATAAATGAATAGGGAGTCCAGTCCTGGCGACAGCCACAGATATCCACTACAAAGTTTTTGAGTAAAGTTTTTCCATCTACACTATGCGTCACCTCCGGATGAAACTGGATGGCATAAATTTCTTTGTCTTTCTGTTTAAATGCAGCAACAGGAATCGAGTCTGTAGTTGCTAAAAGTTCAAAATCCGGCGGTAGTTCTAAAACGGTATCTCCGTGGCTCATCCAAACCTGAGATTTTGTCGTTATATCTTTAAATAATTTATTGCTTGGCTCAATAAAATCCAGATTTGCCCTGCCGTATTCTCTTTTAGTGGAACGTTCCACTTTACCGTCAAAAATATGTGCCATGTATTGTGCACCATAGCAAACCCCTAAAAGCGGCACCTCGTAGGTGGCAATCACTTCTTTTACCGGAAATTGTAAGGCGTCTTCCTGTAAAACAGAAAACGGGGAGCCTGAAAGTATGATACCGCTAAAATCCTTTTTTTCTAAAACAGATAGTTTGTTGTAGGGATGAATTTCACAATAAACATTCAACTCACGGATTCTTCTGGCAATTAATTGGGTGTATTGAGAACCGAAGTCAAAAATGAGAATTTTGGAATGCATATACAAAGGTAAAAGGCAAAAGGCAAAAGGCAAAAATTAAACCATAAAAGTTATTAAGATGCTGTAATAAGATTAGGTTAAAATCTTATTTATTAAACTCATCAAAGGCAGCTTTTGCAATCCGGGCTATTATACTTTCCAGAACTGTTTGATCTGCATAAGCATCCGTTACAAAAACAGCAAGTGCAATGTGCTTACCATTAGGCAACGTAATAATTCCAACATCATTTATGGCAGCAGTCATGCCATCTTTGGCATCGGAAGTTCCGGTTTTGTGAGCGACAATAGTTTCCGGTGGTAATAATTTTACAATTCGATTTTTTCCTGTAGATGTTTCTATCATCATTTTATACAAAAATCTTGTACTGGTATCAGAAAGGATATTTACATGATAAAATTTATCCAGTAATTGTGCCATTGCATTTGGTGAGCAGGTATTTTGATATTGATTTTGCCATTTTTTGTGCATACCGACTTCATTGTATTTCATCGTAAAATCTTCAATGCCCAGTTTACGTATATATTTTTCAACGACTTTTGGTTTGCCTAAATGGTGCAGTAATACATCGCAGGCAATATTATCGCTCTGCGATACCATGTATTTCAATAAGTTTTCAAACGTCACATTTATATTTCCATCCGGTAAAGAATCACGCATGGGGCTCCAGGTATCTTTTATCATTTCTTTCGGCGTGATATGAATTTTGTGCTGTAAAGAAAATTCTCCTTTGTCTATTCTGTCTAAAATTGCCAGTGCAATCGGGAATTTGAATACACTTTGCATTACACAAGGTTCATCGCCATAGTAAGTAACTGATTTTCTGTCTTCGATACATAATACGGATACAGATACTTTCCCTTTGGCTTCTTTAGCTATTCCTTTTATTTTTGTTAGTAGCAGATCTTCCTGAGCAAAAGCAAAAAACGGATAAAAGATTAGTAAAGATAAACGAAACAGAGCAGGCAGATTCGGCATAGATTTTGTTTAATTATACGAAGATAAGCAAGTTGATTTATCAATTTTTTGTAACTTGCTTCTATATTTAACTTTCTGAATAAAAAATAAAGAAAAGAAATGAAAAAATTCTTACTTCCTATATGCATGATTAGCGTATTTCTTTTAGGAATAGTAGTTGTTAAAGGCGGTGACAATAAAAAGAATGCGGTTCTGCCGCTACCACCACGGGATTTAAAAGCGGAGAAGCGGGCAGCGGATTCAATATTTTACGCAAATTTTACCAGTGATACCAAGGATTATACTTACCAAAACACACCAAACGAAGTTTTACTGAATAACGGAATGAAAGTAACGATTGTAAAACTCAATCGTTTTTCGATTCCAAGAGGTGTGGCAGTAGTTATTCCGGATGATGTTTCACAGCGCTTTGCCTATGAATTGGCTGAAGTGGAAATAAAAGCAACCAATACTACTTCTTCTGAAATAAAATTAGGTTCCACAGCTACAGATGCTTTGTTTGTTTCTATAAAAATGTTTGGCACTGAAACCGGTTATAAGCCTTTTGTTTCCCAATATCCATTATCGTTTGGCTCTATATACAACATGATGGAACCGGCGCAACCGGAAAAGCTTACACCAGTATTTAAAGAAACACAGGCAATGGTAAATGATGTATACAAACCCGGGCAAACGAAAACCAGCAAAGGTATTATTGTTTGTCTGGCGAAAGCAGCCAAACATATAGACAGAATTGTCATTAACAACCAGGAATTTGGCACTAACAAATCGTACGGTTGCCCTGCGAATTTGTAGCAGTTTATTTATTGTTCCAGTCTACAGTGACAATAATTTCATTTCTTCTTCCAAAAAGCTGATAAGGCGGATTATAGCCTAAGTAGCGGAAATTTCCCTTATGCGCAATACCATTTTTTTGTAATAGAGAAATAAGTTTTTCGGTATTTGCTTTAATTTTTTCATCAGAAGAGTAGCCTCCGAATGTAACAACAGCGACATATTCATCTTCAGACCTGGTGAGTACTATATCAGTATTATTGGGCTTTGGTAAGTTTTCTGTAGTATACTGCTCCGGCATTACAAAACTCATACTGGAACCGGTATCTTTAATATTCATGTGCACCGGAGCCGTCATTGAGATGTTTTTACGGGATTCATTCCCGCCGAATATATATCCCGCCAGTGTACGGAACCCGGAATTCGATAATTCCTTGTATGATTTTACATTCATCTGAATGGTGGCTAAGGTTGCCGAAGGATAAAACCTGATTTCAAAATCAGGGTCTGATTTTATGACCGTATATTTTTGTTGTTCCGTTTTGAAGATGGACATATAAATAAATATTTGTGAAATAAAAAAGAGTACTATCAGAAAGGTACTAATAACTTTAAACAATTTCA
>DAORIK010000189.1:0-3522 GCA_035438465.1 Chitinophagales bacterium | reverse complement strand
ATGACTGTCAAACCACTTCCAAAAATTGCAGAAGAAGAAATCACCCATATCAATGTATATGGCGCGAAAGTGCATAACTTGAAAAACATTGATGTGCATATTCCTCGCAATCAGTTTGTGGTGATAACAGGCTTGAGCGGCAGCGGAAAATCATCTTTAGCTTTTGATACGATTTATGCGGAAGGACAACGCCGCTATATGGAAAGTTTCGGCTCTTATGCACGTCAGTTTCTAGGCAGCATGGAACGCCCGGATGTAGAAAAAATTTCCGGGTTATCTCCTGTCATTTCTATTGAACAAAAAACTACCAACCGTAATCCGAGAAGTACGGTAGGTACCACTACAGAAATTTATGATTTCCTGCGTTTATTGTATGCGCGCATTGGGGAAGCATATTCTTATAACACCGGTGAAAAAATGGTGCGTTTTTCCGAAGAACAAATCATTGAAGATATTCTCCAAAAATTTCAGGACAAAAAAATTTCCATTTTAGCTCCTTTGGTTCGTGGTCGAAAAGGGCATTACCGTGAATTGTTTGAAGATATACGCAAGCAAGGTTATCTGCGCGTCCGAGTGGACGGCGAGACACAGGAAATCCAACCAAAGATGCAGGTAGACCGCTACAAAATTCACGATATTGAAGCGGTCATAGACAGAGTAAAAGTTGATAAGAAAGATGTACAACGTTTACGAGAGTCGATAGCAAAAGCTTTGAAAGAAGGAAAAGGATTATTATTTATTGAAAATCTGGAGAATGGTAAAGTAGCCACTTATAGTAAAACCCTGATGTGTACGACTACCGGTATTTCTTATGAAGAACCTTCACCGAATACATTCTCGTTCAACTCACCATATGGTTCTTGTCCAACATGTAAAGGACTTGGCGTTATTAAAACAGCAGATTACAACAAGGTCATTCCGGATGACACAAAATCGATTATAGAACAAGGTATAGTTCCGCTGGGCGAATATCGAGAAACCTATACTTATAAAATCATTCAGCAAATTTTAAGTTGGTATAAAGTCACAATAAAAACACCCATTAACAAATTACCAAAAGAATGTTTGGATGTTATTTTATATGGTACCGATGAAAAAATAAAAGTAGAAGCAAAAGAGAATCCAACACGAAAATCTACAAATACACACTGGACCTTATCGTATGATGGTGTCATCAATCAAATCAATAAATCGTTTACAGAAACTTCCAGTGATGCCCTGCGCAACTGGGCGGAAAATTACGTAAGCGAAATGCATTGCGATGTATGTAACGGAACTCGTTTAAAGAAAGAGTCATTGTGGTTTAAACTGGATAATAAAAACATTGCAGAAATAGCGCAACTCGATTTGAATGAACTGGAAAACTGGGTAAATCAACTCGACAAAAAATTATCAAAGAATCAAAACATCATTGCAAAAGATATTATTAAAGAGCTACAGGACAGAATCGGTTTTTTATTGAATGTCGGATTAAATTATTTAAACTTAAACAGACCAACAGGCACCTTATCCGGTGGGGAATCGCAACGCATCCGGTTAGCAACACAAATCGGTTCGCAACTAATGGGCATCACTTATATTCTGGATGAGCCAAGTATCGGCCTGCACCAGCGAGACAATCAGCGGTTGATAAAAGCATTGCGCAATTTAAGTGATATCGGTAATACGGTAATTGTAGTAGAACATGATAAAGACATCATGCTGGCATCTGATTATATTTTAGACCTTGGTCCAAAAGCCGGTTTGCATGGCGGTGAGGTAGTAGCAAAGGGCACTCCAAAAGATTTTATCAAGTTTAATACCACCACTTCACAATACCTCGCCGGTAAAATAGCCATTGAACTTCCGAAGAAAAGAAGAAGCGGAAATGGTAAATTTTTAAAATTAAAAGGAGCAACGGGACACAATTTAAAGAATGTAACGCTTGAGATTCCTTTAGGAACGTTCACTTGCATTACAGGCGTTTCCGGCTCAGGAAAATCTACTTTAATAAATGAAACATTGTATCCGATTTTAAATCAGCATATTTATCGTTCACCCTTCAACCCGATGCCCTATAAAAGCATCGAAGGCTTAGAAAATATTGATAAAGTTATTGAGATAGACCAATCTCCTATTGGAAGAACACCACGCAGCAATCCGGCGACGTATGTGAAAATGTTCGATGCAATCCGGAATTTATATGCGAATATTCCTGAAGCGAAAATCCGTGGATATAAAGTAGGACGATTTTCATTTAATGTTACCGGCGGTCGGTGTGAAGAATGTCAGGGCGGCGGTATGAAATTAATTGAAATGAATTTCTTACCGGATGTGTATGTGGAATGCCCGAAATGCTTAGGAAGACGTTACAACCGCGAAACGCTCGACATTAAATACAAAGGCAAAAGTATCTACGATGTATTGGAAATGCCGATTGAAGAAGCACTTCATTTTTTTGAACATATTCCGTCAATACACAATAAAGTAAAAACATTGAATGATGTTGGGTTAGGCTATGTGCGCTTAGGACAAGCAGCTACCACCTTAAGTGGTGGTGAAGCACAACGTGTAAAATTGTCAGAAGAGTTAAGCAAACGCGACACCGGAAAAACAATTTATATTTTAGATGAACCGACTACAGGTTTGCATTTTGATGACATACGTGTATTGTTAGATGTATTGCAGAAATTAGTAGACAAAGGCAATACGGTTGTAGTAATTGAACACAATTTAGATGTGATAAAAGTAGCTGACTATGTGGTGGACTTAGGCCCTGAAGGTGGTCGTGGCGGTGGTGAAATTGTGGCAACAGGAACGCCTGAAGAGATTGCTAAAAATAATAAAAGCATCACCGGTCAGTTTTTGAAAGAAGAATTGAGGTAAACGTCATTGCGAGCGTAACAAAGTGAAGCGTGGCAATCTGTTTAATCTAACCACATAGATACATAGAATGCTGTGTAAATCGAAGATTTCTAATGTAACTCTTAATCATTTTTTGTTTGAAAAAGAAATACAAAGAAGATAAATCTTTACATAGAAATGCAAATAAAGCTTATGTGTCTATGTGGTTTTTAAAATCAATTATTAGTGGTATTTTTAGTTTCAAATGAAACTGCTATTTTCCTGCATATTATCTTTTGTTGCTCAATTATTGATAGCAAACGAAGCACCAAAAGTGGAAGGCATATGGACCTGCAGTAAAAAAGATTGCAAAGTAGAAATTTATAAAACAGGTAATACATACGAAGCAAAATTATTGTGGGCGCGAAAAGAATTGGATGAAAATGGTAATCCAAAATTAGATGTAAAAAACCCTGATGCTGCAAAACGAAACTTACCAATTATAGGTGGCAGAACCTTGTGGAATGCTAAGTACAATGTGGTAACAGGTTATTTTGAAGATGCCACCGCTTACCGAAACGGCAGGTATTTTTGCGGAAAATTTAAATTGAATACTGACGGAACACTTACCATTACAGGTTACAATTGCTCCTTGAGGTTTCTGAAATTTTCGGAGACTTGGTCGAGAATAAAATGAAA
>DAORIK010000188.1:0-3627 GCA_035438465.1 Chitinophagales bacterium | reverse complement strand
AAATAAAGACATTATTGTATTAAGAGGAAATTATTTACTTTGCAGTTGCTTATTTATTCTCCACAATGAATATATCTGACATAATAAAAAAGAGAAGAACTGTAAAACCTGAAGAGTTTAACGGAACTATTATTCATGAGAGTGATATAAATGAATTATTAGCCGCCGCAAACTGGGCTCCCACACATGGTTTAACAGAGCCCTGGCGTTTTATTGTTTTTGCCGGGAAAGAAGGTGTTCAACAATTCGGACAGATACATGCCAGTTTGTATAAACAGGAAACTTCTGCTGAACAATTCTTACAAAAGAAATACGATACAATATTACATAAACCAGATAAGGCATCTCATTTATTTATCATTGTAATGAAACGTGGCGACCGTGACAACATTCCTGAAATTGAAGAATTAGCGGCAACTGCCTGCGCTGTCCAAAACATATTACTTGTTGCTGCTGAAAAAAATATTGCAACGTATTGGGGTACCGGCGGCATGTGTTATCATCCAAAAATGAAATCTTATTTTGGATTTGGAGAACAGGATAGAATCATGGGATTTTTATATTTAGGTTATACGGATAAAACACCTGCAGATGGTTTCAGAAATAGTAGTATTAATGAAAAAACCACTTGGTTTAATTCATCAAACTTTTAAGCAAAAAACCTACTAAGGCTGCAATTAATACAATTTGTGGCTCCTGTATTTTTTTAAATTTATACAAAACAACAGCACTTACTAAAGCAATTAATCCTGTTGGAATATCAATAATCGAACGTTGCCCTAAAATAAATACCGCACCAACTATAGCACCGATTGCCGCCGCAGTCACTCCGTCTACAAATGCTTTAATATAAATATTCTTTGCAATTTTCTTAAAATACGGAGTAGGTAATACCGTTAAAAGATAACAAGGCAAAAACACACCAAGTGCTGCTAATGCAGCGCCCTTAAAACCTGCTGCTATATACCCGATGAAACCTACAGTAATTACTACCGGTCCGGGTGTTATCATCGCCACTGCCACTGCATCTAAAAACTGTCTCTCATTCAGCCAGTGATATTCTTTTACTACTCCGCCATATAAAAACGGAACGATTGCCAAACCACTCCCGAACACAAACGCTCCGGCTTTTGCAAAAAATAAAAATAACTTTAACAACTGACTGTCAACTGTTGTAACAGAGGTTGCCTGCAGCAAAAAATCAGGATGAAAAAACGGAAATACCCAGGCTTTTATATGTCCATTAACATTGTTTCTATGTTTTATATATTGAATTATTGTTGTTAAAACACCCGCACCTAAGATTACATATACATTTTCATTTTTAGTGTAAAAAGTCAATGCCGCTAACACAATAAAAATTATCTTTCAATTAAATCAATGTAAAAACTAAGTACTCAATTGTGTATAAGTCTGTCTTTTTAGTAGAAATGTGTTGCATAATTTTAGGCATGCAACATTTTCATTTTATAGCGATTGGAGGAGCTGTGATGCATCAACTTGCCTCCCATTTAAAAAATCAGGGAAACACCATAACAGGTTCAGATGATGCCATTTATGAGCCGGCAAAATCAAATCTCGAAAAATTAGGGTTAATGCCCGACCTCGTAGGTTGGTTCCCGGAAAAAATCACTGGTGATATAGATGCCATCATTTTAGGCATGCATGCCAAAGCGGATAATCCCGAACTAATAAAAGCACAGGAACTCGGATTGAAAATATATTCATTTCCGGAATTCGTATTTGAACAGTGTAAAAACAAAACACGTATTGCAGTTGCAGGCAGTCATGGAAAAACATCTATCACTTCGATGATTATGCATATGTTACGAGTGAACAACAAAGAATTTGATTATTTAGTAGGTGCAAAATTGGATGGGTTTGATTTTATGGTGAAGACTTCTGAAACAGCCCCACTGATGGTTATTGAAGCAGATGAATATCTGACTTCTCCATTAGATTTACGAAGTAAATTTTTACACTATCATCCGCATATCGCCATTATTTCCGGGATTGCATGGGATCACATTAATGTATTTCCAACATTTGACGAATATTTAGAAACATTCAGGAAATTTATTTTAAGTATTCAGCCAAATGGATATTTAATTTATAATGCTGACGACAAAGAGTTGGAAAAAATGGTAAATGATTTAAACACAACTATCCATCTTATTCCATACCATTCATTTGCATTTAAAACAATAGACGATGAAAGTATTTTAATGTTTAATAAAAACGAGTTCCCTGTAAATGTTTTCGGTTCGCATAATTTCGCCAATTTAAAATCTGCATTTGAAGCCGGGAAAATTATTGGGTTAGGTGAAATAGAAATCTTACATAGTTTTCAAACATTTCAGGGGGCAGCAAAACGTCTGGAAAAAATTCACGATGATAAAAAGAAACGTCTGACCATCTTCAGAGATTTTGCACATGCACCAAGTAAAGTTAAAGCTACAGTAAAAGCTGTGCGTGAGCGTTATGCAAACAGAAAAATAATTGCTGTTTTTGAATTGCACACCTACAGTTCATTGCAGGAAAATTTTATTGAGCACTATGCACATTCATTAGATGCAGCAGATATACGTATTTTATTTTTGGATGAAGAAGCGTTGAAAATAAAAAACAAACAAGACCTTGACGAGACATGGCTTAAAGAGCAATTTGCTGATGAAAGTATTATTGTATTTAAAGACGCTGAAGACTTAAAAAGCAAGATTAATTCAGAAACGACAGACGACTGTGTCATCTTATTAATGAGTTCGGGTAATTTTGGTGGAATGAATTTATAATCTGCTCATCTTTCTTCAAGAACAAAACATTAAAAAGCGTTAACACATTAACATTTTAACTAAGTTTCTGTGTATTTTTGTCGTAGTTGATGAAAGATTGTATTGTAATTATACCAACCTACAACGAAAAGGAAAATATTGCTGATATAATTCCTTACACACTGAATCTTTCGGATAGATTTGAAGTTTTAGTAATTGAAGATGGATCTCCGGACGGAACCGCTAATATAGTGAGGGAACTGATGCACAAATTTCCTGACAGAATTCATATGATAGAACGCACCGGGAAGTTAGGCTTGGGAACAGCATATATCACCGGTTTCAAATGGGCAATAGAAAAAGGATATTCCTATATTTTTGAAATGGATGCAGATTTTTCTCATCCCCCAGAGAAGTTACTGGAATTACTGGATGCCTGCGAAAACAAAGGTGCCTACTTATCTGTTGGTTCTCGTTATGTAAAAGGTGGCGGAGTTGTAAACTGGCCATTTGACAGGCTGTTTTTATCCTGGGTTGCATCTAAATATGTACGCTTGGTTACAGGTATGCGCATTAAAGATACAACTGCCGGTTTCGTGTGTTATCGAAAAGAGATTTTGGAGAAAATAAATTTTAATAAAATAAAATTTGTGGGCTATGCTTTTCAAATTGAAATGAAATTTGCAGTCTGGCTGACAGAATTAAAGGTAATCGAAGTGCCGATTACATTTAAAGACCGCGAAGCAGGTACTTCCAAAATGCATGGCGGCATCATTAAAGAAGCAGTAATTGGTGTACTCCAAATGAAATGGCAAAGTCTCAAAAATAAAAAATATTACCTGCCTGCATCGCTTAC
>DAORIK010000187.1:0-3664 GCA_035438465.1 Chitinophagales bacterium | reverse complement strand
TGGCGCAGGTAATGAAATACAAAGAAGAAGAAAGCGAACACTTGTATAAGTTTAACAAGAAGGATATTCCGAATTTATAGGATTAGCTTATTGTACAGAAAAAAGATTTGAATTTCTCAGCAGAGTTTCTTTAAAATAACTCTGCGATGTAAAAATAAAATTTAATATAATCCACACGCAGAGTCCACTACGTGAGACTCTGCTGGGAAATAAAGGTAGTAATTTTATTTCTTATTTAATAGGCATTTAAATTTGTTAAATGTTTCTTCGGGCTCAAATGTGGCTCCTTCGGATATATAGGCTTTAAATCTATCTATAGGGCTTTCTTTAAACATTTCGATATCTTGTTTTGATAACTTAAAAAAAGCAGATGTATAGAAACCATCATTGTAATCATAATCAACATCCTCATTTGGTTTGTTTATCTTTTTACCATTCATAAGTATAAAATATACACCCTTACCAGTGTAAATACCATTTTCTTTTATACTGATTGATACATAGTAATCTGTTACACCGTTTTTTATGTACTTTATAAAAGATATTTGATTACCCTTATCGCTAAAAATAAATGTAATTTCACCTGTGAAATCATCTATAGTTTTACGAATATTTACACACGGTTCTTTTTCGGTTTTATTACCCCCGCCACTATTAGATTCTTTTTTCTGTGATTTTATCATGTTTAGTTTTGCAATAGAATCGTCATTACTTGCATTGCATATAAAATGCGCTAAAAATAAAACTAACATTACCTGTTTCATGTATTGTATTTAAATAGAAATACACCAATTGTGGGTGTATCAAATATAGTAAATATTATAATTATTCTTCAATATCTTCGGGTGGGAATAGGTATAATTGGGAATTGTTATACAATGGATATACTCTATTTAATTGAGCGTAAAATTTCCTCCATTCTGAATTGGCTCCCCCGCCTGTGACAGGTGTTTTAGCTTAGCATAGCTACAGCGTGGCAAGCGTCACCTGTCAAGCACAATAAAAAAATCTAAACGGACTGGCAGTCGGCAGGTGGAAACACATTGCCGAAGGCAAAAATGCAAGGCAAAAGCATTGCACAGTTTCAGTGATGCAAACGTCTTCTCTCAATAAAGTTTTGTAACTTTAAAAGACTTAAATCCAAGATTATGAAACAGAAGTTTATTATGAGTTTAATTTTTACCTCACTTGCTATTTTTTGCAACGCACAAAAACTGGAGGTATTTACAACTACGCTCGAACTGAATGCAAGCGGTAAAAGTGCTTACATAAGTATCAGCCTTAAAAAAACCATTGAAGAACAAGATGCGGTTAATAATAAAACTGCTTTAGATATCGTTTTAATCCGAACGATAAATGATAAAATAAAAACGCTGGAATGGTACACGATGAACAGTAAAGACAATCGTATTTCAAACGAATTGAGCGGAAACAATACCTTAATAAATGCTATTAGTTTCGACCGGGAACAATTTGACAAATGCATTACAAATCAGGATTTGAGCAGAATGACCGGATACCTTTCCAAAAATTCCTTTTCGCATTTCGCATCCATAACGGATAATTTAGCAAAAGGAATTATCTATCCTTGTTTTATCATCGAACAGGAAGATGGAAAAAGAGCTTTACTGTGGATAGAAATGACTGATGAAACTCATTTTAAGGTGACGGTAAAAAAGCAGGTTTAAAGAAACATTTACAGATTCAGAAACTTATGCTTCCTGATTCGATAAAATAGGCTTATCACATCCGTTATTTCCGGTATTTTTTTTGATTTTCAAAGCATTCTATTCAATGAAAAATTATAAAATTTAGTTGCTCCTGTTGATAAAGATGTGCATTGATGTGTATTGCATATTATCTAAGATGTGCATAAACTACTGTATAATTATGTGCAAAAACAAACGCGGAAAAAGTAGCGGAATACTGAAAAACGTACTATGTTTACAGCACGTTATTTGAATGCCGACAAAGTGAGGGAAGTGGAAGAAATAAGCATTGTAACAGATGTGAAACTTTCAGCTGTGGAATGGTGTCAAAACTATTTTTTCAGACACAAAAGGCGGAAAAATAACGAGAGTAAGCAGAATAAATCTCTGTAAAAAGGATGAAACTGCAAATTTGGAAGACAAGGTTTTAATCGACTTTGTCTTTTTTTTTGTTCAAAATTATCTTGCTGCTATAATCAAACTATTTATTTCTTCTAAGCAAAAAATTATCGCTGATATACAAGCACTTTTTACAATGCATTTTATGCGAAACATGTTTTTCTTTTTAACAATGAAAAAGATCGTCGAATTCCTGTAATAATTTGCAAAGCGGCTGAAATTCATTTTGTCCGTCAAATTCTCTATACGCAAAAGCCGCAACATTGCTTTGCGTAGGAAATTGTCCTTGCTCAGCTACAATATCTTTTACGCGCGGAACTAACACAAACTGCAACCATTGCGTGAATGCCATTGTATGAGAACCGAATGCACCCATATTTATAAATTTTTCGGGTGCTAAAGGTTCATCCGACCATGCATTCAACCGTTTTAACTCGTCTTCTATTTTGTTGATTGCCTGTTCTGCTAATTGATGTATTGTATTCATTTCTGTATATTAATCAAGGTAAATACTCACTTCCTGATGGCCACTGTTATTTTTTGCTGCACGGTACATGCCTTCCGTATTGAACGGCATGGCAATATTTCCATGTACATCAACAGCAATCAAGCCACCATCGCCACCCATACTTTTCAAGCGGTGATGGATGACTTCTTTACTTGCCTCCTGCAAACTTAAATGTTTATATTCCATTAAACAGGAAACATCATAGGCTACCACGCCACGCAAAAAATACTCACCGCTGCCGGTACAGGAAACGGCACAGGTTTTATTATTAGCATACGTTCCGGCACCGATAATAGGACTGTCTCCAACTCTTCCAAACTTTTTATTGGTCATCCCTCCCGTTGATGTAGCAGCAGCAATATTACCATGTATATCTAATGCTACAGCACCCACAGTGCCAAATTTTTTATCTTTCACATCGCTGTGGTCTAACTGAAAATTGGCTGAATCTTTTAATTTCAACCATTGACGGTAGCGGTATTCATCGTAAAAATAATCATCATCAATAAATGGGAAACCTATGGATGCAGCAAAATCCATTGCGCCTTCTGAAATAAGCAATACATGTTCTGTTTTTTCCATCACCTGACGCGCCAATGCTACCGGATTTTGAATATTATGCACACCGCTCACCGCACCTGCCAGCGTAGTTTTTCCATCCATAATGGAAGCATCCATTTCGTGTTTACCCAATGCATTAAATACGGAGCCTTTAGCCGCATTAAACAACGGACAGTTTTCCAAATTAATTACAGCTTGTTCAACTGCGTTTAATGCGGTACCACCTTTTTCCAAAACAGCATAACCAATATTCAAGGCTTCCTGCAATGCTTCTTTATAAGCTGCTTCTTTTTCTGCACTCATTTCTGATGAAAGAATGGTGCCTGCGCCGCCGTGTATGGCTATGGAAATTTTCTGCATCTATATATTGAATTGATTATTTAAACTGTTATACTGTAATTTAAATTCTTTTTTTGTAACTATTGATTATTAAAATCAACTTTTTGTCACTTTTTTTCTTAGTCAAAAAAAGTAACCAAAAAAGACA
>DAORIK010000186.1:0-3750 GCA_035438465.1 Chitinophagales bacterium | reverse complement strand
AAGCTGCTGTTACACAAAAAGTATTTAAAGATTTTGAAGACAAGTTAGATTTGGAAAAACTGAAATCTTTTATAGGAAAATAAACTATTCCGTCACCACAAACTCATAATACTCCATCACCGGATTATGCAGTAATTTCTTGCAGGCATCTTCCACCTGCGAGGTGGCACTTTCTTTTGAGTCGGCTTCAATTTTCAGTGTAATATGTTTTCCTATTCTTACATTCGTTGCAAGAAAACCTATTTTATTTAAACTGCTTTCCACTGCTTTTCCCTGTGGGTCCAAAAGCTCTTTAAGTGGCATGACGTTTATTTCGGCGGTATATTGCATATTATAAAGTTGAAAGTAATAAGTGGTAAGTAATAAGAATCAAAAGTAAGAAATAAAAATTATATGAAGTTGTATCGTACCAAGATAAATCGTAGCGCGATTGCACATTTTTTTATCTTTCATATTTTTAGTAATATTGACTCAAATAAGCAGGATGCGATTTTTCAGAACCTTACTCTTCATTGTCTTAATAATCAGCCTCTCACAATGCAAGAAAGAGACTCAGCCATCCGCATGTATAGATGCTCAACAGAGAAATTCTTTCTTACAATCTTTGGAGCCTTTATCTCACGATTCCATACAAGTCTCAGCAGCCGAGCGGCAGTTGCTGAACGAAATCAGAAGTATTGCCAATGATGTAGATGCGCTTTCGTCCACTATTGATACCACACTTTCCATTCATGCCAATTACAATGAAATAAGGTCAAACTTTCTGCAGCATGCTGACATCGTAACACAAAAAGCCGCCATTTTTTATTACGGTTCTGAACCTAAAATTATTTTGGCAAAAAATGCATTTGTATTAATGAGCTATGATGCCCTGCAACGAAAATATCCGGAATTTATGTGGACACAACTTGGAGTATTTGCCGCCAACGAAGTGCGTTCTGGTTTAGTGCTGGCCTTAATGGCACGAGATGTACTGCAGAGAAACAATATTCATATTCCCTTTGGCGGTACAGATGTTTCCAACGCCATGATGGAATCTTCCCAAATATTAATACAAGGACAATTGGATGTACTGACAGATATTGGTTCTCTCGGAATTTTAAACAGAAAACGTGGTGCAGGAAATATAAAAAATGAATCTTGGTTAACAGAGGAAGCGAGAGAAGGATTTAGATTACAGGAACAGGCGGAAAGTGCTTTAAAAGCCGGTGATTGCACCAAATTTATGGACATTCAGACGGCGGCAGCTATTCAATTTGGTGCGCATGAACAGATTTATATTTTACAACCCATGTGGGATAAACCAATGATGCAGCAATTTGCCAATCTTGATAAAGTGATGATACAAATGACCGGGCATAAATTTGTATTCTTTGGTGATATTTTCATTGGAACAAATAGAACACTGGAAGCGAACAAAGGATATATGATACATATTCCGGCGAATGTAAACAATTTAGCCAATGCTACTCAACGTGTGCAGGTTGCCATGAATGGATTTAATACGTTAAACAGTCTTAGAAAAAACAACACCTGGAGCCAATGGATAGATTACTCTCAAATTAAAATCGGTTATTTTTACGATGTGTACAATGCAGATGGCATTGTATGGTAATTATTTTTTTAATCACTCCCAAAAAATTTAGTGTCCTTCATTTATACTTCCCGGATTGAGTTTGTATGTTTTTGCAAACAATACCAAAGGAACAGCTATTATAATAAATATGGTGAGATAATGAAAAATATCAATATAACTTAAAATTGCTGCTTGTTTATTTACCGAAAAATTTAAAAAAGCAAGTGCTTGTTGTGCTGCTTTATCAGCATCTGTTGTAGCAGACAGTAAGCCTGATTTCATCATATTCAGTCGCTCGTTTAATAATGGATTATCTGGTGTTACATGTTGCAAAATATTGGCTCTGTGCTCGGCACTTAATGTTTCATTCAATACACCAATAATAGCCACACTCATAGATCCGCCTATTTGTCGTATCATATTGGAAATCCCTGATGCCTGTCCTACATCCTTTCCGTTTAAACCGCCGAGTGTAAGACCTGAGAGCGGAACAAATAAGAATGCCATTCCCAAACCCCTTACCATTAATGGCCAGAACATTGCCTCCGTTCCTGTATTGGTTGTAAAAATAAAAGATGACCAATAAACAAATATTGCCGTAATGGAGAAGCCAAATATTATCATAAATTTTGGAGGTGTTCCTTTCGACAATAAACCGCCCACTACAGGCATCAGCATACCACTCAGCAAAGCACCGGGTATAAACATCGAACCTGACATTTGAGCTGTAAATCCTAAAAATGCCTGCATATAAATAGGATAAATAAATACGCTTCCAAATAAAATGAATCCTAAAATAAAATTCATAATAGTAGCTATGGCTACATTTCCTTTTGCCAATACACGTAAATCTACTATTGGGTTTTTTGCAGTTAGTTCTCTAATGATAAATCCTATAATGCCCGCAACAGCTGCAATCGTAAAAGTTACTATATACTGCGATTCAAACCAATCATTACGCTCACCTTGCTCCAATACTAACTGCAAAGAACCGATACCGACAATCAATAAGATAATTCCGAGCCAGTCAACACTTGAGTCTGTTTTCTTTTCAAACGGATTATCCCGAATAAAATTTAAGGTAAGATAAACGGCAATAATTCCTATGGGTATATTAACATAAAAAATAACCGGCCATGAATAGTTATAGACTAAATAACCACCTAAATACGGACCAATTGTTGGGCCAACAATAACTCCCATTCCAAACATAGCCATGGCCATTCCGATTTTTTCCGGCGGATAGATTTCTTTTAATATGGTTTGTGAAGTCGCAAATAAAGCACCACCGCCAATGCCTTGTATAAAACGCCAGAATACGAGTGTCCATATTGAACCGGATAAACCGCACATCAATGAGGCAAATGTGAAGATGGCAACTGAACCGGCAAAATAATATTTTCTGCCAAAAAAAGAAGATAAAAAACCACTCATCGGCACAACAATAACGTTGGCAATCGCATATGCAGCAATTACCCAGCTTACTTCCGAAAGTGTTGCACCCAAATTTCCCATTAAAGTGTTTGTTGCTACATTTACTACTGTTGTATCTATCAATTCTAACAACGTACACAACACTACTGTTATCGTAATTATATAACGTCTTGCGCCGTGTTCTATTAAGCTATTTGTTTGTTCCTGTGTCATAAATTATTATAGTTATTGATATACTACTCACCTTTGTATCCCAATGTTTCAATTTTTTCCAGCCAATTTTTTCTGTAACTTTCTTTAGACAATCGTATTGGTCCAATAGTTGTAACTCTTACAGGTTTAATCCCGCAAAATTCCAACGTTAATTTTTTCATTGCGTTTGTACTTGGTTGTCTGTAAACCAACCAGTAATACCACGAAGGCTGATCGAGTGTGGATATAATTCTCGCAGATTTATTTATTAATAATTTGTCCCACCAAACAGAATTTTCTCTTTTCGCAAATGCAAAACCCGGTAAAAATGTTCTGTCTAAAAATCCTTTCATAATAGCAGGATAAGAAGCCCACCAAACAGGATAAACCCATACAAGATGATTTGCCCATTTTATCATTTCCTGTGCATCGAGTAAATCCTGTTCTAAATCCGTTCTTTTCTGATAACCATATTGTAAATTAGGATTGAAATTAAGGTCACAAATATGAATTACTTTTATTTCCAATCCGGCTCTCTTCGCTCCTTT
>DAORIK010000185.1:0-3791 GCA_035438465.1 Chitinophagales bacterium | reverse complement strand
CTCAAAACTAAAACTATGGAATTGCAAGAATTTATAATGATGGCATTGTTATACACTACTGTATGGATTTGTTTTTATGAAGATGCTGAGATCATTCAGGATTAATAAAAAATACCTCACAATTATGTGAGGTATGATAAATACAAGTTGTATGTAAATTATTCTGCTGCTGGAGTTTCTGTAGCAGTTGCTTTAGTTTTTCTGCTTGCAGCTGCTTTTTTTGGTTTTGCTTCTGCTACTGCTTTTTTAGGTGTAACTTTTGCCGCAACTTTATGTGGTCTTGATTTGCCGAAAGAACCCGCAAAAATTTTACCTTTTCTTGTTTTTTTATCACCACGTCCCATGATTAATTGTTAAATTTTAGAATTAATGAATTATTGAGTGTCAAAGATACAAACAAATTTTTAATCTCGAAAGAAAGTAGTAATAATTACTCATCACTAATTACTAATCACTATTTACTCTATCATACATTAAACCTGAAATGCATTACATCACCATCTTTTACAACATATTCTTTACCTTCAATACGCAATTTACCGTTTTCCCGGCAAGCTGCTTCTGATTTGAATTGCAAATAGTCGTTATAAGCAATAACTTCTGCTTTAATAAACCCTTTTTCAAAATCTGTATGAATCACACTGGCTGCCTGAGGCGCTTTCCATCCTTCGTGTATGGTCCAGGCGCGCACTTCCTGTACGCCCGCTGTAAAATAGGTAATAAGGTTCAGTAGTTTATAAGCAGAGCGTATGAGTCGGTTTAAACCAGGCTCTGTTAAGCCATATTCTTCCTGAAAGAGTACTTTGTCTTCCTCTTCCATTTCAGAAATCTGTGCTTCTACGGAATTACTTAAAATAATTACTTCCGCACCTTCTTCTTCCGCAGCCTTCTTTAATGCTTCGGAATATTTATTGCCTGTTAAAATAGAGGCTTCATCTACATTGGCAACATACAATACCGGTTTATCCGTAAGGAAACACAAATCAGCGAAAATGGCTCTGTCTTCTTTAGAAAAATTTAGTGAACGAATGTTTTTACCATCGCTTAGATGTTGCTGGCATTGCATTAATACATCATATTCATGCTTGGCTTTTGCATCACCGCTCACTTTTGCCTGTTTTTGGATGCGCTGTGTTTTTCTCTCCACACTTTCCAGATCTTTCAGCTGCAGCTCGGTATCAATAATATCACGGTCGCCAATCGGATTAATGGCACCTTCCTCGCGCAAAATGTTTTCATCTTCAAAACATCGTATTACATGTATAATAGCATCTACTTCACGGATATTTGCCAAAAATTTATTACCTAATCCTTCTCCTTTGGAAGCACCTTTTACTAAACCTGCAATGTCTACAAATTCAATGGTAGTTGGCACAATTCGATTTGGTTGTACGATTTCTGCAAGCTTATTCAGCCTGTCATCCGGAACGTCTACCAAACCTACATTTGGTTCAATGGTACAAAAGCGATAATTGCTTGCCTGTGCCTTCGCATTGTTAGAAACAGCGTTGAATAAAGTTGATTTTCCTACGTTTGGTAAGCCTACTATGCCACATTGTAACCCCATATATTTAATTTGATGATTTGATGTTGAGATATTTTTTTGCGGTGCGAAGATACACTTTTGAATATTACCAAAAAAATAAGAGATAAGACTTAACACTCTAATGCAGAGCAGGGAATACCTTCTCTTTCTGTTTCAATAGTAATATGATGAATGTTTTGGTGTAATAAAGCGTGCTTTAATGCTTGTTTTATTTGTTGCTCAGCTTCTATCGTTACATCTTTATTTAATAAAACATGCGCAGTTAATGCATTTTCCGATGTGCTGATTGCCCAAATGTGCAAATGGTGAATGTTCAGAATACCATTTATTTGTAATGCCGCATCCTGTATAGCATCTACATTGATATTTTGAGGAACACCATCTAAAGAAAGTTTAAGACTGTCGGTCAGTAAATTCCAGGTACTGTATAAAATAACAACGGCTATGATAAGACTTAATAAGGAATCGATACGATACCAGTTTGTAAAATAAATTATGATGCCGCCAACAACAATGCCCAGTGAAATCAAAGCATCTGCTGCCAGATGTAAAAACGCACTCTTTATATTCAGGTCGCTGTCTTTATTTCTAAAAAAAAAGAAGGCAGAAATACCATTGACAAATACACCTGCCAGTGCAACCCATGCTATCGTTTTGCCCGGTAAGGCTACCGGATGCATTAAATGAATAATGGCTTCATAACAAATAATGCCAATCGAAATCAATAATATAATAGAGTTTATCAGTGCAACAATAATAGAAGTTTTACGATAACCGTAGGTATATTTTCTGGTTGCTTTTATACTATGTAATTTAAATGCAATCAATGATAATACCAGACTCGCTACATCCGCAAAATTATGACCGGCATCAGATATTAACGACAAAGAACGAATATGAATACCAACACCTACTTGTACAAAAACGAACAACATGTTCAATATAATTCCTGCAATAAATGCATTGTTTACATTGGTAAGTACTATTGATTTATGATGATGATGCTCGTGAGACATATTAGTATTTAGTACTTAGTATTTAGATTTTAGTATCTTCTTTATCTCCAACTCATAATACAAAACTCATCATTCAAAACTACAACAGTGTTCCGCTCAGTATTAAAGATGCTACTGCAAAATAAATGACCAGACCGGTTACATCGACCAACGTAGCAACAAAAGGAGCAGAAGATGTTGCAGGATCAAATCCCATTTTCTTTAATAAAATAGGCAACATAGAACCACATAAAGTCCCCCATAAAACAATAAATAATAAGGTTATAGCAACGGTTAATCCAATTAAGATAAAATGTTCACCGTAAATCGGGTTAATCGAATTCCAAATAATGATTCGTAAAAAACCTATACTTCCGAGTATACTTCCTAATACTAATCCGCTCAGTATTTCTCTGCGCATAACACGCCACCAGTCTTCAAAAGTAATTTCTCCTAATGACATAGCACGTATAATCAGGGTAGAAGCCTGAGAGCCTGAATTACCGCCACTTGAAATTATCAATGGAATAAATAATACCAACACTACGGCTTTTGCAATTTCATCTTCAAAAAAAGCCATAGCCGAAGCGGTAAACATTTCCCCTAAAAATAAAATAACAAGCCACGGAGCACGTTTTTTTATCAGCTCGAAAAATGAAGTATTCATGTATGGCTCATCCAATGCCTCCGTACCCCCGATTTTTTGTATATCTTCCGTTGCTTCTTCACTTTCCACCCGTAAGATATCGTCAATGGTAACAATACCGAGCAAAATGCCGCCATCATCTATAACAGGAAGTACTGCGCGATTATTTTTTCTGAATACCTGAGTTGCGTGTTCCTGATCGTCGTTTACATGTAACGCCAGGTATTTTTGGTCCATAATATCGCTCAGCTTTGTTTCAGGAGCGGCGATGAGCAATTCTTTTAAGTTGATATCATCAATGAGTTTCTCATTTTCATCAATAATGTAAATAAAGTTGATGTTTTCGATGTTTCTGCCGAGTTTCCGGATTTTGTTTAAAGCATCCTGAACGGTGAAATGACTTTTTACTTCAATATAATCCGGATTCATTAACCGGCCAACACTGTCTTCGGGATAGCCCAGCAAGGCAAGTGTTTCTATTCTGTCTGCATGCGGTAAAAATAAGACGAGTTTTTTTACAGATTCGCTGGTTAGCTCACTTAACAAAGCAGTTCTGTCGTCAAAATGCATGTTTTGAATCAACTCTGCCACTTTATTGGAAGGA
>DAORIK010000184.1:0-3818 GCA_035438465.1 Chitinophagales bacterium | reverse complement strand
TTACCTGCCTCTTCTTCCACCGCCTTTAGGATTGCTGCGTGCTGCACCGCGTGAAGAACTTTTTTGAAAGCCACTTTTACCCGGAAATTCTTTTTTAGTTTTATCGAAATCGCCTTTGAAATTGGTGCCGCCTTTTCCGAAATTTTTCTTTCGCTTAGGTTCGGGTTTCTTTTCTTCGGATTTGCTGACAATGATTAATCTGTCCATTAATTCGATGCCATCGAGTGCTTTGATAGCGGCATTGGCTTCGGCAGCATTCGGCATTACTACAAACCCAAAACCTTTATTTTGACGTGTAATTTTATCGATAATAATTTTCACGGATTCTACTTCTCCATAGGGTTCAAATAATTCTTTTAATTTTTTTTCATTTACTTTAAACGGAAGGCTGCCTACGAAAATATCCATTGGTATTGTTTGATGTAAAGGTACGAATAATTCGTCATTCCCTTGTAATAGGAAATCTCATAAACATTAAAACAGGAGATTCTCACTTTCGTGGGAATGGCAATAAAAAAAACCTGTCCGCCGAATGGAGGACAGGTTAACATTATTAACTTCAAGAATTAAACCAAAACTGTCAGGCTTTGATAGATTTTAAAATTTTACTGAATTCATCATACGATTTTAACGCAGTTAAATTCGGGTCATTTTCAGCTTGTTCTTTGTTTGTAAAGCCTGCTTTTACTGCCTCTTTCAATGATTTTAATGCCTGATACATTTCATTTCTTTGAGTACATGCACAAGCACGGTTATACATGATGGTAGCATAAACAGCGTTGTAACTTTCTTTGTCTTTGTCAGACAATGCGTTGTAAGTGTTTAACCAGGCATCAATTGTTTTGTTTGCGTTGTCAAACTGTTTTGCTGTAATGTACTTGGCAGATAAATCCTGCATCTGTTGAGAGTACGTTTCAAATTGAGAAACATTTACGGTTGGTTTTGCGATAGCTATGGAGCAAGCGATGCCCACTGCTATCAAAAGTGATAACTTTTTCATGTGATAATTGTTTTTAAAGTGTTTAGATTATTTTATTAAATAAGTTTCAAGTTCAGTTTTCGATTTTTAATTTTATTTGTCTTAAAGACAAGCAACATCTTACAAAGTTGCCTGCCGTTAACACATTTTAATATTTAGTCGATAGCAATTAATTCGCCGTTCACCATTTTGAAGATATAATGTTCACGAGACATTCTTCTGTCAAAAATATCTTCTATTGAATCTTCAAAATTTATTTGCTCTTCTTCGAGTCTTTGTCTGGCTTCATCCAGTTTTTCCTGTGCTTTATCTAAAGCTGCATTTACATCGCTGTTATCAGAATCAATATTGATTACTATTTTGGAAGAACTGCTATCACCATTTTTGCTTGTTTTAATTTCAATTTTGTGATTTGCATTGGGTGGTAATGGCGGCAGTGGTGGAATCGGCGGAGTCATACCTTTTATATTATCCCAGTTGATGGCTAATTTACTTTCGTCCATATATTTTTCAGTACGTTCATCCCAACGGATAATCTTACCTTCCGGCACAAACACTTTAATTTTCAGTTTCTGATTTCTGAATTTTATTTTACTGTTTTCAAACTGAATATAAGGATCGATAATCAGTTTATTGTTGATTTGTGAAATGGAATGTGTGAATGTAGTAGCATTTTCAATAGCTTCTTTATCATTATTTCCATATGCAGAGAATTCTTTCACTACAGTAAATGAATCGGTAGCACTTGGGAAAATTTCTATTTCCACCGGAAAGAACTTTTCACCGTGGTCTGCAATAAAATTCATTAAATCACCGATACCATTTATATTCACATTGTCATAGTCTTCATCCCTTATTGTCGGATTTATAGTTAATTGCAGGGTGTCTGATTTATAAGCATAGTTTAATGGAAATGTTTGATTTATTTTCTTTTTCTCACTAATTAATTTTTTAGCATGATAACCGCTGATGTTTAATAACAACAACCCAAAAAGAAATAAGCCTGCCAATGGAAATACGATTTGTTTTCTTAATGGTTTTGATTTTTTGGAAAGCACGTGTACTAAGGCTACGATACCAAATATAATGGGTATTATACAAACCAATAAGCCGCCTATGCCGAAGAACCAGCCATCAGATGAATTGTTGAAATAATAACTATTCGCTACCGGTATTCCAAAAATTGCTATTATTGATACTGCAATTAAGGCAATAAATAAACCAAAAATGAGTAACCCTCCAATTAGTATTGCGCAGGCAATTCCAATCCACAAAAGAAATTTAAAGAAGAGCATTATTCCAGCACCTATAAAAGAAATAATTTTATTGAAGATGCCTTTTGATTTTACATCTACCGGTTCGTCATTGATGCTCTTTACAATATTAGATAAATTGATGGCTTCTCCTTTCATTTCTAATTTTTGAGCAGCTGTTTCAGCTTTCGGCATGATGATACTTAGAATGATATAAACTAAGATAGGTGAACCAAAACCCAAAATAGTCAAGCCAATAAACAACAATCGTACCCAGATAGCGTCATTGATTCCAAAATAGGCACTAAGACCGGCGCACACACCTGTAATTAATCCTGCATCAAAATCTCTGTATAGTTTTTTCCCGATACTGGTATTATTTGCAGCACTAGCATTAGTATCTGCTCTTGATGAAGTTGTTTGTTGTTTATTTTCTTCATCAAATTCCTGAGGATTGCCCATCATATTTACAACTTCTGTTGTATCTTCTTTAGTGACAATGTAATTTTTCCCTTTTGCCAGAAAAAGTTCTGCAAAACGAGCTTCTATATCGCGGATAATTTCATCTTTGTCATCTTCGTTGGCATAAAATGAGCGAAGTGAACTGAAATAGCCGGATAAATGTTCGTACGCATCCTCATTAATATTGAAGATTTGTCCTGCCAGATTTATATTGAATGTCTTTATCATGACGTTTTATTTTATTGTTTAGTTGATTTATAGTTTTTAAAATTTAAATTGAATTGGTTTCATTTTTTTGATAATGAGTTGCTGCATCTGCTGCATCTGAAAGTTCATTCCAGGTTTGTTTTAACTCATCGAAGGCAGTAATTCCTTCTGTAGTTAAGGTGAAATATTTTCGCGGTGGTCCGGATGTGGATTCTTTCCATTCATAAGTTAGCAATCCTGCATTCTTTAATCTGGTTAGTAAAGGATAAACTGTTCCTTCCACTACTAACATGTTTGCGTTCTTCAATGCATCTAAAATATCAGAAGCATATACTTCGCCGCGTGATATGATACCGAGTATACAAAACTCCAGGATGCCTTTTCGCATTTGCACTTTTGTATTTTCAATACTAAACGCTGATGATGATGGTGTTGTCATATTTATTAAATTAGTTAATTATTAGTTATCGGATTATTGAATTTTATTTATTTAAAGAAAGTTTCATGGAGTAAACTTTTCCCGGAATCGGATTAAAGTTGTAAGAAGCACTTTCAATAAATTTTACGACTTCATTCTTCGCTTGATCACTGTTACTGTTAATGTAAGTGATATATGCTTTTCCGTTTTCTTCAATAATGTAGTCAACATCTACAGAAGCTGATTCATTTTCCGTTTCTGTATATTTTACGATATCGTCTGTGAAATTCATTTTTTCTACAACGATTTCATTTTTTTCTACTCTGCAGTTTCTTGTATTTTTTGCAGAAGCGTTGGTGGCGAATGCAGGTAACATTACAAATGTCAAAGCTGCGATAATTAGATTGTTCATGTGATTTATTTTATTGTTTGTTATTTATTTATTTTACCAAGTAATTGATGATACAAAGATAAGTACAAAACAATGAATTATGCAATA
>DAORIK010000183.1:0-3945 GCA_035438465.1 Chitinophagales bacterium | reverse complement strand
AAAAAATGCCCCGAATATTCGGGGCATTTTTTATTTTACCACCTCGTAGGTGTCATGAGAATTTATATATCGCGATTTTGAACCGTACCATTTAATAATCTCATCACGCTTCAACCTCGTAGGTGTATCCAATACATGTATCCAAAATGAACTGTACTCATAATCTTTATAATTATCTGTTATTCCATGTTTCACAGGATTAGTATGAATATATTCAATCAACTTTGTAAAATATTCCTCCGTTAGAACCTCCTTCCTCTTAAATCTTTCCCTAAATACTTTCCCATCTCTCTCATATTTTAAATTAAAATATCGAGAATAGGCATTAAACAAATTTGAAAATTGTCGCGACAAGTAATACTTAATATCACTTTCATTCAATTCTGCTGCTTTCGGAAGCTGTGTTAAATCCGTTATCTCTTTTATTTTCACCATAAAATGAAAATGGTTAGGTAACAAACAAAATGCAAAAGTGTCGGCAACCGGTTCAATGTGTTTTTCCCATAATGACAAGAAATGATTATAATCTTTCTTAGTGATAAAAATTGTCTGTTTGTTGGTGCCTCTGTTGTAAATATGATACACACTTCCTGATTCTAAAAATAATGTTTTTTCCATGACCTACGAGGTTGTTTTACCATTTAGATACATAAACCATGCAAATTCCATAAATTTGTTTTCACCTACGAGGTGGAACTATGACCATACACGAATACATCACCAATCTCAACAAACGCTACCAGCTCGGCAACGCTACCGAACACACCTTTCGCGGCGACCTGCAGCACTTAATTGAGACCATTGTTAAAGACGTATCAGCCACCAACGAGCCCAAGCGCATCGCCTGCGGCGCACCGGATTACATCATCATGCGCAAAGACGTACCCGTTGGCTACATCGAAGCAAAAGACATCGGCGACAAAGACCTACGAGGTGCCAAAACCAACAATCAACAATTCGACAGATACAAGGCATCGCTCAGCAATTTAATTTTTACCGACTATATCGATTTTCATTTTTATAAAGACGGAATCTTCGTCACTAAAATTGCCATTGCCGAAATCAGCAATAATGCCATTGTGGCAAAACCCGAAAACTTCGACACGTTTACCAACCTGCTCATCAACTTTGCGCTAACTATTTCGCAAACAATAAAATCACCTACGAGGTTGGCAGAAATGATGGCCGGTAAAGCGCGGCTCATGGCGGACGTAATAGAAAAATCGCTGAACGAAGACGACGAAAAACAAATCACCTCGTCGCTGAAAGCGCAAATGCAGGCATTCAAAGATTTGCTCATTCACGATATCGACAACAAAGCCTTTTCCGATATTTATGCGCAAACCATTGCGTATGGAATGTTTGCCGCACGCTACCACGACCCAACCTTGCCCACGTTTAGCCGACAAGAAGCAGCCACGCTGATTCCGAAAAGCAATCCGTTTTTGCGCAAACTGTTTCAGGATATTGCCGGCTATGATTTAGACGAACGCTTGCTTTGGATGGTAGAAGAATTGGTGGCTGTTTTTCTGGCTTCTGATGTGGCAGATATTATGCGCAACTTTGGCAAAAGCACCAAGCAGGAAGACCCGGTGATTCATTTCTACGAAACCTTTTTGGCTGCCTACAATCCTGCGTTGCGCAAAGCGCGCGGCGTTTGGTACACACCGCAACCCGTGGTAAATTTTATTGTGCGTGCGGTGGATGATATTTTGAAAACCGAATTTAATTTAAAAGAGGGTTTGGCAGACACTGCGAAAACAAAAATTAAAATAGACCTGCAAGGCAAAAAAGTAGAACAGGAAGTACACAAAGTGCAGATACTCGACCCGGCAACCGGCACCGGTACGTTTTTGGCAGAAGTGGTGAAACATATTTATAAAAAGTTTGAAGGACAACAAGGCATTTGGAACAGCTATGTAGAGCAGCATTTAATACCGCGCTTAAATGGTTTTGAATTGCTGATGGCAAGCTATGCGATGGCGCATTTAAAAATGGATATGTTGCTCACCGAAACAGGATTTAAAGCCACGCAGGAACAACGCACGCGTATTTTTTTAACCAATAGTTTAGAAGAAAGCCACCCGGATGCAGGCACTTTGTTTGCAAGCTGGCTGAGCGATGAAGCCAACCAGGCCAATAAAATAAAGCGCGATGCACCGGTGATGTGTGTAATTGGAAATCCGCCGTATAGTGGTGAAAGCAATAATAAAGGCGAATGGATAATGAACCTGATGGAAGATTACAAAAAAGAACCTGGTGGAAAAGAAAAATTAAATGAGCGAAATCCAAAATGGATTAATGATGATTATGTAAAATTTATCCGCTTTGGACAATACTTTATAGATAAAAACGGTGAAGGTGTTTTAGCATTTATTAATCCGCATGGATACTTAGACAACCCAACATTTAGAGGCATGCGTTGGAATCTATTAAAAAGCTTTGATAAAATTTATACGATAGATTTACATGGTAACAGCAAGAAAAAAGAAACTGCACCGGATGGTTCTGCTGATGTAAATGTGTTTGATATTATGCAAGGTGTAAGCATTAATTTCTTTATAAAAACAGGAAAGAAAAAAACAAACGAGTTAGCAAGAGTATTTCATTTTGATTTGTTTGGTAAAAGAGAATTTAAGTATGATTATTTAATAAAAAATTCTTTAAAAACTATTGATTACAAAGAATTACCAAATGTAGCACCAAATTATTTCTTTGTAAAAAAAGATTTTGACCAACAAAAAATATATAATAAAGGATTTTCTATTAGTGAATTATTTCCATTAAATAATGTTGGAATTGTAACTGCACGAGATAGTTTTACGATTCATAATTCAAAAGAAGGTTTACAAAAAACAATAGAAGAATTTTTAAGTTTAGATGATGAAATTGCGAGAAAGAAATTTGATTTAGGAAAAGATGTAAGAGATTGGCAAGTAAATTTCGCTAAAAAGGATTTACAAAATTATTATCCTAATAAAGGCAAATTTGTAAAGATTAATTATAGACCTTTTGATGAAAAATGGACTTTCTATACAGGAAAAACAAAAGGATTTCATTGCTATCCAAGAAATGAAGTAATGCAACATTTTTTAAAAGGTGAGAATATTGGATTGGTTTTTAAATTAGGAAACGCTGAAGAAAATTCTGTTTCTACAATGGTTACAAAAAATATTATTGATTTTAGAAGTTGGTCAAGACCTGGAATGCAAGGTGGTGATTATGTTGCACCACTCTATCTATATCCGGAAACCACCACGCAAACATCAACAGAAGCAACACCGGCAAGAACACCAAATTTAAACTTAGCAATCGTACATAAAATTGCAGAAAAAATCGGTTTGCAGTTTGTTGCAGAACCTCATCGCGAGCAAAGCGAAGCAATCTTCCGTTTCTCAGCAGAGTCTCTCGCAGAGGACTCTGCGTCACACAACGCAGTGTCCCTTTCAGGAGACACTGCTGGAAAAAATGGAGACACTGCTGGGAAAAGAGGGGTTTGGAAGGTTTTTTCGCCAATAGATATTTTAGATTATATCTACGCCGTATTGCATTCACCAACCTACAGAGAAAAATACAAAGAATTTCTAAAAATTGATTTTCCACGCGTACCCTATCCAAAAGATGTACAAACATTCAACCACCTCGTAGGTCTTGGCGCGCAACTTCGCCAACTGCATTTATTAGAAAGCGATGTAACCGAAAAATACATTACGCAATATCCGGTCTCCGGCAGCAACCACCTCGTAGGTGTCAACCTACGAGGTGGCAACGTTTACATCAACGACACCCAATACTTTGCCAACGTACCTTTGGTTGCCTGGAATTTCTACATCGGCGGCTATCAGCCGGCACAAAAATGGCTGAAAGACCGCAAAGACCGTACACTCACTTTTGAAGACATCCTGCACTACCAAAAAATAATAGTGGCACTCACCGAAACCGACA
>DAORIK010000182.1:0-4014 GCA_035438465.1 Chitinophagales bacterium | reverse complement strand
GTTACTCTATAACAAATAAAAATCAATCAAAACTCTATAAAAATACTATTATTACTAGCTTATTTGACCATTCGGCACATTTTTACATAATACGCTATAAATCAACACATTAACAGTTTTACTCTGGATAAAACCTTACTTGTTCAACCTGCCAAAATGCTAACTAATTGATTCTCAATACCAATTTTTGTCTATAATTATTATTATGTTAAATAGACTGTGTTTCCTTTGCCGGTGCTGGTACAATGATCTGTTATCATGGTAAAAATATTATTTATCCTTGTGTATTATTAACTAAATGCCCTATAAATAAGCAATTCAACGTGCCTATGCACCTATTGAATGAATTATTTGAAAGTCTTAATAGCTCGATTCACCGATTTGCGTTTCCGATTCGCGAGGGGGTGAGGGGTGCTTTTGGGTAGACACTCCCCCGCTCCTATCGAAATTTCCTGTGAACTGTTTTATGTTTTAATCTTATAAGTTACTAGCTATCATTGACAAGGCTGTGTTATCTAATGGGATGGTTTAAGCAAAATTGTGGGCACAAATGTGGGTACAATTAGAGTGTTTTGGTGTGATGATAAAGAATTTTCGATTTTAGGTGGGTTAAACCCTATTCGGCTTATGCTGATACGAGGAATAGTGGTATCGTTGTTTTTTAATGGGTTAAAAACTGTTTTAAGGGGTATTTTATTTAGTTATGGTTGTCGTAGAATTGTTTTTGTTAAACCAGAGCCTCTTTGTAAAAGTTCCTTGGTAAATGGTTTCCGAATGAGATGATGGGGAGGGGTGTTTTGGGAGGTAGTATCTGCTGTCCGGATAAAAATTTAACAATTTTGTTGTTGTGGATTGTAAATTTTTATTTACATTTGTGGCATGGTTGTATTAAGCAATCTTAAAAAACGATAACAATTGGTAGCAAATAACACATTTTGGAACGAGTATAACTTGGAAACGATGTCTCGGATGGATGATAACTCAGTAAATCTTGTGATGACAAGTCCACCTTATGCTAATGCACGTAAAAAGACTTATGGGGGTATTCATCCTGATAAGTATGTTGAGTGGTTTAAGCCTATTGCGTCTGAAATATTTAGGATTCTCCGCCCTGATGGTAGCTTCATCCTAAACATTGGAGATAATACTGTTGATGGCGAAACTCACCTTTATACGTTTGAGTTGCCAATAGTTCTAAAAAGAGAGATTGGTTTTAAGTTTGTTGACCCGTTGGTGTGGCATAAGAAGAATCCTGCGCCGGGAAAGTTTACTAATAGGTTTAAGGATGCGTGGGAGTTTTGCTATCATTTTACAAAGACTCTTGATATAAAGTTTTTCCCGGCCAATGTGTCTACCCCTACTACCAAGGAAAGTTTGTTAAGGGCATTAAGACAAAAAGATGGAGCAAGTGGCGAAAGTTTAACTGGTAGCGGATTCACCACTGCCGCAGGAACAATAAAAAAGAATATCCTTGCGAGAAGAGAACGCAATAATAGTTTGGGCGTAGGAACTATTGACTCAAATTTTGATGGTTTGGAGATGGCATTACCAAGCAATGTCTTGCATTTTTCGGGAGAGACAACTAATGTTGGTCATTCCGCCCCTTTTTCGGAGGCTCTGCCCACCTTTTTTATAAAAGCATTTACGGACATAGACGATTTGGTATACGATCCATTTATGGGATCCGGAACTACTGCGGTGGCAGCAAGGAAGCTGCAACGGTATTTTATAGGCAGTGATAAAGAAGCTGTGAATATTGAAGTAGCCAAAAAAAGGCTTGAAAAAGAATTGGGTATGTTTGCTTATAGTGTATAAAACAAAAACGATGGATATTAAGTCAATGATAGAATTTATAAAGGAAACGTCTAAGGAAAAAGGGGTTTCTGTGACCGAGATGGCATCCTATTTAAAAGTATCTAGGGTAAGTGTGTACAAAGTTTATTCATGCAAGGGTAAGATTGATATTAATTTGGTAATAGGTATGCTAGATAGGTTAGGGTTTGAGTTTTTAGTAATGGTAAAGAAGTAAAATAATTGTTTATCTCCGCCAAGGGTGGGAAGGTAAAAAAAAAGAAAAAAGAAATGAAAATAATTTTAGTTAGCGAAGATTTATATTAACCTTAAAATGTAAGACAATGAAAGCAGAAGAAATATTTAACGAGATACCGTTTCTTGATAAAAAAGGAGAATATTACAATATGCCAAAAAGCCAAATACTTGAAGCAATGGAAGAATACGCCTCACAGGATAAGTGGGTAAGTGTGGAAGAAAGATTGAAGTTGTTGGAAAATAAACTACAAGAAGCTGCTTGGTTTATTCAAGATTCAATAATAAGTTTAAATGAATGCGAATCAACCACATTGGGTAAAACACAAATCAACATTAAGATTATTAATATGCAACGGTTTTTAATAAAATTACAAGAATTATCCAATCCACCTAAACACTAACCCTTAACATAGAAGAAAAAATGAAAAAATTTTTAGAGATTTCAAGAACTGTACGACAAAAAGGATATGGATATTTTCTTTCCTATCTATTAGTAAAAAAATCATTGGAAATTGTACTGGAAAGCCCAAATACAATTTTTATTGATGTTGACTTTAACTAACCCTTAACAATCTGTTTGGCAAAATATAAAAAATTATTTAAACTTTAAACCCCAAACAAAATGAAACCAATAAAAACAGCAAAGGAAATCCTTATTGCAAGATCGCTTATTCCAAAAGGAGCAAGCATACACGATAACTCAATAGTACTCTTTAAAGAAGCTCTTTTAGCAGTAGAAGAATATCATGCACAGTTTGAAGAAAACTATGATTTAAAAAAGCTTTACGACTGGCTAATGGACGAAAAACGAGGTAAGGCAATCACTCACTTTACATCAGGTATGGCAAGAAATATTGCTTCGGAAATAGAATTTAGATTGTTTTCCGTAAAGCCTGAAAAACATAGTCCTGACGATAAATACAATAAGGCTGTGATACTTGAGATGTGCTCAAAGGTTGAAAAATACCAAGGTAATCTAAATTTTATTGTCCCCGAAGGAACAGCATTTTGCGGAAGCAGAAATTCTTTTGGTAGATGTACAGGCTGTGGAATAGATTTGATAGGAGAAGCGCATTGCTATCTCCTTCCCGCCCCAAACCAAATGGAATTAAAACCTTCAAAAGATTTGCCCGAAGATACTTTTCACTCTCAAGTAATGTAATTATTTTTATCTCAAAGCCTCTATGAAAGAACAGAACGGAATAAATGTATTGTCATTGTTTAACGGACTCTCCTGCGGACACCTGGCACTAGATAAAATTGGAATGAAGGTAGACAAGTATTATTCCTCCGAAATTGATAAGTATGCTGTTCAGGTATGCCAATACAACTATCCCGATACCGTCCAACTCGGCGACGTGACAAAATGGAGAGAGTGGGATATTGAGTGGGAAAAAATTGACCTTCTTTTGGCAGGTTCTCCATGTCAAGGATTTTCTTTCGCCGGAAAGCAACTAGCCTTTGACGACCCTCGAAGCAAACTGTTTTTTGTGTTTGTAGAGATTCTTGAGCACATCAAATCTGTCAACCCAAAAGTAAAGTGGCTTTTGGAGAATGTACGCATGAAAAAAGAGCATGAATACGTTATCTCAAAAACAGTAGGCATAGAACCGATAATAATAAATTCAGCGCTCCTATCGGCGCAAAACAGAGTAAGGCTTTATTGGACTAACTTTTACACAAAGAAAAAAGGACTCTTTGAAACAGAATATTGTGCTATCCCCCAACCCAAAGATTTGGGAATAATGCTAAAAGATGTTTTGGAGGCAGAGGTGGATGAGAAATATTATCTTAAAGATAAGGCTATCCTACGCTCATTAGGTAACAGTCGGTCAAGATTGACAGACATAAATGAAGAGGAAAAAAACGGAAGCATACTTGCCAACCAATCCAAGCAGTCAACAGATATGGTGTCGCTAAAAATACCCCGAAATCATTTACAGGGTTTTGTAAATGATTTCGGGG
>DAORIK010000181.1:0-4044 GCA_035438465.1 Chitinophagales bacterium | reverse complement strand
ATAATTAATTCAAAAAACTATGTTGAAAAATCTATCGCAATATGGGTCGAAAAAGAATAAAGCAACATTCATGCGCAAACTGCGGTTTTGAATTCAAAGCTGAAAGCGAAAAGATAAATTATTGTCCTAATTGTGGGCAGGAGAATCATAATCCCAGGTTTCCCTTGATTCATTACGGATATGAACTCTTGGAAGGGTTTTTACATTTTGATATTAAGTTTTTTTATTCTTTTAAAGTACTCTTATTCAATCCAGGGAAACTTACAAAAGACTATATAAATAATATACGTGGACGATATACACCGCCATTAAGATTATTCATTTTTATATCCGTCTTCGCCTTATTGATAATGAGCATTTTCGAAAAGAACATGGCAAAATCTGGTTACTTTGGAAGTTATGCAGAGGAGGCAATTCAAAAAAATTTGACTATCAGTGAAATATTTGACCAATCAAGCGACAGTACAATAGACTACATATTAGTACCGCCATTTTCTTGGGTCATGCATAATCCTGAAATAACCAATGCAGATTTGAGAGTTTTAAAGAATACTTCACCTGATAGCGTGGGAACATGGTTAACAAAATACGGTTATCACAATAATCCCATTACTCGTTTTTACGCTCTAAATAAGAAACTACGTATTAGCCGGCATATGACTGTTCCTGAAGCGAATGTAATGATTTCGGGAATATTCAAAAAACTATTTTTAATAATGATTCCCGTATCAGCATTTATATTCTTTATTTTATTTTATAGGAGGAAACTTCTGTATTATGATGCATTGCTTTACTCCATTCACTTTACTAGTTTTTTTTTGATACTATATTCAATATTATTGATTGAAATATTATTACTAATAAAAGTGAATCAATTTTTGTTGCTTATATTGTCTATTATAAATTTACTAATACTTGCGGTATACTTAGCAGTCTCACTTAAAAAAGTATTTGGCCATACGTGGCTATGTACAATAATTAGAATGACTTTTGCATCTTTAATTTTATTCACTTTATACCAGTTCATTCATTATACTATATCATTCAACTCTGGTAGATAAATTTTGATAGTTGACACATACACACATCTCATAAAGTATTTCGTATAGTAATATAAACAGCGTGTTTGTGCCTCTAAAGTATATACCATTATATAAAGATACAAGAAACAATGAAAAGATTTTCAAGTTTGCAGTTACGCTTAATACAATGATGCTTTTGTATATTTGAGATATGCAAAGCTGAATGTTTCAGCTTCCATAATTTACCATTTTAGTATCTACAAACCATTATCAAAATCTATTGAAAAAACACAAAACGATTCACTGAACGGCAAAGCAAATGAAAGTAACTAAATTATTTAAAGAGTTTTTTGACAGCGAGAAAACAGCCGGACTAGTATTAATTGCTTTCACAATTTTATCTCTTATACTTGCCAATTCATCCATTGGAACCAATTATCACAATTTTTTTAAATCTGAATTTGCAGGACTAAGTGTTGAACATTGGATAAATGACGGATTAATGACAATCTTCTTTTTACTCATTGGCTTGGAATTGGAAAGGGAAATCTATCATGGCGAACTTTCAAATATAAAAGATGCACTACTGCCAATTTTTGGAGCATTCGGCGGTATTATTGTTCCGGCAGGAATTTTTATGGCGTTCAACTACGGAACGGCTTCACAATCAGGTGCAGGTATTCCAATGGCAACTGACATTGCATTTGCATTAGGTATTTTATCGTTATTAGGAAACCGAGTTCCTACTTCATTAAAAGTATTTTTAACAGCATTAGCAGTAATTGATGACTTAGGAGCAATAATTATCATTGCTATTTTCTATACTAAAACATTGCTTTGGACAAACCTGTTTATTGCTTTAGGCATTTTTATATTGCTTTTAGTTTTAAACAGATTGAAAATCAGAAACCTTATCCCCTATTTAATTGGAGGAATTACTATGTGGTATTTTATGCTGCATTCTGGTGTTCACGCCACTATTACAGGCGTTTTGTTAGCATTTGCAATTCCGTTTGGTAACGGAGATGAAAAATCAACTTCTTATATTTTACAACATTTCTTACACAAACCAGTAGCATTTGCAATTTTGCCAATTTTTGCATTAGCAAATACAGCAATCGTTTTCGGTGGCGATATTTCAAACATCCTTAACGAAAATTACAGCTTAGGTATTGCTTTTGGACTAATTGCCGGCAAACCAGTAGGCATTTTCCTAATGTCATTTTTAGCTGTAAAATTTGGAATATGTAAACTTCCAACTGATTTAAATTGGAAATCCATTTTTGGTGTTGGTTTATTAGGCGGTATTGGATTTACAATGTCAATTTTTATTACTTTACTTGCTTTTGAAAATGAAACAATAATCAACAATTCGAAATTAGTAATTTTAATTTCTTCATTAACAGCAGGAATTTTAGGCTTCATTACATTAAAAGTGACTTTAAAATCATAAATAATCAATGCAAACTAAGAGGAGGACACAAATAAAAATAATAAACCTTTTGCCTTTGTTGGTTTTCAACCAACAAACCACCAACCGCAGAAGAGTTAGGTTTATGATTTTTGCTGTGATAGAAGTAAAATTAACAAAGCGTGGCAATCAGCATTTGAGTTAATTTTAGTTTCGGTTGTTTTCGACGATAGGAGAAAACAAATCACCTTAAAAATCATAAAAGCTTTTTGGTGACTTTTTGGCTTCAAAAAGTTATAAAAGAAAATTTATTTACGGATGTTTAATCATCACTGTGCTACACAAAAAAATCTCTCCATAAAAAACCACAAAAAAAGCAACATTCATTTCTTCCAAAATCCACCTATATTTACATCATTCAAAAGAAATAAAAGTGCACCTCATTCCTGAAATAAAAAAGGACAGCTACGGTCGCCCGATTGCGGATAATAAAACTATTTCTTTAAATGACTATTTGAAAACAGATACTGAAGAAGATAGTGAAACTGCAACCGACCGCCTCAAAGAGCATCCTGTAAAATTAATTTTCAGGGCCATCGGTTCGCCTTCTGTTGTACTCAATAAAACAGGCAGATTAATTTCTACCTTGTTTAATACCTTTTATTTGCCGGCGCAGAAGAAACGCTTGCAGCGTTTGCAGCAAATCGGTTTCATCGAAACCATTCCCTCGCAAAAACAACTGTGGTTTGGCGCTTACGATATGCTCCGCTATTTTATTTCACCCGGTGCAGCCAGTTATTACAAAACAAAAAATATCAATTTTACTTTTCATCAGATACTGCGTTTCTTAAACGATCCTTCCGGTATCTCCGACCCTATCGGTATCCGTGTGCCGCGCGATACGATTATCTGTCATTTGCTGGAAGTCGTTCACGCCAATCCTGTGTATGATTTGCAACTGCTCGACCAGTTTGAAGATGGTTTAGCGGAAATGGAAAAGCAAACACAGCAAATGCTGGATAAAACACATCCGCGCTACAATTCCATTACCGCGATTACGGAAGATGAAAATTACCACGCTCGTTTACTGGAATACGTGAAAAAATATCGTGTCAATCCCTTGGAAAAACAAATGCTGCGTGCATCCGGAACGGCACGGGAAGATGCACATTTTTTACTGGCGGAATGTATGTTCGGTACCTTGCCGTCTGCGTTTCGTTATTTTAACCGCCTGCCTGATACATTTTCCGCCTTGTGGCAACATGCACGCACACAAAAAGTCATTCATCCGAAATATTGCGATGAATGGATAATAGCACAGTTTTATGAAAGAAAATTGTTGTAAGTAATTCTCGCGAAAACGGAAATCTTACTCTTTAATATATGAGATTCCCTTTTTCAAGGGAATGACAGCTTACAAATTCGCAGGGCAACCGTACGATTTATTCGTTCCAAATTCCTGATTGTTAATGACAATTCTGTCTATATGTTTGGCAGCTTTTGCCAGACATACAATAATACCTTTGCTGGTTTTCGTTTGCCCGGGTTTGTACACGTCATTTACCATTGCCTGTGTTTCTTTAAATACTGGTGTAAGCTTTTCCGGTTGCG
>DAORIK010000180.1:0-4054 GCA_035438465.1 Chitinophagales bacterium | reverse complement strand
ATTGTATTTAGAAGAAGCATTGAAATATTTGAATCCTGCCACTGATTTTACAGTAGTAGATATTAGTCAAACATCCATAGATTTGACAAAAAGTTTTATTGAAGATGAAAGAGTAAATTATAATTTGATTGATATCTTCGATTTTGCGCCTGCACAAAAGTATGACTTTATTACAATGGGCGAAGTTTTAGAACATGTAGAAGATCCGTTGAGTTTATTAAATCGTTTAAATGAATTACTGGATGACGATGGAACTATTTTTATCACAACGCCAACAAACGCGCCTTCAATTGATCATATTTACCTGTTTAATAATGTTCAGGAAATTAGAGATTTAATTAACAGTACAGGATTTACTATCAAATCTGAAAACTGTTTTATCTCTGAAGAGGTATCTTTAGAAAAAGCTGAAAAACGCAAAATAACTGTTTTATACGGTGCATTTTTAACTAAAAATAAAATTTAGGTTATGGAAAGAAATCAAATATTACAAGCAATAACAGAGATATTTATTGATGTGCTTGATGACAATCAAATCGTATTGACTGAAACAACAACCGCAAAAGATATCGAAGACTGGGATTCCTTGTCTCACATTCAATTGGTAGTCTCTATTGAAAAAGAATTTAAAATACAATTTACATCAAGTGAAATTCAAAAATGGAAGAATATTGGAGAAATAATAGATTCTATTGAAAGCAAATCTGTATAATCTGTATAATATAATACGCACGGAATTTTAATATGATTAAAGAAAACACAGAGTTAGCGGGTCTTACCTTTCATCACGTTGGTTTATTGGTAGATAATATTGAAGATTCAATAAATCATTATATAACCTTATTCGGTGAAGAGAATGTTTCTAAAGTATTCAGAATTGAATCACAACAGGTAAAAGTGTGTTTTGTAAAGGTTGGTGTCGAAAGTTATATTGAGTTGGTTGAGCCAATGCACGAATCTTCAGTAGTATATAAACTGCTGAAAAAAAGAGTAAGTTATTATCATATTGGTTATAAAGTGCAGGATATAATTGCATCTATAAACAGATTAGAAGCATTAAATTATAAGCCAATGGATCTATTTTATTCGGAAGCATTTGATGGCAAAAGATGTATTTTTCTGTTTACACCAGAAGCACACCTGATTGAATTAATTGAATGGTAGAATCATATTTATAGATTATCGCTAATCTTGTATTTTATACTTAATCCAACAAATTCTTAAATATGATGACTATATTTAACTTTGTATAGTTTAAGAATTATGTAAGGAAGATGCAAACAATCAAATCTAATTTAATAGATATTCTGAATAAGGAAATTTATCCTTCAGAAATTACCATAAAAGATGGTAAAATAATATCCATTAAAAAAATCGATGAAATACTTGATACTTATATTCTGCCGGGTTTTGTGGATGCGCACGTACATATCGAAAGTTCCATGCTGGTGCCGACAGAATTTGCGAAGAAAGCAGTTATTCATGGAACTGTGGCAACCGTTTCCGATCCGCACGAAATTGCAAATGTTTTAGGTAAGGAAGGTGTCTACTATATGATTGAGAATGGAAATAAATGTCCATTCAAGTTTAATTTTGGTGCTCCATCATGTGTGCCTGCAACTTCTTTTGAAACTGCAGGAGCAGAAATTACTGTAGAAGATATTGATGAATTATTGTCGCTGAATGAAATAAAATATTTAGCTGAAATGATGAATTATCCAGGGGTTTTATTTCAAGATAAAATGGTAATGGATAAAATAGCAATAGCTAAAAAACATAATAAACCGGTAGATGGACATGCACCAGGTTTAAAAGGTGAGAAAGCAATACAATATATTTCAGCTGGCATTTCAACTGACCACGAATGTTTCACATACGAAGAAGCAAAATTCAAACTCGAACATGGAATGAAAGTGCTGATTCGGGAAGGCAGTGCTGCAAAAAATTTTGAGGCACTAATCGATTTATTAAATGATTACCCCAATGAAATAATGTTTTGTTCAGATGATAAACATCCGGATGATTTAATGATTGGGCATGTCAACTTGTTAGTAAAACGTGCTGTTGCAAAAGGAATTGATATTTTCAAGATTTTGCAGGCAGCTTGTATAAATCCAGTTTTACATTATAAATTAGACGTTGGTTTATTAAAAGAAAACGACGCAGCAGATTTTATCATCATTAATAATTTAACTGATTTTGATATTCTTGAAACGTATATCAATGGAAGTTTAGTTGCTAAAGAGGGTATTTCTTTGATGGAAACAGAACCGGAAATAGTTCTGAATAATTTCAATATAGATTTTAAACAAGCATCTGATTTTGAAATTCAACTTTCACACACCAAAGTTAATGCAATAGAAGTAATTGACGGACAGCTTATCACAAAAACACATATTGGTAATGTCAAGTTAGATGTGGAAGGAAATGCAATTTCAAATGTAGAAGAAGACATATTAAAGATTACTGTAATAAATAGATATTATAATGCACCCATTGCGATTGCCTTTATTAAAAATTTCGGATTGCAGAAAGGGGCACTTGCTTCCTCAGTCGCACATGATTCTCATAATATTATAATTGTTGGTGTAGATGATGAAAGTATGTGCAAGGCAGCAGATGCAATCATTCAGGAACGAGGTGGTTTATCTGTAACTGATGGAGAAGAAACAAAAGTACTGGGATTGCCGGTAGCTGGATTAATGAGTACGGATAGTTGTGAGATTGTTGCTGAAAATTATTTGCAGTTAGTAAACTTTGCGAAAGAAATAGGCTGCACTCTGCATTCACCATTTATGTCTCTTTCATTTATGGCATTACTGGTAATTCCGAGTTTGAAACTTAGTGACAAAGGTTTATTTAATGGTGATACATTCCAGTTCCATCCATTAGAAGCAGTTTAATACAATTCTATACTTACTATCTATACTATCTTATCTTAGTAATGTTAGTATTCCTTTGTAATTCTTCTTCTTGTTGTTGAATAAAGTAGCATGTGCCACGTAAACATAAGTGTCTAACGGTTGCTCTGTACCTTTGAAGAACCCATCCCACCCTATAGATAAGTCATTAGACGTAAAAACTAATTCGCCCCATCTGTTGTAAATATTCAACTCAAATACTTTAACTGAATCGCTTAATGCAGCATAAATATCATTTATACCATCTCCGTTTGGAGAAAATGCAGTTGGAAAATATATTTCACTCACAGGAATAACAAAGACTGTAAGTGTATCAAAAGAGGTACATAATTCAACATTTGTATATGAAACAAAATATGTTGTTGTTTGTAATGGATTTGCAATAGTACTTTGGCAATTAGTGCAACTTAAACTATTACCCGGGGTCCAAATATAGTTTCCTGTACCGCCATTTAAAACAGTTATATCTACACTTTCTTCCTGATAAATTGTTTTATCAGGACCTAAATCAATGTTAGTAAAAGGTTTGTCTTCAAATATTTCTATCTGGTCAGTTGAAATACATCCGTTCAAAGGATTTGTTGTAGTAAGTGTATATATATTTGGTTTATCAACAGTTGGCTGAGCGATAGTAGCATTATCTAATCCTGTTGGTGGGGACCATGAATATTTGATACCAGTACTGGCAGGAATACCAATTATAAAACTGGTAATCGCACAAGTTATTGTTTTATCTGATCCTGCATCCGCAATTGGGTGAATTGTATCGATACCAACATTTATAACATCATTGGTTGTACAACCACTGGCATTATTAGTAACAGTTAAAGTATATGTTCCGGGAGCGGAAACAGTTGGATTTGAAATTGTTGTACTATTCAATCCATCCGCAGGGCTCCAAGAATATGAATTACCAGTTACAGATGGTGCACCGATAACAAAACTTGGATTAGCACATGTTATTATTTTATCATTCCCGGCAATAGCAGATGAGACGGAAATATTTTGCAAGATTCTTACAGTATCTCTGTTTACACAACCATTAAGATTGTTTGTAACAGTTAAAACATAATTATTTGGCGCATTGGCGACAGGCTGTGCAATATTATTGACAGACAAACCGGCCGGTGGCG
>DAORIK010000179.1:0-4065 GCA_035438465.1 Chitinophagales bacterium | reverse complement strand
GTTGAAAGAGTTTATGGAAGAAATTGACGACTGTTTGGCAAAATTGATACAATAAATATGGCAGAGCAACTCAACATAAATCTATTAATAGCCGGAAGACCTTACAAATTGAAAGTGTCTGCAGATGAGGAAGGCTATGTTCGCCAGGCCGCTAAAGATATCAATGATAAAATTGCCGAATATCAAAAAACTTTGCTCACGCGCGACCGGCAGGATTTTCTGTCCATGATTGCATTACAATCCAGCGCAGAAGCATTGCAACATAAAAATAAAGCAACCAACGCCAATATCGACTCTAAACTCGATGAACTTGAAGCCTTGCTCGACAAGCAACTCGGTATCACACTCTTCTGATTCTCTAAGAGTTATTCTTATGCTGTGTAAAAGATAGAAAGTTCGCAAATAACAATTTGTGTACTTTCACCACACAACTGTCATTCTGAGCAAAGCGAAGAATCTCAGTATTAAAAAGTCCCTTTAGGCCTGCCCGACGCAGGCGGGGGGTTAGGGTAAATAAATTAATCACGCTCAAAAGTCCCTTTAGGGATTTAGAGTTTTAAAACAAAAACACAGTGGATCCAATAATTATAGCAGTCATTGCAGGTGTTGTCGCACTTATCATCGGTTTTGTATTAGGAAAAGTCTTATCCAAAGCAAACGTTGATAAACAACTGGCAGAAGTAAAATTAGCAGAAGAAAAAGCGAAAACCATTCAGGAAAAAGCGAAAGCTGAAGCAGAACTTATCCGAAAAGAAGCCTACAATACGGCTGAATCTTTGAAAAAAGATAAGATGATGGAGGCAAAGGAATTCTTCCTGAAACAAAAAGAAGAACACAACAAAGAAGCAGAACAACGCAATCGAAAGCTCCTCGAATCTGAAAATCGCGCTAAACAGATAGAACAATCTTTAAAAGACAAACTCGCAAATGTAGGTAAACAGGAAAAGGAAAATGAGGTCATAAAAGCTCGTCTTAATGAACAAATTGAACTGGCAGCCATAAAACGAGGCGAACTGGAAAAGGCTCATGCAGAGCATATTGCCAAATTAGAGCAGGTTGCTAAATTGTCCGCAGAAGAAGCAAAAGCGCAATTGGTAGAGCAACTGAAAGGCAAGGCACAATCCGATGCGATGGCGCATGTAAAACAAGTAATGGACGAAGCCAAACTCAAAGCGAATAAAGAAGCTAAGAAAATTGTCATTCAGTCTATACAACGTACTGCTGCAGAAACAGCGATTGAAAATACGGTTTCGGTATTTAACCTATCCAGCGATGAGCAAAAGGGACAAATCATCGGTCGTGAAGGAAGAAACATCCGTGCACTGGAAGCAGCAACCGGAGTCGAAATCATCGTAGATGATACGCCGGAAGCAATTATCATTTCAGGCTATGATGCGTATAAAAGAGAAATCGCACGCTTGTCACTGCAGCGCCTCGTTGCAGACGGACGTATTCACCCGGCGCGCATTGAAGAAGTAGTAGCAAAAACTGAAAAACAACTGGAGCAGCAGATTATGGAAATCGGTGAGCGTACCGTTATTGATTTAGGTGTACATGGTCTGCATCCCGAGTTGATTCGTTTGGTTGGTAAAATGCGTTTCCGTTCTTCTTACGGACAAAATTTATTACAGCATTCCCGCGAAGTAGCCAACTTATGCGCTATCATGGCAAGTGAATTAGGATTGAATGCGAAACAGGCAAAACGTGCAGGACTGTTGCATGATATAGGAAAAGTATCGGACGAAGATCCTGAGTTATCACATGCTTTATTAGGAGCGAAGTTATGTGAAAAATACGGCGAAACACCTGTCATTGTTAATGCAGTGGGTGCGCACCACGATGAGATGGAAATGCTCTATGTTATTTCACCGGTGATACAGGCTTGTGATGCCATTTCAGGAGCACGTCCTGGAGCGCGCCGCGAAATTATGGAAAGCTATATGAAACGTATTGACGAGTTAGAAAAACTGGCGGTTTCGTATCAGGGTGTACAGAAAGCTTATGCGATTCAGGCTGGTCGTGAATTACGCGTATTAGTAGAAGCGGAAAAGATAGACGACAAACAAGTGGAGGAAATTTCATTTAAAATTGCACAGCAGATTCAGGATGAAATGACCTATCCGGGACAAATTAAAGTTACGGTAATCAGAGAAACGCGTAGCGTTTCTGTAGCGAAATAAAAATCAAACGTCGTCGAGGTTCCAAACCTCGACGACGTTCTTATACAAAAAGCGAAGTAATTTTACTTCGCTTTTTTATTTAATATTCGATTTGCTTAAGCATTCTGCATCGCAAAATTCACACTCAACCAACTGCCGCCGTTTTCACAATCAATACCAATGCTTTTAAGAAATTGCATGGCTTGTCCGCTTCTGTTACCGGATGCGCAACACAGAATAATTGGTTGTGGCAGGGCTTTAATTTCATCTACGCGCTGTTGAATTTCCTGCAACGGAATATTAATGCTGCCGGCCACATGGCCGCCCATAAATTCTCCGTAGCTTCTTACATCAATAACTGTTGGTTTGTTTTGCATATTAATTTGTTTTATTTTCTTTTTGAAAAATGTTTAGTAATAATCCGCCGAGCAAGGCACCGTACAATGTACTGTTTAGAGGGTTGGAGGTAATAGCACAGGTTCCGCTGGCGCATCCAACATAGTAATAATATGCATAGCCTCCGGCTGCGCCTGACAGAATTCCTGCCAGCGTGAGTTTGTATTTAGATAGGTACTCCATAATGATTAAAGTAAAGTTGAAGGACAAACGTAATCGGTAATTTTAAATTTTCCGGATTCTTTAATAGCAGCAAAACCACCATCCACATCAATCAGATTATCATACCCTCTCGCTCTCAGGATAGAAACAAAAATCATGGAACGATATCCACCTGCACAATGCACATAATAGGTTTTATTTTTATCAATTTGCTGCATACTTTCATTTATAAAATCCAGTGGCGTATTTACAGCATTTACGATATGTTCCGAATCGTATTCGCTTTTTTTGCGGACATCCAGAATATTGATATCCGGGTTGCTCACCTCAGCCGCAGCAAATTCATTCGCGCTCAATGAAACAATAGCATCTGTTTCTTTTCCCGCATTCTTCCAGGCATTAAACCCTCCGTCGAGATAACCAATGGTATGGTCATAGCCTACCCGTGCCAAACGAGTCACCACTTCCTGCTCTCTTCCCGGAGCAGTCACCAATAATATTTTTTGTTTGATGTCTGTAATGAGCGTGCCCACCCAAACGGCAAAACTACCGTCGATGCCGATATTAATAGCATTCGGAATAAATCCTGCACCAAATTCTTTTGGTGTTCTGGTATCTAAAATAACAGCATCGGTTTCATTGGCTGCTGCTTCAAAGGCATCCGGAGATAAGGCATGTGCACCTCTGGACAATACCTCATCAATGCTGTCATATCCCTGAATATTCATCAGCACATTTTTAGGAAAATAGCCCGGAGGAGTTACCAAACCATGTAATACTTCTTTGATAAAAGCTTCTTTTGTCAGGGCAGGATTAAGGGCATAATTTGTTTTCTTTTGATTGCCCAACGTATCGGATGTTTCCTTGCTCATGTTTTTACCACACGCACTGCCGGCGCCGTGGGCAGGATATATAATAATATCATCCGGCAATGTCATTATTTTAGTACGCAACGAATCATATAAATGAGCTGCCAGTTTTTCTTCCGTTAAATCGGCAACAATATGTTGCGCTAAATCCGGTCGGCCCACATCGCCAATAAATAAAGTATCACCGGTAAATAATGCGGTTTCTTTTCCGTTTTCATCTGTCAGTAAATAACAACTGCTCTCCATGGTATGTCCGGGCGTATGAATCAGTTTAATGCTTGCATTTCCCAATGGGAATATTTCTCCGTCGTGTGCAATATGTGCGGCGAATCCCGTTTCCATTTTAGTTGGACCGTAAATAATGGGTGCTCCTGTTTTTTTAGATAAATCCACATGCCCCGAAACAAAGTCGGCATGAAAATGCGTTTCAAAAATGTATTTAATTTTCGCACCGCGTTTTTCTGCCATGGCAATATATG
>DAORIK010000178.1:0-4074 GCA_035438465.1 Chitinophagales bacterium | reverse complement strand
CAGGAGCAATATCTGCACTTAAAGAGTGAGATTAATCACGCTATCCTGGATTGTCTGGATACTGCTAATTTTATCAGAGGAAAAGAAATTAGTGCCTTTGAAAATGATTTGGCTTTATACCTCAATGTTAGCCATGTAATAGGATGTGGCAACGGAACAGATGCATTGCAAATTGCACTTATGGCACTGGATTTACCAAAAGGAAGTAAAATTATTGTTCCGGCCTTCACCTATATTGCACCTGTTGAAGTAATAAAATTACTGGGACATGAAATTGTGTATGCGGATGTTGATTCCGCAACTTTTAATATTACACCAGAAACTATTGAAAAAGTATATACAGATGATGTAAAGGCCATTATTCCGGTACATCTGTTCGGGCAATGCTGCAATATGCAGGGCATAGTGGAATTTGCACAAAAACATACTTTAAGTATTATTGAAGACAATGCTCAGTCTCTTGGTGCAATAAAAGGCTGCTCTCATAATGGCATCATTACGGTATCATTTTTCCCGACAAAAAATTTAGGTGCATACGGTGATGGCGGTGCAATAATGACCAATAATGATACATTGGCTAAAAAAATCAGAACCATCGCCAATCATGGTCAGACCCGGAAATATGACCATGAATTGATTGGCGTAAATTCACGGCTAGATACCATTCAGGCCGCAATATTAAATGTGAAGCTGAAATACCTGAATGGGTTTATTTTAAAAAGACAGCAAGTTGCTGCTTTTTATGATGCTCATTTAAAGCATATTCCTCAAATTCAAATTCCTGTACGTTCTGATTTTTCTATGCATACGTTCCATCAGTATACTGTTAAAACAGATCCAGCATACAGAGACAAATTACAGCAGTTTCTAATGCAAAAAGAAATTTCTACTGCGATATACTATCCTATGCCTTGCTATAAACAGAAAGCATATTTGCAACCGAATTTATATTTTCCTAATGCTGAAATGTTATCAGCGTCTGTATTGTCGCTTCCTATTTATCCGGAAATTTCTGAAGAACAATTATTGTATATTTGCAATAGCATAAAAGCATTTTTTGATACAATATGAGTACCTATTTTAAACATGAGACCGCTATTATTGACGAGGGTGCTTCCATTGGGAACAATAGTAAAATATGGCATTTTAGTCATATTATGAAAGCCGTAACAGGTGAAAACTGTAATCTTGGACAAAATGTATTTCTGGCAAACCATGTCGTATTAGGCAACAATGTAAAGGTTCAGAATAATGTTTCGATATACGAAGGTGTTATATGCGAAGATGATGTTTTCATTGGACCATCTGCAGTTTTCACCAACGTCATAAATCCAAGAAGTTTTATAGAACGCAAAGATGAATACAGAAAAACACTCATAAAAAAAGGCGCAACTATTGGTGCAAATGCAACGATTGTTTGTGGTGTAACAATTGGTGAATATGCTTTTATTGGTGCCGGATGTGTAATTACAAAAGATGTAAAATCATATGCACTTATGAAGGGGAATCCTGCCAAACAAGACGGCTGGATGAGCGAAGCCGGCAGTAAATTGATTTTTGAAAATGGAATTGCCGTTTGCAATCTCTCTAAAGAAAAATATAAACTTGAAAACGATAACTGTTATAAGCTAACCAATGCCTAAACAATTCGCAATTATTGGCGTTGCAGGCTATATTGCACCACGCCACTTAAAAGCTATCAAAGAAGTTGGTGGCAATTTAGCAGCTGCGTATGATATAGCAGATGCCGTTGGTATTTTAGATACTTACTTTCCGGATTGTGAATTTTTTACCGATGAATTTTCATTTTATGATTTCCTGATGGATAAAAATCCGGTAGATTATTTAGTAGTCTGCTCGCCTAATTATTTGCACGAAGAACATTGCTATGCCGGATTAAAATTAAACACAGATGTAATTTGTGAGAAACCGTTAGCATTGACGTTAGAGAGTTTAGAATATTTATCAACTGCTGAATCTTATACGAATAAACATATCTATACTATTCTGCAACTGCGTTTACATCCTATGCTGATGGAGTTAAAAAAAGAAATTGATGCCTCTGCAATTGTAAGACATGAAGTAAGCATTGAATATTTTACCCCTCGCGGAAAGTGGTATCATCAAAGTTGGAAAGGCAACCTAATGAAATCCGGAGGCATCGCTACAAATATTGGTATTCATTTATTTGATTTGGCAACCTGGTTATTTGGAGAGGTAAAAGAAATAATCGTTGAAAATAATACAGAAACAGAAAGCACGGGAAGTTTACAATTGGAAAAAGCAACCGTACACTGGAATTTAAGTATTGAACCTGGTTTATTGCCAAAGCGGCAAATTACTGTTAATGGCAAAACGTATGAATTTACAGAAGGCTTTGCAGATTTACATACTGCCTCTTATCGGGATATTCTAAACAATAAAGGCTTTACCATTAATCATGTAAAGCCTTCTATTAGTATCGTAGAAAGAATCAGAAACTATTAATTACTTCCTGTCTTTTCGCATAAATTTCTCACGGATAACTTGTCCGTCATAAAATATTTCCGCCACATAAACTGCTGCATTTAAAGGCATCGTTGACATCTGGAAATTATTATACCCTTTCAGTCCGTCGAAATCTTTGTTATACATTAATTGTCCCAATATATCAATAAAACGAATGGTTACACGACCGTCTTTCGGCAACATAACACCAAAGTTTATATTTTCAAATGCTGGGTTTGGATATATATTAAATACATCGAAATTTCCGACTTTTACTTCTTTGCAGGTCGTATTATTATCTGTTCTGTCTTCAGGAGCATTATTGTTTACATTATCAATAGATGCACAAACAATAGGACTCTGGTTATTCTCACTCAATTTAATTTCACCGGTAAATAAATACACCGTTGTTTGTCCGGGCAACAAACTACCCGTCCAGTTTTCTCGTATGACCGAACCTCCACCTAATTGCAAACTCAGTCCTAAATCTGTAATTTGTATATTACTGTTATTTTTTATACTTACCTGAATTTTATAAAAATCTCCGTTGGTAGGTATAATGGTAATTGAAGTCATTACACCATCTAAATATGCCTTATCCACCAATATGAATTTGGTAAGTGTATCTGTACATCCTCTGAAGTCAGTGGCTATTAATTTTATCGGATAAGTGCCAATAGTATTATAACAATGTTGGGGCGGATTGTATGCTTCTACCAGCGGGCCGCCATCTCCATAACTCCATAGATAATTTCCACTGAATGGTGACTGGTTTGTATAGGTAACACATAATGGTGGTAATCCATTCTGCGGAGAAAAAGTAAATTTAGGCGTTGGAAGTGAAGAAACTGCAATGGAGCGTAATTTTGTACCGGTACAACCAACGGAATTTTTGGCAGTTAACTGAATAATATAATTGCCTTCTTCATTAAATGTATATCTTGGGTTTTGTTCATCAGAGGTTGACTGCCCGGAAAAAAACCAGTTCCACGTGTTAATTGGTGTTCCATCAGGCGTAGCACTGATATCCGTAAATTGAATTTCTTTCCCGACACATTGGGTTTGTGAAACATTAAAATCAACAACAGGAAAATCAAACACTTTAACCTGTTTAACAACTGTATCTACACATTGATTGGATGAATTTACGATTAACTTTACTTCATATGTTCCGGGTGCATTGTAAACGTGTTGAGGGCTTTTTATAGCTGTTTCAATTTGATTATCGCCAAAGTCCCATTTTCCCCAAGATAAGTTTGGAATGGTGTTTGGCGGTGCCACTGTTCCCAAGAACTTAAATGTAACAGGAGTTTTTCCGCAGACAGAATCGTAGGAAAAGTCTGCAATAGGTGCGACTTCAACCGTTGTTAAAATTGTTGTATCTTCTCTGCATCCATTTGAATTTGTTACTGTTAATTGTACATTATAATCGCCAGCTGATGGAAATTTGAAAGAAGGATTATTTATTCCTGCAATACTACCTAAACCACCAAAATTCCAGTTCCAGTCTGTTATAGAAGCTGAATTGGCAACCGATTGATCCACAAAAGTGGTAGGAATTCCGGCACAGGATAAAAGGTTGTAAAA
>DAORIK010000177.1:0-4115 GCA_035438465.1 Chitinophagales bacterium | reverse complement strand
TTGAAGATGCTGTTTTTATTGATGAGATTTCTTTTAATGAAGCGGTGGAAATGACATTTTACGGTGCAACGGTTATTCATCCGAAAACAATTAAACCACTTCAAAACAAAAATATTCCTTTGCTGGTAAAATCATTTATTAATCCCGAAGGCAAAGGTACTATGGTTGGTGGCAGTGATACTAATTTGCCTCCAATCAGAATTGTAAAGAATGATCAGGCGTTAATCACCTTACACACAAAAGATTTTTCTTTTGTGGAAGATGAAATCGTTGCAGAAATATTTTCTTCTTTTTCCAAAGCAAATTTAAAGCTGAATATGATGCAGCAAGGAGCTATCTCTTTCGAAGCAGTAGTAGATAATATTCCTGAGAAGATAGAGAAAGTAAAAGCAAGCCTACAGGATAAATTTGATTTTGTAATTGATGAAAAACTAAGCATCCTAACGATTCGACATTACACGAATTTTGAATACATCAATAAATTTAAAAACGACAGAACAGCAATTTTAGAGCAACGCCGGCCAAGTACCTATCAGGGATTGCTGATATAAATTAAAAAACTGCTCTTAACTGTGCTCTGCCTGTATTTATTAACTTAGCTGTTCCGGTTTTTCTGCCTTCATAAGTTAAACTTAATTCTAAGTTTTGGGAAATATTGCGCGTGTAAGTACCACTCCATATATAATTCTTACCCGGTTGTAATCCTTCTAGAATGGTGTATGCTTTAGTGGTTCCATTTTCACCGTTGTACTTCACCAACACAAATGAGAATTTTGTTTCCAATGTATTTTTCAAAGCTTTACTGTAACGCAATTCAAATTCCAGTTTATTCGCCAAGGTATTTTCACCGCCTAAACTTACAGCATTCATTTTCTTTGTAAAGCCATAATTAACAGAGGTTCTGACCATCGTTTTGTAATTATAAGTAAACTTCGGCTCCAGATAATAACTTCGGATTTTATAATTATTAGGTTGAAAATAATCAGATACCAAGGATAATCTTGACTGAATAAATTTAAGATTTAATGTGAATTTCTGACTTAAATTATAATAGGCTTCCAGAATATTATCCATCCGTGTCCGGGTATCAAAGCCATTTATCAGTAATACTTTATCATTTACCAGTTGGTTGGTAAAACTAAATGAATATATCGGATCACCGGAATTAAAGATAAATGTATTTCGGATGTTAGAATTTAAGGAAATCGTATTGGAGTCTGATGTTTTAAACACAAATGGATTAAACACTTTCAATGTATTTCCTTTATATGTTTTTCGTTTAATTTGGAGATATGATTGAAATGTCAGTTTCGACATAAAATTTTTAAATCCTTTCTGATTAAACCAAATTGCTTTCGGCTGAATAGTAATATTTTGTGTATAACCGGTAGAATTTGCACGCACGTATTCATTCAAATCCGTCAACACTCGCACAAACTGTGCACTATCATTAAATTGCGAAGGCACAAATTCATTGAGTTCTCTGATGGTATTCTGGTTTTGGTCTATCCATTTAAAATACCCTTGTCCTGAAGGTACTTCCACATAAGTAAATTGTCGTACGCGTTCTCTTCCTCCGCCTAATTCATAAATAAAATTTAATCGCAAAGCACCTTTTTTAATTCGTGCGCCATATTCTGTTCTTCCTAAGAATGTTTGTTCAGGTTTTTGCTGTATGGTAGTATCTTTTACAATTAAATCCCTGTAGGTAAATGTCCAGTTAAAACTCTGGTTCTTCAATTGATTAGCACCGCCTCTGAATTCCAGTGTATGTGCCGTAGTAGAATCCTTAAACGCAGCATTTTTTACTTCCACATCTTTCCTGTATTTGTATTCCAGCATGAAATTCCATTTAGCAGAATCCGGCATAAAGAACTGAAACGATAAATTATTATTCCTGAATGAATTATTTTGCAGCTCATTCGTTGCTCTGTTTTTAAAAATATTATTTTCCTGAAAGAAGCCTACCCCAAATCCGATTCCTCTTGCCTTGGCAATAGTATAGACTGCGTTAAATGATGGTCTTAAAAAAACAGATTTACTTAAAGAATCCTGTGTAGTTAAAATTCTGGCATCTGCATTTATTTTTAAATTTTTATAGTTGGTAGAGAATGTCAGCCAGTTTTCAAATCCTTTGTATTTTTTCTGACGGATGAACGTAGAAAATTTATACCCAGTTGTGATGTTGTGTTTTATATCAAATAAAGTTGTCTGATAACGCGCAATATGTTCTGTATAATTGAGCTGGTTTACAATATTCCAGTCACGCACAAATTCCACATTTCTGTAAGGTTCTACTTGCTGAAAGTTTTCAGTTTTAAATTCATAATTTATTGCATTTGTAAACACTAAATTCTGTTTAAACGAATCAATTCTATTTAACTGCACATTCGCTGCATAACCTTTGTTCTCTTTTTTACCTAATGGTGAAAATAAATTTCTGTCGAAATTAGAAAATGCCATTTCAGCGCGTACTTTTGTTTTGTTGTCTATCTGATAACTTGTACCAAACGTAAAAAGCAACTGATTCTTAGGAGTTACCAATAAGATAAGAGGTTCATAACTTCCTTGCGGAATATTATTTATTGGAGCAATCCACTGATACACTCTGACATTATTAGAATTTTTAGTAGGAATATAATTCCCTTTATTCGGACCGACATAAGAAAACGTTAATAAATATTTTGCACTATCAGGGTTGGTTTCATAGACAAAAACAGAATCGTAAACGATAGAATTTACAGTAGAATCCGTTTTTCTGTACTGCACACGATTGGCATCAAATTCAGTTTCTCTTACACCGGAAATAAAAGCATTTGAAATATCATTACCAATACCGGCTAAATAATCTCTGGTGCTATCAGATATTGAATTGGTAATGGGTTTGCTTTTTGCATCCTGCTCAGAATACACCTGCGTAAAAACCGATAATTTCTTCCACTGAAAATTAATACCTTCATGTACTGTCGTTCTGAAATAATTTCTGTCAGAATATTCAAACTCCACAACAATTCGGGAATCTTTGGTAATTAAAAAACGAGGCATAAAAATTAATTCTCCCGTGTTGTAGTCCATAATATAATCGAGCAACTCTCCTCTTTGTAAGCGCACACCATCTACAAATACTTTTTCACTTCCTGCCAGCACAATAATAAATGTTTCATTGTTATTTCCAATTAAACGGTATGGCCCCTGATTTCCTTCCGTTCCCTGAAAAATATTACGAGCAAACTTCCCTCTGCTTACGGCTAATGATGTAGAAGTTTGCAATCGCATGCCGTTTTTGAATCTTAAATTACCAACATAACTCGCACCTTGCAATTGTTTAGAGAATTTCATAAAATAGCTGTCAAAACTCTTTAAGTTATAATCTCCTGCAATAATCATGTGTGGGTCTTTTTTCAGCTGAATGTATATTTTATCAAAATCCTGTAATTGTTGAGTTGTACCATCCGGCTGAAGCGGAATATTATTATCTGTCAGGGCAGCTGTAATTTCAATATCGTTGGCAATTTTTCCACTTAAACGTAAATCCAGATTAGAATTCAATGTCAAATCCTGATTAGAACCAAACTGAATGCCACGGGCAAAATTACCGCTGTAACTTAATCCGCCGAAATCTAAAAATGAAGCTGTCTGTTCCACTCTTGGCTGATAATAAAATCGTTCAAAAAAAAGAGAGTCCCCTTTTCTGATTAAATTCGGATTCTTATGCTGTACAGTTTTTGCAAGATAAGTGGGAAATGAGCGATAAGAAATTAAGATAGAATCAGGTTTGTAACCGCTTTTGAAAATCAACTTACCGGAAGCATAATCCAGTTCATAATTATCTTTTGCAATAATTTCGTCTGTCCTCAAATTACGCATTAAAAATGTACTTGGGAAAATACTTAAAGTATCAATAGTCATCGTATCGGATATATTTGTAAGCACTTTGCTTCGTAAATTTGAGTATTGCGAATAATCAGCAAGTTGCGACTGAGCATCGGCATTTAACAAGCTAAAAAGAAAGCAACAAAATAGTATCGTCCGTTTAAACAACATTTATTAGTAAAGGTAAAAATAAAGACATTATTGTATTAAGAGGAAATTATTTACTTTGCAGTTGCTTATTT
>DAORIK010000176.1:0-4198 GCA_035438465.1 Chitinophagales bacterium | reverse complement strand
TAAGAATTAAACAGAATTTTAAAAATTTGTTTCTTTAGAATATACAATTTGTCCCTAAACGTTAAATAGTTTGCTTTTCTATTATACTCTTTAATTACTTTTCTTTTAATTTTCTGAGGTAAGATTATATAGTTATTTACATTAAATTTATTAAAATCTATCTCAAAGGTCTTTATATTCAGCAGTTTATTTTCTGAATTGATATAATGTGTGCCAGAGTTACCAATATTGCTAATTAGGTTTACATTAGGGAAAATACTTTTTTTGTTATTCATTAAGTTAAAAACAAAAAACTCCACATCCCAACAGTCTTTAATATTATAATTTCCATGAACAATAGAATAAAAATGATTCACGTATTCTTCATCTTGGTAAACGCATATCAATTTATCCTTGACTTCTTTCAGACTATAATTTGTTTCCCATTGTATATTTTGCACCACTCTCCTCCAAGAAGCCCATCCCCAAATATATCCGAAATCAGCTATAAAATAATCCTGCTTCTTTGAGATTGGATGATCGCAATAATTAGTACCAGTTATAACCTGTATATCTTCATTATCCCTGTGTTTTTCCAGCATAAGCTCACAATATTTAAAAAAAGAAGTACTTGGCAAACAATCATCTTCTAAGATAATTCCTTTTTCTTCGTTTGTGTAGAACCAATCTAAAGCTGATTTTATTCTTTTGGAGAAGCCCATATTCTGATCTGCATAAAGTTTCTTAACATCACAATCCCAGTTTATCTCATTCACTATCGTTCTCACCAATTGGCAGTTAACATTATCTTCAGCATTGTTTTCTCGTGGTCCGTCAGATGTGATATATAATTTCTTTGGTTGTATTTCACGTATCTTATTAAAAACCTTTTGTGTTGTATCAGGCCTATTAAAAACAATAAATAATACAGGCGTTTCTAGCATAGAATAAATAAATCTAGTCAAATATAGCAAAAGTAAAAAATGTATCTACTTTTTAATTGCTTTAGAAAAAGTCTGTCTCGGTTTTTATTAAATAAACATTAATTATATACCTTTGTTGTTTCTGATATAATATGAACGTTTTAAAAAGAATATTCAAATATTTTTATTTCATCTCTAAAGGATTAAATGTTCATATTTCTTCTAATCTGGATAAGCACTCATCTTATGGCGATCATAGCACATTTAAAAAAGATTGTCTTGTTGCATCAAGTAAACTGGGTTCTAATATTATTATTCATGAAAAATCTCTTATTAAGAGATCGGAACTCGCGGATTTTGTTTCCATAAATGCCAACTGCAAAGTAAACAGTTCTTCAATTGGCTCTTACTCCTATGTTGCAGAATCCTCAGAAATATCTTCCGCTACTATTGGAAAATTCTGCTCTATTGGAGCGGAAGTATGGATTGGCGTTGGAAAACATCCGTCGAATTTTATCAGCACCAGCCCAGTATTTTATTCCACACTAAAAAAACAACTAGGTTTTTCTTTTACAGATAAACAGTTATTTGAAGAATTCAGCAGATGCACTATTGGCAATGACGTATGGATTGGTTCCAGAGTGATGATATTGGATGGAATTACTGTTGGTGATGGTGCCATCATTGCTGCAAACTCTGTGGTTACAAAAGATGTTACAGCTTACTCAGTTGTAGGTGGTGTGCCGGCAAAGCCCATTAAAATGCGTTTTGATGATGCAACTGTTGAAAAATTAGTACACGAAAAATGGTGGAACTGGACTATTGAAGACATCAAAAAGAAATTACCTTTTTTTCAAAAAGAAATTAACAGTGCTGAAGATTTATTTTAAAAAATCACTTCGTCAGCTGCTTTAATTTTAATCGAATGCGTTGTAAGAATGTTAACTGATTATTTAAAAAACGTTGCTTTACAAATTCATCTGCTTTAGTATTTATTTTAATCTTATCCGGATGATTTATTATTTTTAATTCATTAGTTATAACAAATTTATACCACCAGGGTGCACGGAAAGTATGCGTTGCATTAGGTGTATCAAAACCTGTATTTTGCACAAGATTTACTTTGGGATGAATGCAAATGCCTTGTTGCTCGTAAATGGAAAAATACCACTGAAAATCCCAGGCATCACGTACGCCTCCGCCATTCTTTATAGCTTCCCAGTGGTGTTGCCACATTTCAGCTACTGCCGGAAATTTTTTGACTTTTTCATCAAAACCTGTCATGTCATAATTCATGTGTTTCCAGGCACGTCGCCAGGTTGCCCAGCCCCAGGTTGCCGGCACCTGTGAAAAATAATAACTGTCTTTTATATCTATCAATCCTAAAAGGTAATTACATCCGGAAATCAGCATTATTTTATCATTCTTCTGATATTTATTGAGCATTGCTTCACAAAAATGAAAAAAACTATCATTTGCCAAACAATCATCTTCTAAAATTATACCTTGTTCTTCCTGTTCAAAAAACCAGTTTATACCCTCAAATACACCCATTCCGGAACCGAGGTTTTCATCCCTGAAAAGAGTTTTTATCTCGCATCTCCAGTCTATTTTATGTATTATTTCCCGACATTTCTGCACCAGTTGCCGCTCTCCTTCTTTTGTTGCACGCGCACCATCAGAAACGATATATAGTTTTTCAGGTTGCTGTTTTCGTATCTGTTCAAAGACATCTATTGTCCTGTCCGGGCGGTTAAAAATGAGAAATAAAACAGGTGTCTGAAGCATTTAATCTGAATTCAGCGCAAAATTAGTCATTTATTAGTCAAGTTATTACTGTCTTCTACGCCAATATTTTCATAGTCTGCTTCATTTTCGTATCTTTGCATGCTCATTTATGCAAGAACAAAACTGGTCATATATTATCCGCGCCCGTTCAGCCTTTTCTTTTCATTCTATAATTGAAACCTGGCATTACCGTGATTTATTATGGATGTTTGTGAAGCGAGATATTGTAACTAATTACAAGCAGACCATTCTTGGACCTCTATGGTTTTTTATTCAGCCTGTATTAACAACTCTTACCTATCTGGTTATCTTTAACAATATTGCGAATATAAAAACAGGAACTATTCCGGCTGTTTTATTTTATTTGTCTGGGATTTCCATGTGGAATTATTTTTCGGAATGCCTGACAAAGACATCTTCTACGTTTAAAGACAATGCTTATATTTTTGGAAAGGTCTATTTCCCCAGATTGATACTTCCTTTATCTGTTATCGTTTCAAACCTGCTGAAATTTTTTATACAGTTCGGATTGTTTCTGGCAACACTTTTCTTTTATCTTTTTTTTACCGTTGCGAATATTCATATTACGCTCTATGTTTTATTATTTCCGCTTTTGATTCTCATCATGGGTGCGCTGGGTCTGGGCTTGGGTATGATTATTACATCACTCACTACCAAATATAAAGACTTAACTTTCCTTGTACAGTTTGGCGTACAATTACTCATGTATGCAACGCCTGTTATTTACCCCTTATCTTTAACCGCCGAAAGTAAACATCAGTGGTTGCATTTCTTTATTAAAGTAAATCCAATGACTACTGTAATAGAAACGTTCAGGAGAGGTTTTTTAGGGGAGGGGAGCTTTAGCTGGATTTATAGCCTTTTAAGTATACTTATCACGTTTATAATATTGTTCACAGGATTTTATATTTTTAGTAAAACAGAAAAATCATTTACAGATACCGTTTAAAGATGAGTGAAACAATAATAAAAGTGGAGGATTTAAGTAAACAATATCGATTGGGAGAAATCGGTACGGGTTCGCTTAGTCATGATTTAAACAGATGGTGGTACAAAGTACGTGGTAAAGATGATCCTTATTTAAAAGTGGGAGAAGTGAATGATCGCACACAAACAGGAACTTCTGATTATGTCTGGGCTTTAAAAGATATCAACTTTGAAATAAACAGAGGAGAAGTTTGGGGCGTTGTTGGAAAAAACGGTGCAGGCAAATCCACCTTACTAAAATTACTTTCCAGAATTACAACGCCAACTACAGGAGAAATAAAGATAAAAGGCAGGATGGCTTCTTTACTGGAAGTAGGCACCGGATTTCACGGTGAGCTTACGGGTAGAGAGAATGTGTTTTTAAACGGTGCTATCTTAGGTATGAAGCGCAAAGAAATTGCTTCCAAAATGGATGAAATTATCGCATTCTCCGGTGTTGAAAAGTACATTGATACGCCGGTAAAGCGTTATTCGTCGGGCATGTACGTTCGACTGGCTTT
>DAORIK010000175.1:0-4294 GCA_035438465.1 Chitinophagales bacterium | reverse complement strand
TTGTAAGTAGTAGTTGCAGTGTTGTATTGAACTTTTTATTGTTGTTTAACATTGATGGAGATAACAGCGCTCATCACGTTTTCTTTTTTTTCATCAAAAATATCGATTGGTACTTCTACATTTCCGGGTTTAAAATCTGCTTTGGTAATTTGGGTAATACCGGTAAGTTTGCCTTTCGCTTTCTTTTTATATTCAACAGTCATACCAACTGGAATAAAACGCAGGTCTTTGGGAATGGTTGCTGTTACTACTGTTGCCATTGCAAATTCGCAAAGATTACACATTGCAATAGCATGAACTGTCCTTAAATGGTTGTGTACACTACGTCTTTCTTTCATTTGTACCACAGCGCGACCTTCTTGTAATTCTAAGATGCGCGGTTTGATACTAAAGAAATAAGGAATTTTGAAACAAACAAGTAAAGAGATAATTGTTTTACCAAACGGATACTTTTCGAGCTTATTGTAGATAGCTAATATATTCATGTCTAAAAATAAAAAAACTATTTAAGATTAATTCACCTTGCTGTTTTGCGAGTTTAACTATTTAAAATATCTCGCACAAGATTATTGTCTCGTGTGAATTTAATAAACCAATCTTTGGTCGCAAATAGCTGGTAATAAATATCCGGTCTGAGACCGGTATATTTAGTATGATGTTAAACATTACATCAATCCGCCAAAAACAAGTGCCCATTGTACAAAACCTGCAATGCCACCTAAAACAGCACCCACTAAAATTAAAATCCATTCTTCTTCTTCAAATGCAGGCCTTAAGACACCAACAAAATCTTTTGGCGACATAGCGTTCATCCGTTCAAACAGCAGTGATTTTATATTAAATGACTGATCTAAAGTCCCGTACAAATTTCTGAGATTTAAGGGCAGTTTGAAAACGAAATTTTTAATAACGGTTTGTTTAATTTCTTCATACCGCTTTGGCGCAATCAACATCGCAACATTATTTACATTCTTATCAGTCATTTGCTCAATTGTCTCTTTTACATGTTTTTCAATTAAACCATACATCGCTTCGCCGCCATTATCATTGAGCATAAATTCCCAGATATTTTCCGCCGTTAATATTTTTTTAGAAACAAAATCAGCATATTCTTCGGATACTTCTTTTTGTCGTTTTATAAATAATCCCTGTATTTTCCAGAAAAGAAAGCGTATCTCGTTCTCCGGTTTAAAAATGAGTTTTAATGCCAGCCAGTTGGTGATATAGCCCACTATAATACCTGCAACAGGCAATGTCCACGCAGCAGGATAAAAATGCCATGCCAGCATTTGCGGTATTCCAAACAGCATTCCAAACCAAAATCCGCTGTATTCTATAAACTTAAATTCAGCTTTACCGCAGCGCATAAATAATTCATTCAGTAATTCTTTATCTCTCAGAATGGCCTCGATATACATCTTCTTAAAATCCAATAATTTTTCATGATCCGTTTTGATTTCATTCAACATGGAAACTATTGTTTTGGGAATATCATTTTGAGTTCTGTCGAAAATGATTTTTTTTATATTGTTCGGAATTCTGTTCCAGATAGCCGGTATTTGGGCAGACATGGCTTGATTTACTACATTCTCGGTTAAGGCTCTCATCTGTGGCGACATAGACAATGCAACTTCTTCGGCATTCATTCGATCGAAAATCTCTTCAATTTTTATCAACTTATCCGTCATTAATTCAACGCCGATGCGTGCCATTTTTCCGGCGTTTGCCGGAATAATTCCCTGCCATCCAATTTTTAATTTTCCAATCTTAAATCCAAAAAAATCTAACGGCTTGAAGGTCATTTTAATAGCCTGCCAGTTGGTAAACCAGCCGATAAATCCCGCGACAAAGGGAATCGTAAAAAGTTTTACCCAATAGATATGCTCGTTCAGATAGGATAGAAGTAGTTCCATACGATTTATGAAAATAAGAAGAATAGCCCGGATTTTAAAATTTGTATGTTACTGTGCAGTAGGAATTTTTGAAATATCCATAAAGAATATTTCCCAGATATGTCCGTCAAAATCTTCAATCGTTCGCTGTTGCATAAAGCCATAATCTTTCATTTCAACTGGTTCTATACCACCTGCTTTTAGTCCGTTTTCCATTGCGTTGTTTACGTCGTCGAAACTGTCAAACGATAATGAAAAAAGACCGGCTACCGCTGATTTTGTATCTGCAATAGGTTTGGTTGCAAAACTTGCAAATTTTTCATGAGACAAGAGCATTACAAAAATACTGTCACTCCATACCATGCATTTTCCGTTGTCGTCAGAAAACTGAGGATTGTTGGTAAATCCTAAAGCGGTATAAAAGTCCATTGATTTTTGAACGTCTTTTACTGCTAAATTGATAAATACTTGTTTTGGCATTTTATAAAATTAGGATATTTTTTTTGAAAAGGATACATGTTCCTTTTTAGTTCGATACTTCTTCTCGGGTACATTAAAGCGAAAGACACTTTGGTACACTAATTGTAAGAAATAAAAAAATCTGAATATATTGCCTTAAATTAGTACTTATAATATCCTATAAAATACGTTCTATGAAAAATGCTATGCTTTTTTTTCTTCTTTTCTCTTTTTCCGGTTTTACCGCAAACGCACAATGCAATTGGGTAAATGGTGCTGATCCGTCTTTAGCAGATGATAATGGTCGTGGTATCACAGACTGGACTGCACATTATCAGTATGCATTGAATGCGGCTGATCTCGCGCCAAGCGTTAATTACATAGGCAACAGAATGACGACCTTAGAAAGTTGTCTTCCCTTGGAAACCTATGCAGCCTACGCTGCATCCATTTCGGTTACTATTGCTAAATGTGGTATTCAATATGGTGGTTGGACGAACTCACCGGATAATGCAATTCCCGGTTGTGGTTTACTTGATTCTGCAGAACATTACGCTTATGCGATTGGCGGAAACAATAACGTCGATGATCTCACCAGACAGAAAATGCAATTCCTGTCTCAAAATATCGATAAAGAAGTGTATGCAAGATTGTATGCAGATGTTTCTGTTGTGCTGGCAAAGGCAGGTACAACGCCAGTGGTAGCTGCAACACCAACCGTTTCTACACCACCACCGGCACCCGTTGAAGTGGTCACACCTATTCCGGCACCTGAACCTTTTAATAAAACAATAAAAATTGCCACCTTAGTTACTAAAACCAGTTCCTGGGGCAAAATATTAGAAACATGGGTAAGAGCAGTATATGAAAAAAGCGGCGGTAATCTTGAATTGCAAATTTTCTACAATGGCTCTCAGGGTGATGAAGCCGCTATTGTAGGTAAAATGAAATCAGGACAACTGGATGCTGCTGTTATATCTTCCGTTGGTTTAAGTAAAATCTACAAACCTATTTTAGCCATTCAAATGCCGGGGCTTTTTAAAGACTGGCTTACATTTGATAAGGCCAGAGAGGCAATGCGACCTGAGTTTGAAAAAGGCGTAAAAGATGCAGGATTCAGCACTATTGGCTGGTACGATATTGGCAGAACACGCTTTTTAGCAAAAGGCTTTTCCGTAAAATTGCCGAATGACATAAAAGGTAAAAAACCGGTGCTCCTGAAAAATGACGACATACAAACTGTATTTTTTCAGACACTTGGTGGTGTAAGTCCTGTATCATTCAATGTACCGGAAGTGTTGCCTTCACTTAATGTGGGCAGTGTCAATATGGTTATGACGAGTGCACTGTTTGCAGAACAAATACAATGGGCTGCAAAGCTGGATAACATCAGTAACGATGCAGATGCCTTTGCGATTGGCAGCATTGTAATTTCCGGCAAACGACTGGAGGGCATGCCGGCAGATTTAAAAGCTATCTTTTTGGAAACAGGTAAATTAGCTGCATCCACCATGCAAAAGAAAATACGTGTGGATGACGATATGGCTTTAGCTCGATTAAAGATGAAAATGACTTTGAGTGTGCGAACTGCAACAGAACAGGCAGAATGGAAAACACTGTACAAACAAGTTCGTACAAAATTGTCACAAGGTACTTTTGCGCCTGAATTGGTAAGCAAATTAGAGCAACTGGCAGGACAATAAAATTATAACGCAGATATTGACTTTCTTACTTGCCCTCGGTAGCGTGTTTTCACCTGCCGACTGCTATGCCGTTTATTTTTGTTCTGACTTCTCCGCCTTTATTGGTTTTGCAAGCTACAAACCTTTATCCGTATTGTTTTGCAATTCAATCATAAGCATTCGAAAGAAGATCCCAATTCTTCCTTCCCTCGGCAGTGTGTTTTCACCTGCCGACTGCCATGCTGATTTGTTTTCATCAGG
>DAORIK010000174.1:0-4305 GCA_035438465.1 Chitinophagales bacterium | reverse complement strand
CATACTGTTATAAGGTTTTATTAATGAATATATTGTGGAATTTCACATTTTTTAAGGCAATTCTATGAACCAAATACTTTTTTGAAATATTCTATTGTCAGTGGTAGCCCTTTTTCAAAGGAATATTGAGGCGAATAACCTAATAAATTATGTGCTTTTGAAATATCTGCGAGAGAATCTCGGATATCACCTGCACGTGGGTCCCGGTGTTGGGCATTTATATCTTTCTTCAGGTAATTTTTAATGGCATCGTACATTTGGTTGATAGTAAAACGTTCCCCAAATGCCACGTTAAATGCCTGATTAAATGCTGCTGAATTATCACTAGTTAAACCTAAAATATTTGCCTGAACAGCATTATGGACAAAGGTAAAATCTCGCGTCTGCTCGCCGTCGCCATTTATAAAGGGTGCTTCATTCTCTAATAAGGACTTGATAAACAGCGGCATTACAGCAGCATATTCGCCATGCGGGTCTTGTTTCGGCCCAAACACATTGAAATAGCGCAACCCGATTAATTCTACATTATAGCATCGTGAAAAAACACTTGCATATACTTCATTCGTAAATTTGGTAACAGCATACGGCGACAATGGGTTGCCAATGCGTTCCTCTTTTTTAGGCAAATTCGGCTCATCACCATACACGGAAGACGATGATGCATATACAAAACGTTTAATTCCCGCATCTTTTGCTGCAGTCAGTATATTTACAAAGCCGCCAATATTTACGTCATTGGTAGTAACAGGATCTTTGATAGAGCGAGGTACGGAACCAATAGCGGCCTGATGACACACCGCATCTATGTCTTTACATGCATTTGCACAATCCTGCACATTTCGCAAATCGCCTTCTAAGAAATCAAAATTCGGATGGGTTTGAAATTCATTTAAATTATCTATATTTCCTGTTGCGAGATTGTCAAACACGCGCACTTTTGCGCCATGTTGCAGTAAATATGCAGTGATGTTGGAGCCGATAAATCCTGCTCCGCCTGTAACCAGAAATCGTTTATTTTCTATTGGTGTCCGGTGTAATGCCTGTTCGTACATAGTAATTTTCAAAACGCAAATTTAGCGAATTAAATGCAGTTTTCCTTCAGCCAGAAACACGGCATGTATTCCTTCATTCTCAATGGTGATACGCTCTAAATCCAATTCATCAATATTACCGTTTATCCAGTTACTTTGGCTTTGGAATGAATTGATTTGTTGTTGTGCTTCTTCCTTGGCATGTAATAGTTCCTGCTTAAAATTGTATTGCAGAAATTGAGCCAGAAAGTCTGTAAGTTGGCTATGATACAGGTTATCTATAAGTTTTAAGATAAGACTGTCAGTTTCCAGGTCATAATTCAGATTGCGTGTTTTTACTACATATTTTGGCTGATGAAAATTAATCGAGCCTCTAAAAACAGCCGTTCCGTTCATCTTTCTTTTTAGGAACCATCGTTTAGATTCCAGTACAAATGGCATATGCACCAATGCTTTCGTCCCGTGATTACTGAATTGGAAATTTTCAATAAACAAATAATATTTATCTTCTTCAATGGTGTAGGTTTGTCCTGCAAAATGATGGTTGAAAAATTTGGACACTTCTTGATATGCCATTTGCGCTTTTATTATTACATCAAAATCATATGCGGAAGATTTTTTTTGATTTTGCGACAAATTTAAAGTAAGCAGGTTCAATGTTCTTTCAATTCTGCGCTGCATTAGATTTTCAACATTACTTTTTATAAACAAGTTGACTTTTGCGCCATCGATTTCGATTTCTGTTTCAGTTTTATAAATTTCTATTGGCTGAAGTGTAATTAACTGAATAAAACGACCTTCCGAAAAGATATATTGTTGGAGTTGTTTCCAAAAATCAAAAAATATATTTCCGCCGAGAACGCGTTCAAAAATCGTCATAGAATTGTACAAATGTACTATTTAGTTATAAGTGGTAAGTCCGGAGGCGTAAATTTTTTTACAAACCTAATTTTTTGAGGTAAAATTCGAGTTGGCCTTTTTCCATAGGTGTTTCAAAAAACGCCTTTACATTCTTTTTGTTATTTATCACCATTGTTGCCGGGATACTGCCCTGCCAGCGCTTATCTATGTATGGCAACCATGAAAAATCACTGCTTTCATTTAGTAAATATACAGGCGCCTGGACACCTATTTTTTTCAGCTTTAACGGGAGTTTTTTTAATGTCCCTGCATTATCCAAACTCACAAAAATGAGTTGCACATTAGTACCCTTGTGTTCATCGTAAAATTTATTTAATACGGGCATTTCCATCATACATGGACCGCACCAGGTGGCAAAAAAATTAACTATATATGTTGTATCATTTGGTTTAACATATACCTTTTTCAACTCTTCAATTTTTACCACTTTTATGTCGTTTTGTGAAAAAACAGGTGTTGTAAAGATTAGGACGATAAAAATTGCAAAAATACTTTTGTTCATTTGCATAAAAGTACAAATAACTTGCCAAAATTTGAATCTATTTTATGACTTCACATTCTTATGCTTACCTTTGCGCTCGCAATGGAACAGCACAAGAAAATACAGGCAGAAGATTGGTTAATGTTTTCAGGCTTGTCTGTTATCTGGGGTTTTTCATTCTTTTTTATTAAAAAGGGATTGGAAGTGTTTCAACCAATGCAGGTTGCCGCATTTAGGATGAGTATCGCTTTTTTAGCTTTGATTCCGCTTATTCTTATTAATTATAAAAAATTAAAAATTCCATTCTCTAAATGGAAATATATACCGGTATTAGGCCTGTTTGGTAATTTAATTCCGTCGGTGCTGTTTTCTGTTGCAGGTACAAAAATTGACAGTGGATTGTCAGGAATTATGAATTCCACTACGCCGTTATTTGCACTATTAATTGGATCAATATTTTATAATGTAATACTTACCCAAAATAAGATTATTGGTGTTATTGTAGGTTTTATAGGAGCCCTAGTTATTATTTTATCAAAGCAACACAGTATTTCTGATTTAAACATTTATATATTTTTGCCTTTGTTTGCTACTGTTTGCTATGGCATTAACGTCAATATTTATAAATCAAAATTTCAGAATGAAAATCCGATTGTAATTGCATTGTTGCAATATAGTTTTGTTGCTCTGTTTACGATACCGTATCTCTTTTCTTCCGGTGCTGTTCATCAGATACAACATAATCCGGCCGTTGCATGGCACAGTATTCAATATTTATTGATTTTAGGAATTGCGGGAACGGGGTATGCTTTGGTTTTCTTTAATATTCTGATTCAGCGCACCTCTGCGTTATTTGCCACTATGACTACCTATATGATTCCGTTGGTTTCCATTATAGTTGGTTTGTTAGATAATGAAAAAATCATGCCGGTGCATTGTTTGGGATTGGCAACTATTCTTATTGGCATTTATATTGGCAGCAGAGATTAATGTTTCTTGGAATCTCCAAAAGTCGGACACTGACATTTTTTAGCTTTTGCAGCAGCACAGGAATTTAAAAAGATTGCCACAAAAAAAATCAGTATGATTTTAAATTTTAAATTGCGAATTTTAAATTGTATCATAGTATAAAATTATAAAAAAATGGCATTAATACTACCTTGCAGAACAATAACGCCAAAATTTGGTGAAAATTGTTTTCTGGCTCCTAATGCAACAATTATTGGGGATGTGGAAATAGGGGATAATTGCAGTATCTGGTTCAATGCCGTGGTACGCGGTGATGTGAACTCTATTCGTATCGGAAATAAAGTAAATATACAGGATGGTGCTGTTTTGCATTGTACATATGAAAAAACGAAAGTAGTGATTGGCAACAATGTGTCAATTGGTCATAATGCACTGGTGCATGGTTGTACCTTAGAAGACAATGTACTGATTGGTATGGGTGCTATTGTGATGGATAATTGTTATATAGAAAAAAATGCGCTTGTTGCGGCCGGTGCCGTGGTATTAGAAAACACCCGTATTGAAGCCGGCAGTATCTACGCGGGCGTTCCTGCAAAAAAGGTGAAACAATTAGACGAAGCAACATTCAAAGACCAAAACGAACGCATCGCCAATAATTATGTGAAATATGCGGGATGGTTTAAGTAATTACCAGTAACAACCATCTTCTACTTTTTTAAATTCATCGGGTGTTTCTTCTTTCAGCGGACGAATCCAATGCTCATTATAAAATTTATTTATTGAAGGCATATCATCCCAGCGTGCTCCTTTAATTCCAAACAAGATTTGCAAGGAGCCACCAAAATGTATTGCTTGTTTGCCGAGTTCTTTTGCATAGGCTGCCAATGGAAGACCATAGGCACC
>DAORIK010000173.1:0-4362 GCA_035438465.1 Chitinophagales bacterium | reverse complement strand
TTGTTAAAAATCGTTTTTTCATAGGTTAAATATTACGTGGTTTACTAATCATATAAAACAATATTTGTATTAATTTTTTAAATAAATTAACGAAAATACTATCGCTAATTTAACATTTATTTGTAATTCTGCACAATATATGGCTAAATTTTATTAAGTTCTAATAAAAATATCCACATTGTTGAATTAAGAATATATTCAAATACGGTCTTGCCTCCTACTTTTTTCATTAAATCAACGTCTTTACTGTCCGTATCGGACAAAGATAATGGTTGATCAGAATTTACATATCCAACGAGAAGACTAATGTTTACATTGTCTGCCAAAGGATTCTTATTCATCTTTAAGACTTTTAAAGAGAGAAATTTATAAAACGACCATGTTTTTACATCTGTACCGCTTATATATTTTGTGTATAACAAATCTGATAAGGAATTTTCAACACTTTTCAGTTTTGCTTTTTGTGCTGCTGTTAAGTTGTCGTAATTATATTTTTTCAGGAAGTAAATAGTATTTAAAGCATAGTATGGACCAAAAAATTCGTCTATGGTAGCATATTCCTCAATTTTATAAATTAAGCTATCCGGTATTTTTATTGAATTTGGATATAAAGTATAAAATATAAGTTTTCTTGAAGGATGCATGTTTTCATTTGCTTCATCGTGCAGACAATCTTCTGTAACAATTGCATTCTCATTTAATAGCTTACTATATAGATAGAATTTTTTGTAATAGTAATCGTTTAATGATGCAATATACCTGCCGTTCTTTAAATTGAATGAATCTAGTTTATAGATTCTTTTGAGGTAAGCCAGTTCCGCATATGTCTGCAACTCAAACTCCGGCTGATCCATGTAAGATATCTTTGTGTATATTCTTTTAATGGCAGAAGCAAGTTCAGCTTTGGTTTGAGCAAAAGAAATAGAGACAGAAAGGGAAATGATAACAAGAAGTAAATACTTTTTCATAAACGTATAACACGCAAATATGAAGCATTTATTTTAAAAAAAATAGTTTTGCTTAAAAAAAATTAAAGGAAACAGATTTTAACTATAATCTGCAGTCAGCAAATCTTTTAATTCCTTACGCGCGAAAAATATCCTGCTTTTAACTGTTCCAAGAGGTAAGTTCAGTTGTTCTGCAATTTCATTATACTTATACCCTTTGTAGTGCATCAGAAAAGGAACGCGAAGTTCGTTTGAAATTTTCATCAATGCATTTCTGATATCGTTCATTACAAATGAACGCTCACCGGCATTGCTTATCGTTGAAGAAGCATTCAGATAATATAAGTTATCAGTGGTATCAATAACAGTATTTCTTTTAGACTTCTTTCTGTAGTCATTTATGAAAATATTTTTCATAATGGTAAATAACCAGGCTCTTATATTAGTACCCTCCTGAAATTTATCTTCATTATTTAATGCCCTAACGATCGTTTCCTGAATTAAATCTTCGGCATCATGTACATCTCTGGTTAAACGCATAGCGTGTGGTTTGAGAACAACAGTTGCGGTTTTTACTTCTGATTGAAAATTGACTACAGACATTTTGTTTAATTTTGTTGAGATAAAGTTAAACAATAATTTTTGATTTCAATGTTAAATAATTCTAAATACCCGAAATAATATCAATAAATGAATTTATATCCATCAGTCTAATAATATTTGGAGGCAAATTACCTTTGAAATTTCGAATCTGATACCCTGATACAACTATTTTAGAGTCTTTAAAATTCTTTGAAAGAATTCCCAAATAATTTTTCAGAACTTCTCCTTTTGGATGAACAGTAAAACAACTCACCAGGTAATCGGGTTTTTGATGATTAAATACAGAAAGTAAATCATGAAGAGGTATATTTAATCCGATATAAACCACATCGTGATTTCTGGATTTCAATAAATAGTAATTAAACAGCAATGCCAACTCATGAATTTCATTTTCAGGTGTAAATAGTAGAAACTTCTTAGCATTCGGTTTCACCTGTTTAGGATGCGCATCAATATTTACTATTAATTTCTGTCTTATCAGATTGCTTATAAAATGCTCATGTAGCGGGCGGATACTTCCAGTTATCCAAAGTGTTCCAATCTTTTCTAAAAATGGAAATATGATTTGTATAATGGTTGCTTCGAATCCTAAACGTAAAATGGAATCATTAAATATTTTATTGAATGCGATTTCATTCAAATCAATCATCGCAAGAACTAATGCACTAATCTGACTTTCATGATCTGATTTGGAATTAGTAATTCTTTTTACTTCCCGTTCAATAGTTTCAGGAGAAAGTGAAGCGATTTTTGAAATCTTATATCCATTCTGGTTCAGCAGAGAAACATTCAGTACATAACGCAATTCATTGTCTGTATAATATCTGATATTAGTATCGGTACGTTGTGGTTTGAGCATACCATATCGCTGTTCCCATATACGGAGTGTATGCGCTTTAATATTGCTGAGTTGTTCAAGATCTTTTATACTATATCTGTGAAAGGCAGGTAATTTCTTTTGCATAAAAAATGTTTAATATATTGTTTAAAGATAACACATTTATTGTTAAACAAAAAAAATGTTCACATACATAACATATGTAAAGAAAAAGTTGTTCAATGGAAATTGTATTTTATATTTTGTTACATTAGATGGTAATAACAAAAAATACATGAAATCACTCTATTTTACAGAAGAACATGAACTGTTCAGACAAAGCGTTCGCCAATTTGTTGAAAAAGAAATTAAACCATTTGGTAATCAATGGGAAAAGGAAGAAAAAATATCTCGGGATTTATTCTTAAAACTTGGAGAACAGGGATTTCTCGGTATCAATCATGACGAAGCATACGGAGGATCAAAGGCAGATATTTTTTACACCTGCGCATATCTTGAGGAACTGGCAAAATCCGGCTACGCCGGAGTCTGTGCTGCAGTAAGTGTACATCAATATATGGCAACTAATCATATTGCAGAAGCCGGTAATCATGAATTAAAAGAACGCTTTCTGCGCCCATCTATTGAAGGAAAGAAAGTAGGAGCCATTGCTATTACTGAACCATTTGGAGGCTCTGATGTCCAATCTATGCGCACTACGGCTCACAAAGAAGGTGATTATTATATTATTAATGGCTCTAAAACATTTATAACAAACGGGCACTTTTGTGATTTTGTAGTAGTAGCCTGTAAAACGGACAGCAATGCCGGAATAAATGGCATCAGCCTTATTGTTGTGGAAAGAGGCACTCCAGGTTTTTCCTCCTCACAATTAAAAAAAATTGGCTGGCATTCTTCTGACACCGGTGAGTTGGCGTTTGATAATGTAAAAGTGCCTGTCTCAAACATGGTAGGTAAAGAAGGAATGGGATTTTTTTATGTAATGGAAAGCTTTCAGATTGAACGTCTGGTTGCCGGTATACTCGGTGTTGGTGGCGGCGAACAATGTTTAGAAGAAACGCTGAAATACATGAATGAACGGGAAGCATTTGGGAGACAAATAAAGAAATTTCAGGTACTAAGACATGAAATTGTTCAATTATATACCGAACTGGAGGCAGGAAAACAAATGACGTATAATGCCTGCTGGTTGGTACAAAACGGGGAGATTCCCGTTAAAGAAGCATCAATGGTAAAGTTATATATGACTGAACTCGGGAATAAAATTGTTGACAAATGCCTCCAAATGTTTGGTGGCTATGGATATATGGAGGATTTCCCTATTGCACGTGCTTACAGAGATGCCCGGGTTGGTACTATCGTTGGTGGTACAACACAAATAATGCGAGAAATACTAGCAAAAATAATTATTGATGATGTTCGATATAAAAAAGTGTATTCTGAAGTGGCGGAAATAAAAACAGATAATGGCAATCAAACAAATGAAAAAACTGATTGGGGAAATCCAAAAACCGCTAAAGAAATTATTCAGTCTATTCCTTTACGCATCAAGAAAGATAAAGCAGCAAACTATTCAACTGTTTTTCAGTTTGATATTTCCGGTGACAATGGTGGTCAGTTTACCTTAACCGTAAATAATGGAGAAGCAATTGTCGAAGATGGATTAAATGGAACTCCGGAATGTATAGTAACTACCGATGCAAAAGTATATGAAGATATTGAATTAGGAAGAATGGATCCAACGATGGCATTTATGGGCGGGCAGATTCGTGTAACAAATATTGGTGCTATGATGCAATTTGCAAAATATTTCCACAGAATTTAAGAATACAAATTCATATTAAAAAAAATGGCTCAGAATACTCTGAGCCATTTGTATTTATTTAGAAACTCATTTACTTATTGTTTCACTACTTTGCGATAATACGTTTCATCATCTACATTCAATCTGATAATATAAACACCTTTTGCAAA
>DAORIK010000172.1:0-4457 GCA_035438465.1 Chitinophagales bacterium | reverse complement strand
AAAAAAGAAACACAGAAAGAAGTTTACCTTTGCCGCTGCGGTCAGTCGGAAAATAAACCATTCTGTGATGGTGCACACAAAAAATGCGGATTCAAGGATGAATGAGTAAGGCAAAAGGCATTAGTCATAAATAATACAGGACAAACACTATATACTAATTACTAATTACTAATTACTCGAATGATCGTATACACATTAACAGCTAATATTGATGAAGATATTGTTGATGAATGGATGCAATGGATGAAAGATGAAGTTATTCATTTCGTGCAGCAAACACAGTTATCCGTGAAATACAAAATATTCAAAGTCTTAAATGATAATGAAGGTGTGACGTATACCTTTCAGTTTTTCTTTAAAGATGCTGCGGTTTATAAGTTATTTTTAAATGAGCATCATAAAAATTTTGCAACGCTTTTAAATAAGTATTCACACCCGAAAGTGGTTTATTTTAATACACTCTTACAGCAATTGTAAGCTCTATTCTTCCGTCTTTTTATCGTCAGCCAGAGATGTTTATCCTGATTTCTTACTTTCTTGGATTGATTTTCGTATTGCTACGGATTTTTTTTATTTTATTTTTATGCAATTCGAATTCAATAAATTACAAATCAGTTTGCAAATATTTGTAAACATTTTTATGTTTATAAAAACTTAAATTATTTATAATCAATTATTTGTAAAAATATCTATAAAACTTTTCCAAATTTAGGTATTGTATAGCTGTTTTAAATTAGTATTTTTGTTGTCCGCTTAACTGAAAAAACCAATATTAAAATGAAAACCACAGACATATTAGCACAAAAATCAATTTATACCCAGGAGGAAGTAGTAGAAGCTTCGGTAAAATACTTTAATGGCGATGACCTGGCAGCCAGAGTTTGGCTGAATAAGTATGCTTTAAAGGATTCTATTGGCAACATCTTTGAAAAAACTCCGGATGATATGCACCGCAGGATTGCGGGTGAAATTGCCCGTATAGAATTGAATTATCCAAATCCAATGCCGGAAGAACAGGTTTATGACCTCATCAAAAATTTCAAATACATTATTCCACAGGGAAGTCCAATGACAGGTATTGGTAATCCTTATCAAATTGCTTCTTTGTCTAATTGTTTTGTAATTGGTAACGAAGGTGCCTCCGATTCCTATGGCGGCATTATGAAAATTGATGAAGAGCAGGTGCAATTGATGAAACGTCGTGGTGGTGTCGGTCATGATTTATCACATATTCGTCCGAAAGGTTCTCCGGTAAAAAATTCAGCCTTAACATCTACGGGTTTAGTTCCGTTTATGGAACGTTATTCTAATTCTACTCGCGAAGTAGCGCAAGACGGAAGACGCGGTGCATTAATGTTGTCTGTTTCCATTGCACATCCGGATGCAGAAGATTTTATAGATGCAAAATTAGAACAGGGTAAAGTAACCGGTGCTAATATTTCTGTTCGTATCGATGATAAATTTATGCAGGCGGTAGAACTACAAAAATCGTACACCCAGCAATTTCCGGTGGACAGTAAAACACCTTCCACAAAAAAAGAAGTGGATGCTGTTGCCATTTGGAAAAAAATAGTACACAATGCCTGGAAGTCAGCGGAGCCGGGTATTTTATTTTGGGATACGATTACGCGTGAATCGTTGCCGGATTGTTATGCAGATTTAGGATTTAAAACCGTTTCCACAAATCCATGTGGAGAGATTCCATTATGTCCTTATGATTCCTGTCGTTTGCTGGCGATTAATTTATTTTCGTATGTAGAAAATCCGTTCACTAAACACGCTTCATTTAACTGGGATTTATTTAAACAACATATTGCATACGCACAACGCATTATGGATGATATCATTGATCTGGAACTGGAAAAAATTGATACCATTTTAGATAAACTGAATAAAGATCCCGAAACGGAAGAAATCAAACATACTGAAATTAGCTTGTGGCATAAGATTCGGAAAATGGCTGTACTAGGTCGTCGCACAGGAGTTGGCATCACTGCTGAAGGAGACATGTTAGCTGGTTTAGGTTTGCGCTATGGCAGCGATGAAGGCATTGTATTTGCAGTGGAGATTCATAAAACAGTAGCACTGGAAGCGTACAGAGCTTCTGTACATTTAGCAAAGGAAAGAGGTGCTTTTGAAATCTTTGATGCCGACCGAGAGAAAGAAAATCCGTTTATGCTGCGTCTGAAAGAAGCAGATGCGCAATTGTATTATGAAATGCTGGAACATGGCAGAAGAAATATTGCGTTGCTGACGATAGCGCCAACAGGCACGACGAGCTTAATGTCGCAAACAAGTTCGGGTATAGAGCCGGTGTTTTTGCCGGTGTATAAAAGACGCAGAAAAGTAAACCCGAATGATAAAAATGTGCGTATTGATTTTGTGGATGAGGTAGGAGACAGCTGGGAAGAATATGTGGTGTTCCATCACCGTTTCAAAGAATGGATGGAAGTGAATGGCTACAACACCAATAGAAATTTTACACAGGAAGAACTGGATGAATTAGTAAAAAAATCTCCTTATCATTTGGCAACTTCTAATGATGTGGACTATTTGAAAAAAGTACAAATGCAGGGTGCTATTCAGAAATGGGTAGATCATTCTATCAGCGTAACAATCAATATGCCGAATGAAGTAACAGAAGAACTGGTAGGTCAGTGTTACATGGAAGCGTGGAAAGCAGGTTGTAAAGGTGTAACAGTTTATAGAGACGGCTCCCGCTCCGGCGTGTTAATCAGCAATGAAGAAAAAAAGAAAGAAGAAAGCACAGAGGTTGCGACGCATTTTCCGTTAACCCGCCCTGCAACTTTAAAAGCAGATGTAGTGCGTTTTCAAAATAACAAAGACAAGTGGATTGCATTCATTGGATTAATGGATAACAGACCGTATGAAATTTTTACAGGGTTAAACGATGATGAAGATGGCATCCTGTTGCCGCGCTGGGTAAATGAAGGTGTGATTATCAAAAATAAAGAAGCAGATGGTACGTCGCGTTATGATTTTCAATATAAAAATCAGCGTGGTTATAAAACAACGATAGAAGGATTATCTCATAAATTCAATCCGGAATACTGGAACTATGCGAAACTGATTTCAGGCACGTTAAGACATGGTATGCCGATTGAAAATGTGGTGGAACTCATCAGCAGTTTGCAATTAGATGAAGCCATCAATACCTGGAAAAATGGCGTGGTGCGTGCACTGAAACGTTATGTGCCGGATGGTACGATGGCGCAAAAAGCGAAATGCCCGAACTGTGGTTCTACGAATCAGCAATATTTAGAAGGTTGTTTAACCTGCAAAGACTGCGGTGCTTCCAGATGCGGATAGGAATTTTTTGTTGAGATACAAATATTTAGACAAACGTGGTTCGTGAAGACACGAACCACTGCAGAGGTCATTTTTATTTAATTAGCCCTCAGCTTAGATGGTTTCTTTCCGAAAATCATGTGATACATAGTTTTAATTAATACCATCCACGGACTCAAATTTATATTCGGAGCTTTTCCTTTTCCAATGCGTTTTAATTGTGCACTGTACCAGGCGGTCTCCATTAGGCCCATTTTGTCCACCATACCTAAGCCTGTTTTTATAGGTTGAACAATTTGAATAGTGCTGCCTGATAAAATTTTATTGGGTGCATCCGGTTCTATAGCCAGTAGTCGTGCAAGTCCAACAAAATCTACAGCACCGGAAGATATTGCCTGCGCCATACCGTCAGCTGAACGGAAGCCGCCGGTGACCGCCAAAGCAGTGGTACAAACTTTTCTTGCTTTTTCCGCAAATTCTAAAAAGTAAGCTTCGCGTTGTTTCGTGCTTTCTTTTATTGGTTCTTTAGATGCGTTGATACCTGTCATAACAGGAGCTTCATAGGTTCCTCCTGAAATTTCAATTAAGTCCATACCTGCTTCTGATAATACTCGAATTAAATCGAGTGATTCTTCTTCTGTAAATCCGCCGCGCTGAAAATCGGCAGAGTTTAATTTGATGCTGATAGGAAAAGAAGCGCCTACTTTTTCGCGCATAGCATTATAAATTTCTAATACAAAACGACGACGATTTTCAGGATTGCCGCCGTACTCATCCGTTCTGATATTGTGATGCGGTGATAAAAACTGACTTACTAAATAACCATGTGCGCCATGAATCTGAACGCCTGAAAAACCTGCTTTTTGAACAATAGCAGCGGCAGTTGCGAAACGTTGTATCAAATCCTTGATTTCTGTTGCTGTAAGTTCACGCGGTGTCGGAAAAAATGCCTGCATATCTTTTCGAAATGGAATGGCAGAAGGTGAAACGGTTTCCCTATTTAATCCTTTGGGTGCCTGTTTTCCGGGGTGGTTGAGTTGTACCCAGCACTGTGTATTGTTTTGAGTAGCTGCTTTTGCCCATTTCTGTAAAGCAGCCAGATTTGTTTCATCTTCAATAATTACATTACCCGGTTCGCCTAAAGCACG
>DAORIK010000171.1:0-4508 GCA_035438465.1 Chitinophagales bacterium | reverse complement strand
TATTACATCCTCTCTGATGAAAACAGACGCATTATTTATCATGCTGAATACAATGATTTTCTGAGTAATCGATATGTAAATAGGATACCTGATTTTTCCACGCAGCAAAAACGTTATTATCATCCTACAGATATTCCTAAACAACCGCGAGGCCCGGCATCCAGCTATAAAGATAATTTTACACCTTTGAGAATTATTATTTTTGTTTCTTTTATTTTAATGATAGGATATTTGCTCTACCAGTCTAATATTGAAATACAAAGAAGAGAACGGGAAAAAGAAATGATAAATGAACCTGTTGCGGAAATAAAAAATTCAGATACGATTTCAGAAGAAGATTTTTTAAAAATAATCTCTCAGGAATTTATGATGTCGGATGATTCTGCTTTGCTAAAGAGTAATATTGATTCTTTAAGACATATCTACGATTCGATTACACATGTGACAAAAAACTAAGCCAGTTTATTTAAGTACAAGCGTATCGTGTTTTCCAACCCCAGATAAATCGCATCGCAAATTAATGCATGTCCAATAGATACTTCGTCTAATTGCGCTAAATTATCTTTTAAAAATTTAAGATTTTCCAAATTCAGATCATGTCCTGCATTAATTCCTAAACCCAGCTGTTGAGCAACAACACAGGTTTCCTTTATGGCTTTTATGGCAACTGCCGGATTTGTTGTATAGTTCTTTGCATAAGGACCGGTATAATATTCAATCCTGTGAGCACCCACGATTGCAGCTCCTTCAATCAGTTTTGCATCTGCATCAATAAACAATGAAACACGGATGCCGTTGTTTTTTAATTCACCTATGACCTCTATTAAAAAATCTTTTTGAGTAATCGTATTCCATCCGTGGTCTGATGTAAGCTGATTCGGATCATCGGGTACCAGCGTGCATTGATGCGGTTTTACTTTTAGTACTTCATCTAAAAAATGTTTATCAGGGAAGCCTTCAATATTAAATTCTGTAGTGCATACATTCTTTAATGATTGTAAATCTGAGAACTTACAATGACGTTCATCGGGGCGGGGATGCACCGTAATTCCTTGCGCACCGAAGCGTTCACAATCTTTAGCTACCTGAATTAAATCAGGATAATTGCTGCCGCGGGAGTTGCGAAGCAATGCAATTTTATTCAGATTTACAGATAATCGTGTCATCGCTTATAAAGGTATAAAAAAAGTTGGCACAGAATATGTCATTAGTTTTCAGATTTACAACTGTTTGGTTTTTATTAATCAAACGTATTTATTATATTTAGAACACAAAATCTTTAACTATGAAAAAAAATCTGTTATTTCTTCTTCTGGCATTTGCTTTCAGTTATAATGCAGCTGCACAAAAAATCGGCGGTAAAGTAAAAGTGTTTTCTTCCTCTTCAGGACAATGGAAAAATGCCACGTTGTTAAGTATAAAAAACGGACAGTATTTTATTCATTTTGACAACTATTCAGATGTATATGATAAGCTGGTGAAGGAAAATGAAATTATATTTATAGATGGTGATGACAGACCAGCGAAAATCCTGAGAGATACCGTTTATATAACGAAAGTAATAGCAGACACTACAAAAAACGGAAAAGCAAACACCGTTGTAATACAAAACACCAAAGAAGATACCATTTTTCAAACATTGCGTGATACAGTAATCGTTCAGCAAAAAGTAAAAGATACGGTTTGGGTATTTAAAAGAGATACTATTTCTATTTTGAAAACCAAGCGAGATACGGTTATAAACTTTAAACGTGATACTATTTCTATATTTAAAACAAAAAAAGACACCGTATTTAATATTAAACACGATACCATTGTCATCAGCAGAATTATTAAAGATACTATCATCAATAGTAAGAAAGAAACAGTAAATACAACACCTGCAAAACCAAATCCTTTCAGATTGGGAGAATTAGTACTGGCATATCAGGACGGAGAGTGGAAACCCGCTGTTATTCTTACAATAAATGCAAACGATACATATAAGGTAAAATTTGACGGCTTAAGTGATTTCTATAATAAAACTGTAGGTATCGGAAGTTTAAAACTGAGAAATCCCGCTGCAACAGAAACTCCTGTTTTCAGGTTAGGAGATTTAGTACAGGTTTATGATGATGGCGACTGGAAACCTGCTGTGATATTGGAAATCAAAGGAGGTGATTTGTATAAAGTGAAATACGACGGACTTAGTGATTTTTATAATAAAGTAGTGGGAATTGGCAGCATAAAACCCAGATAAGGATAAGTTTAATACCTATTAAACAATTCTTTCTTTCTCAAAGATACCGATGATTTTATCGATTGTTTGTTCTATGGTCAGAAAAGAACGCCCGCCGGAAGCATTGCGGTGACCGCCGCCTTCAAAATGTTCGCGGCATATTTTTTCTACAGAAATTTCACCCTTGCTTCTGAAAGACAGTTTGATGATTTTTGGTTCCTGTTTAATCAGGATGGCTACTTTGACATTCTTTATAGACAAGGGATAATTCACCAGTCCTTCCGTATCGCCGGTTTGCAAATTGAAACGATAAGCATCTTTCTTATCTACTACAATAATTCCAATCCCTATATCTTCCCGAATAATCATATTACGAAACAAAGCGTTTCCTAAGAAGCGCAGTTTTTCTTCACGGCCATTCTGGTTCAGTTGCTCCTGTACATAAATAATATTTAGCCCGCAGTCTAGTAAATGAGCGGTAATTTCCAATGCTTTTTTGCTGGTAGCACCATTCGAAAAACTGGCAGTATCCGTCAGTATTCCGGTATAAATACATTCTGAAACTTCTTTAGTAGGAACATACGCAGGTTCCAGTATTTCGTACAAACGGTACACTAACTCGCAGGTAGAGCAGGCTTTGGTATCGTGCAGTATCCATTCGGCATCTATCTGCGGGTTGAGGTGGTGGTCGATTAAGACCAGCTTTGCATTTTCGTTCTTTTTTATGAATTCATTCAGCGGTTCTATTCTGCTTAAATCGTTAAAATCAAGGCAGAAAATCAACTCGGCAGATTCTATGGCTATTTGACTCAGGCTTGGATTTTCCAGATAATTCCACACTTCATCGCAGCCGGGCAGATAGCCAAAATAAGACGGAAACTCCGTAGGAGAAATGACACGTACTTCGTGTCCGAGCGGCTGCAGGTAATTGTACAGTGCCAGCGAGGAGCCCATCGCGTCACCATCCGGTTTCTGATGCGTAGTAATAACGATATTTCTCGGTGTTTTTAAAAATTCCTGCAGCGTTGCTATATTTTCCATGCTGCTCAAAGATAGTAAAAGGTAATGTTTAATGATAAATGTTTAATGATGAATATTGACAAAGAACGCAGAATCAACCATCACTATCCGGAATTGATAGAATGCCTGGTGCCTGACTCCTGAATCAAATTCCAGGTTAATTAATGGTAAATAATTGATTCTGTGAACTGTAAACTGTGGACTGTGAACTATCTTTGCCCAAAAATTATACAAATGGCAACGAACAGAACTTTTACGATGATTAAACCGGATGCGGTAGAAGCGAATAATATCGGCTCTATACTGGCAATGATGACAGAAGCAGGCTTTAGAGTAGTGGCATTAAAATATACCCAATTATCTGAAGCACAGGCAGGAAAATTTTATGAAGTACACAAGGAGCGTCCGTTTTACGGAGAACTGGTAGAATTTATGAGCAGAGGGCCGATTGTAGCTGCTATTCTGGAAAAAGACAACGCCGTAGAAGACTTCCGTAAACTGATAGGAGCTACCAACCCCGCACAGGCAGAAGAAGGCACTATCCGCAAACGTTTTGCCAAATCTATCGGTGAAAACGCAGTTCATGGTTCCGACTCTGACGAAAATGCTGAACTAGAAGGTAATTTCTTCTTCAGTCAGCTGGAAAGATTTTAAGCATGTGATTCCCGCCTTCAGTTGCGGATATTCGGAAGCGTGAGTTTCCTCAATAACTAATAAGGTTCTTCATTTGGAGAACCTTTTTTATGCCTGGTTTATACTCTGCGGGAAGGAATTGTGATGATTTGGAAAGACGGAGCAATGACACGGGAAGACGGAGTATTAATTCGGGAAGAAGGAGAGATGATTTGGAAAAGATTAAGCCGTGATTGAGAAAGGCAGAGCGGTGATTTGGGATGCCGGAGACTTTATATGGAAAGGCAGAGGGGTGATTCGGGTAGACAGAGAGATGATTTGGAAAGCCAGCGCATTGATTCGGTAAGGCGGTGTGTTAATCCTGGAAAGGTGAAGCCGTAATTTGGGAAGAGGTAGCGATGATTCGGGTGGTCATAGATGTTATTGTGAAAGACAGAGCTGTGATTCGGGAAGACAGAGAGATGATTTGGGAAGATAGAGAGATGATTTTGGTAGACAAAGGTGATTAATAAAAGTTGTGAATTGATTTTAGATTGTGTTCTTTATATACTAATTTCAACTGATAGATACTTTACAATCTACCGTAATGGGTTGTGAATTGATTTTAGATTGTGTTCTTTATATACTAATTTCAACT
>DAORIK010000170.1:0-4598 GCA_035438465.1 Chitinophagales bacterium | reverse complement strand
TCGAATCTTGCTTTTATATCTGCTAAATTTCCTTTCGGAATGGCTGCAATCAGTTTCTTAGTATATTCCTGCTGAGGATTGTTGTAGATTTCATCAGCGATGCCCATTTCTTCTATCTTACCTTTATTCATCACCACCATTCTGTCGCTCATAAATTTCACCACAGATAAATCATGTGAAATAAAAATGTAAGTAAACTTAAACTCTTCTCTCAGTTTAATTAATAAGTTCAATACCTGCGCCTGAACGGAAACATCTAATGCTGAAACGGATTCATCACAAATAATAAATTTAGGATTTAATGCCAGTGCACGTGCAATGCAAATTCGCTGACGTTGTCCGCCGGAAAACTCATGGGGATATCGCTGAAAATGTTCCGCTTTCATATTTACTTTCTCCAACAATTCAATCACTTTATCTTTTCTCTCTGCATCATTGCTGTATTTATTATGCACCTGCATCGGTTCTAAAATTGCATTGCCAATCGTCATGCGCGGATTTAAGGATGAATACGGATCCTGAAATATGATTTGCATGTGTTCGCGTAATTCTTTCAACTCTTTTTGCCCGAGATTGAAGATATCTTTGCCGTCAAATATTGCTTTACCTCCGGTTGGTTCTACCAGACGAAGAATTGTTCTGCCTAATGTGGTTTTTCCGCAACCGCTCTCTCCTACTAATCCAAGTGTTTCTCCTTCATTCACATCAAAAGAAATATCGTCAACAGCTTTCACATAATCGAGTGTTTTTCCAAAAATGTTTGTCTTGGAAGGAAACCAGGTTTGTATTCCTTTTAATTGTAAAATCGGTGTGTGTTGCTGTAATTCTTCGTATCGCTTTTTTGTTTGAGCTTCACTTACAACGAATGCATCTACCAAGGCATTCATGTCAGCAGCTTTTTCAGTAATTACACCGTCTTTTTCTTCCATAAAGTCGGCAATTACCGGTAGTTTACTTAGTCGCTTTTCTAATGGCGGACGGCAAGCTAACAATCCTTTAGTATACGGATGTTTAGGATTTGCAAAAATTTCTACTACAGAACCTTGCTCTACAATTTTACCTTTATACATTACTACGACTCTATCCGCAATTTCTGCTATCACCCCTAAATCGTGTGTAATAAAAATAGTAGACATACCGGTTTGTCTGCTCAATTCATTAATAAGTTCGAGTATTGTTTTTTGAACAGTTACATCTAATGCCGTGGTAGGTTCATCTGCAATTAATATTTTTGGCTGACAGCTCATCGCCATCGCAATCATTACACGTTGTTTTTGTCCACCTGAAAGCTGATGTGGATAAGCGTTTAGCGCGCGCTGTGGGTCAGGCAATTTTACCTGTGCAAACAAGTCTAAGGTTTTTTGTTCAGCTTCTTTTTGAGAAATCTTCTGATGCAGCATAATCGCCTCCATTACCTGATTTCCACAGGTGAAAACAGGATTCAGTGATGTCATCGGTTCCTGAAAAATCATAGAGATTTCATTGCCTCGATAAGAGCGCATTTCATTATCCGGAATCTGTACTAAATCTATGGGTGATTTACCATCACGGTAGTAATTAATTTGTCCGCCTGTAATTTGTCCGGGAGGATTTGGAATTAAGCGCATAATAGATAAAGAAGTAACGGATTTTCCGGAACCGGACTCTCCTACAATTCCAATTACTTCGCCTTTATTTACCTGAAATGAAACATCATCAACAGCTTTTACAATACCGTTTTCCGTTTTAAATTCTGTTACTAAGTTTTTTACGTCTAAGAGTAATTCAGCCATTTTCTTTAGTATTTAGTAGGTAGTATTCAGCAGGCAGTATGTGTAGGTTATACTGCCTACTGCATACTTGCAAACTGTTTACTAATTTATAATTTTCACATTACTTTCCGAAATTAAGGATAATCCTTTCAATTTTAAAACAATTTGTGCCACCGTTAACACATCTTTCTGGCAATAGGTTTTTATTCTTTCCAAACCATGTTCATTCCAGTAAACTTTTCCAACATCTTTGCCGGAAATATCATCTTTCGGTGAGGGAATGCCCAGACAGAATGCCAGTAATTTTAAGGAAATATAGTTTTTAAAATCACCGAATTTCCAGAAGTCCATAGAGTCCAGCAATCCTGCTTCCCATGGCTTCTTTGCCTGCAGATTTTCAAAATAATCCGGTAATTTCAAATTATTTATCAATAATCTTCTGCAAATATATGGCACATCAAACTCGCGGATATTATGCCCGCAGAGCATTAGTCCTTTTTTCTTTCTCAATTGCTGCTGTAAAAAGACAATGAAATCGTTCAGCAACCGCACTTCATCATCTCCATAAAATGATTTAAGCTCAAATTCCTGAAACATGCCTGTTTCGGTAGTATAACCCACTGAAATACATATTATTTTTCCAAATTCAGCAAAAATACCGGCATTATTAAAGTAAAATCCGGAAGCAGTATCTTCATCTGTACGGTGTTTTCCACGCTTTTCTTCCCAAAGTTCCTGTTCATAGGCATCGAGTGTATTGAAATCGGCGACTTTAGGTACTGTTTCTATATCTAAGAAGAGAATATCATCAATTTTGACATTTTCGAGCATAAATTCACATTTTCAAGGTTATTTTGTAAAACTTATTTCACAATATATAACGCAAGATACATATTGTGTATAGAAATTTGTAGTAAATTTGCACAGTAAACGTAAACAAAAAATATTTTATGAGCGAAAATGAAACCTCCAACTCCAATGGAAAACTCCATGCGATGTATATCGTATTGATAGCCTTGTTAATAGGCGGTCTGGTATATACCAATATCAGGTTAAAAAAATCAAAAGAAACGATTGTTGTAACAGAAAAACAACGCGATGACGTATCTGCATTAAAAGCTGAACTCGATAAAAAATACACAGAGTCTATGCAGGAAATTGAAAGTTATCGTGCGGACAATGCAGAATTGGACAGTTTACTGACTGTAAAAGAGCAGGAACTGAGTTCTAAAAGAGCAAAAATTGATGCCTTATTATCTGAAGTTTCTAAGCTTAAAGCCGGTGATGCTTCTAAGGCTAAATTACTGGCAGAAGCACAGGCTATGATGAAACAAATGGATGATGACAAAGTTCGTTTGCAAACTTCTATTGATTCTTTATTAGCTGTAAACAAAATTCTTTATCAGGAGCGTGACAGTATTACCGGTGAATTGTCAAATACACTTCAGAAGAAACAACAAGTAGATGAAGAGAACAAAAAAATGAAAGACAGAATTGATAAAGCTTCTATATTAAGTACAGCAAACATTCAATGCTCTCCGATTCGTATGACTCGCAAAGGAAAAGAAGACGAAGTTAGCAAAGCGAAAGATGCTGAGAAATTGAGAATCTGTTTTGATTTATTGCAGAATAAAATCGCACCTAATGGAGAAACAGAAATTTCAGTGCGTATAATTTCTCCGGATGGTTCCACCATTCAGATGCAAAGTTTAGGAAGCGGTACATTTAAAGAAGCTACTACAGGTAACGAAATACCTTTTACTTACAATATCTCGCCTGATTATCAAAATGAAACAAAAACGGTTTGTTCTTACTGGGCACAAACATTTAAGTTTGCTGCGGGAAAATATTCTGTTGAAGTTTATGAGAAAGGATTTTTAATCGGACAGTCGTCTTTTGTAATGAAATAAATTAAAGACTAATATCTTAAATTTGGCAGTCTTTACAGACTGCCTTTTTTTTATACCATGCAATCTACTTTTTACAAAGGAATATTATTTGTATTTTTTGGTGCTATCTGCTTCTCAACAAAAGGCATATTTGCAAAACTCGCATTTCAGTATGGTGTAGATGGGCTACAGATATTAATGTTGCGAATGTTGTTTGCTTTACCTTTTTATGTTGTCATTTTAATAAGAGAATATCAGCGTGCATCTGTGCCTATTGTAAAGAATGACTGGATAAATATTATCACACTAGGATTAATCGGGTATTACTTAGCCGCCTTATTCGATTTTTTAGGATTGCAATATGTAAGTGCTTCTCTGGAAAGAAATATAATTTTCACCTACCCTACTTTTGTATTAGTGATGTCAAAAATATTTTATAACCGAAAAATAAGTTCCGTACAAATTATTGCCGTTATTGTTTGTTATGCAGGTATCTTACTGGCTTTCTATTCTGATAAAGCCTCTTATGAATCTGTGAATTTAACTAAAGGAACTATTTTTGTATTACTCAGTTCACTTACGTACGCATTATATCTTGTAAAGAGTGATGGGTTAATTAAGAATATAGGAATCATTCGGTTTACGTGTATATCGATGATTGTATCCTGTCTTGCTGTTTTACTGCATTACTTTATGCTGCATGGTTTTGATGTATTTAATTTTCCAAAACAAGTATATGTAATCGGATTTGTTATTGCCGTTGTCAGCACGGTTTTACCTTCTTTTCTGATGACTAAAGGTATACAGTTGATTGGTTCATCCAATATGGCAATTGTAGCAAGCATAGGCCCTATAGCCACTATATTTTTATCTTATTATATTTTGCATGAACGATTTACAATGTTGCATTTAATCGGAACCATCTTAGTACTTGTCGGAGTATTAATTATCAGTTTAA
>DAORIK010000169.1:0-4726 GCA_035438465.1 Chitinophagales bacterium | reverse complement strand
AGAAAACTATTTGAGCAATGAACCTACAGTGATTCTATTCGATGAGATTTCCTGGATGGGTGAAGATGATCCTACTTTTGTTGGAAAGCTAAAAATCTGGTGGGACTCTATTGCAGTTAGAGATTGTCCTTGGATCTTGATCTTATGCGGTTCAGTATCGACCTGGATTGAGAAGAACATTATTAGCAACACTGCATTATTTGGTCGCATTTCTCTTCAAATCGATTTGGCACCTTTAACACTCCCAGAGAGTGGACAGTTTATAAAAGAAATTGAAATGAAACTGTTATACGGCGATAAGTGCACTGTCACAGGTTATTATTTAAAAGACGAATTAGTGAGTTTTGCTTGTTTGTTTCATGTAGATCCTACTACATTGCACGTGCATTATATCGGTTTAAATTATGAGGTTAATAAAGAATATAAATTGTATAACAGAATGTTGCTGGATTTTGTGAAGTTTGCTATTATGAAAGATAAAATCAATATTCATTTTGGACGTACTGCAACAGAAATTAAAACTACAATAGGTGCTGAACCCAAAGCATTACATGCTTATCTTAAAATGAATAACAGTATTGTAAATAATACATTGCCCTATTTTTTAAAACGCATAAAACCGGCAGAGTTTATTGCAAGAAATCCGTTTAAATAAAATTATCTGTTTAAATATTCATCAAACGTTTTTCGCGATGAAATTTCTTTTTCATGTTGTTCTACAACATCGGCTTTGTGTTTATTTCTAAAGAGATAAGACAAAGCAAGTCCAACCACACCGCCGGATAAATGTGATTCCCAGGAAACGCCGGGTTGTATTGGTAAAATTCCCCAAACCATTCCTCCGTAAAATATGGCTACGCCACTCGCAATAGCAATTGCTTTAATATCCATTCTGAAAAAACCACTGAAAAATAAAAAAGAAGCAAGTCCATAAATAATGCCACTTGCACCTATATGATAAGTTTCACCGCGAGCCAGCAACCAGACGAGCAATCCCGAAAAAATATAATTCATTATCCAGATTTGAATTGCTATTTTATCGTAGGACAAAAACAAAATAATACCCAGTATTAGCAATGGCAAGGTATTGGAAATTAAATGTTCCCAATTTCCATGTATTAACGGTGAAGTTAAAATACCAATCAATGTATCATTATCCCTTGGATGTATGCCTAATCCTCCAAAATTAAGATTCAATATAAATTGTACGCAATTTATCATCCACATAAGGAGAGTGAATGATATAGGTATAAGTAGTATTTTTCTCATTTTTTCAATTAAAGAACCTGATTTTATGGCTCAAAGTTCAATTCCTTAAAATTCACTTAAAAATCCTTGTTTTTAATTCAATGCACGCATTTAATTTTAACATAACTTGAATTTTTACCAACAAACTTAAATAAAACGTTTAACATGCTTATTTTAGTGCACAAAATTTTCAGTATCAATGATTATTGCAGTTCCAAAAGAAACCAAATTTAAAGAAAACCGTGTGGCTTTGGTGCCATTGGTTGTTAAAGATTTAGTAGCGAAAGGGTTTTCGGTGAATTTAGAAGCCGGTGCAGGGCTCAATTCTTTTTTCAGTGATGATGATTACAAAAATGCAGGTGCTTCTATTGTTTCAGATAAAAATTCAGTGTACAGCTCTGCAGACGTAATCTTAAAAGTAAATGCTCCGCAGCCTGATGAAATAGCATTGATGAAGAAAGAAGCTGTTTTAATCTCATTTATGTGGGCTGCTACCAATCCTGAATTAGTAAGTGCATGTGAGAAAGCGGGCATCTCTGCTTTTTCTATGGATGCAGTTCCTCGTATTTCACGTGCTCAAAAAATGGATGCACTATCCTCACAAGCCAACCTCGCAGGGTACAAAGCTGTTTTAATGTGTGCAAATACCTTGGGTAAAATATTTCCAATGATGACGACCGCAGCCGGTACTATCAAACCGGCAAAAGTGGTCATCTTTGGTGCGGGAGTTGCCGGTTTACAGGCTATTGCAACAGCAAAACGCTTAGGTGCAATTGTGGAAGTATCAGATATTCGCCCTGAAACGAAAGAACAAGTACAATCGCTTGGTGGAAAGTTTATTGAAGTAAAAGGCGATGATACGATAAAGATGGAAGGCGGCTATGTAAAAGGTGTTTCCGATGAGTTTTTGAAGAAACAACAAGAACTCGTAGGTAAGCACGTTGCAGAAGCAGACATCGTTATCACTACTGCATTAATTCCGGGAAGAAAAGCACCTGTTTTAGTTACGGAAGATATGGTAAAATCTATGAAATTTGGTTCGGTGATTTTAGATATGGCTGTAGAGCAAGGTGGTAATGTCGTTGGGAGCAAGCTCAACGAAAATGTGAACATCAATGGTGTTACGGTTATCGGGGAAGGAAATATTCCATCGCTTTTACCAATGAATGCCAGCGATTTGTACGCAAAAAATATTCAAACACTATTATATCATTTAACAACTAAAGATGGTTTTAAATGGGAAATGGAGGAAGAAATTACGAAAGGTTCTTTAATCGTTCATTCAGGAAATAAAGTGCATCCGTCAGTTATTCAATAATTCTACAATTCTCAAATTCTATAATTAAACAACATGGAAATATTCGATTTTTTTGTTCAAAACCGCGAAATGATTTACTTTATCATCTTGGCAGTATTTGTTGGGATTGAAGTAATTGGTGGTGTGCCTACTGTTTTGCATACACCATTGATGTCCGGTGCAAACGCCATTCACGGTGTAGTTATTGTAGGTGCTATTATAGTAATGCTGGATACAGAACCTGACAACATCTTTGGATTAGCGTTAGGATTTCTGGCTGTAATATTAGGAACACTTAATGTGGTTGGTGGTTTTGTCGTTACAGACAGAATGCTGGAAATGTTTAAGAAGAAATAAATCAATTTAATTCATCAATTAGCTAATTAACTAGTTATCAAATTAGAATAATGAAAGGACTTTTAGAAATATGTTATTTAATAGGATCGGTGACGTTTATCGCCGGACTAAAAATGATGGGTAATGCAAAAACTGCACGTAAGGGAAATTTAATCGGTGCGTTCGGTATGACCATCGCCATATTAGGAACTATCTTTTTGTTTGAAAGCAATAACCGTTCAGCATTGACGATAGGATTGATATTTCTTGCCATCGTAATCGGTACTGCAATCGGTTGGTGGAGAGCGAAAAGTGTCGAGATGACAAAAATGCCGGAACTGGTTTCTATGTTTAATGGAATGGGTGGTGCATGTGCAGCGTTAATTGGTCTGAGCGAGTTTCATCATAATCTTGGTCATACAAAAGAATTATCTTTCATTGTTGCCGGAATGGTCATTGGTACCATTTCTTTTTCAGGTTCTATTATCGCATACTTGAAATTAGAAGGAACGATGAATAAACCCATCCGTTTGCCAAAATATAATATTCTGAACAATGCAGTGTTATTGGGCGTATTGGTGTTTTCAATATTCGTTGTGATACAAAATCAAACATTGCCTCCCGTCATTATATGGTTGTTATTTGTCGTAGCAATTGTTTATGGAATTTTATTTACCATTCCAATCGGTGGTGCTGACATGCCTGTTGTAATTTCTTTATTGAACTCTTTCACAGGTTTGGCTGCTGCATTTGGCGGTTTCCTGTATGATAATAAACCAATGCTGACAGGCGGGATTTTAGTAGGTTCTGCCGGAACATTGTTAACATTGGCTATGTGTAAAGCAATGAATCGTCCGTTGAGCAATGTAATTTTTGGTGCGTTTGGTGGTGGAAACAGTTCTGCGAGTGACGGTACAGATGTTAAAGGAACAATAAAAGATGTACAAGTTTCAGATTTAGCAGTGATGTTGAATTACTCTAAGAAAGTGGTAATTGTTCCCGGTTATGGGTTGGCTGTTGCTCAGGCACAACATATCATCCATGAATTAGAAAAATTATTAGAAGAGCGCGGAGTAGAAGTAAAGTATGCAATTCACCCGGTGGCGGGACGTATGCCGGGACACATGAACGTTTTGTTAGCAGAATCGAATGTGGAATATGATAAGCTGGTTGAAATGGAAGATATCAACCCTGAGTTTGAACAAACCGATGTGGTATTGGTAGTAGGAGCAAACGACGTTGTAAACCCGGCGGCAAAAACAGATCCGAGCTCTCCAATCTATGGTATGCCGATTTTAGAAGTGGATAAAGCAAAAAATATTGTTGTAAATAAGCGTTCTATGAATGCAGGTTATGCTGGTATCGACAACTTATTATTCTACAATCCTAAATGCTCAATGTTCTTCGGTGATGCAAAAAAAGCATTGACAGAGTTAGTGGCAGAAATAAAGCAATTGTAGTTAGTTATTTTGAATAACAAATAGTTGTTACTTGTAATTTATGACTTGTTTCTTAAAACATTCTTATTAACATCTTTTAAAAAATAATTTTGCGTCATGTCTAAGAAATCTGCAATTTTAATTCTACTTTTCGCATGTGTTTCTAAAATGTTAAGCGCCCAAACGATAAATGTAGCCGATAAACTATTGGAAAACAGCAAATTAAATGCTGTTATAGTGGTTGCGTCTATCATTTTGCTAGGCATTTTCATTTTTCTTTTCTATTTGGATAGAAAAATAAAGAAACTCGAGCAAGAAGTAAAAAATTAAAATATGAGCGAACAGATTAAGTTTTTTCAAAACGTACAAACCTATGTAGACCAGGCAGCCGGTTTCACCAAATTTC
>DAORIK010000168.1:0-4892 GCA_035438465.1 Chitinophagales bacterium | reverse complement strand
TTGGTGTTTTCGCAACTAAAAACGATATCATATCCTTTTTTAGTTGGCTTGTTTACAAATTTAAACTGCAACTGGCAGGCACTTATTTTATCGCCAAGTATTTTTACTGTGCCGGAGCTTTCTTTTACCATTACTATAAAGCGCATTTGCTCCATACGTGTTAGCTGCAGGCGCAAATTTTCATCATCTGTTGGCAGAAATAGATTTACCTGGCTTTCGTAGAGCACGCCGCTATCGGTTTGTTTGGGCGTGGTTTCTATTTCGGTTATTTCGTTGTTGTGATATCCGCTCAGCCATCGTTTATCTCCTACAGTTTCAAACTCTATATATTTTATTTCAATGTTAGTTAAGTACTTTATGCTTAGAAAACGAAACCAATCTGCCGGTGCAAACCAAAATTTGCATAAGCCTGTTATGTTCTGTTGTGCCGGTTTTAGTAAATCTGTTATCATAAAAATTCAGGACAAGTGAGCAGGTATTTTTTTTAGTAATTTTTCAATATTTTTTTTATCTCCATTTTTAAACCTTGCATATTCTTTTTTCATCGCATCAAAAGAATAATAATCTTCATCAATTTCATAGATCAGCATAAAATCTTCTATGCTGGTTTTCAAATTCTTTTTATCTACATGCAATGCTTTGAGCACGTATAGATAAAATGCCAGTTCAAAAATAGTGTCAATGTACTTGTTTATTACCCGGATTTTGTAGGCTGAAAATGTTTTCAGATTATATTTATCGTAGGTATAGTTGCTTACTTTAATCGGATAATAGAGTGGATAATTTTTAAGTTTTTTTTGTTCGTGTGCGTTTTCCCTGTTTTTCAGCAATGTATTAAAAATAAGCGTGCTTACAGTGTCTTTCTCGCTTAGTTTCATACTTTCTCCGTAGTGTTTTCTGAGGAAGTAAAAAACCTGTGGTTTGCAAGCTAACTGCAATATCATTGCCCTTTTTTATTTGCTAATATACCAATACTTATTGATATATTAAACTTTTAAACTCGAAACTAACAAATTTTATCAGTCTCGGTTGTCATCTTGTATTATCCACTTCAAAATCATTATGCGTTTAATTTTTCTGCCAGATAACTTCCGGTTGCCAAATGTGCATACTCCGATTTAGTAAGCGTGCTTCCGTTCATTTCTGTATTCAGCTGCTCTATCAGATCAGCGTGCATGCGTATCAAAATTCCTTCCTGTTGATGTTTTGGCAATGTTTTTAAATGCTCTGCAAAGCATTTTATTTTTTCTTCAAGTGTTTCTTTTGCCAGGCATTCTTTAGAAATCATCAGGCTATCAATAACACGGCCGGTAACAGTTCTGATTTTTTCCACCAGTACATCATCAGCATCTCCCGGAATAAAATCTGTAAGTATATCTACTACGCCGTTATCCATTACTTTTTTAAAGGCAGTCATTATTTTAATTGAGAAATCAATTATTTCAGGCAGCACTTTGTCTTCCAGTTTGCGAAACCAATCGGTTATTTTTTTCCAGATGGCTTTAAATTTTGCTTTTCGTTTGGCGCGCAGTGCCATTCTTTCTGCTTTTGTTTTCATACAATTTATTTTTTAGATTTTTTATATTCATTGTAAGATTTTGCCATCCGGAAAAACAGCCATAATAATGTAAATACACCACCGATATAAAATACAAATTCCTGAAACGAGTTATGGAAATTCTGAAAAATCTTGATGTCATTAAAATGCAAATAACCGCTTACACTTGTAAAAACAATAGCAAATGCATCCGCCAAATGTGTACTGAATTCTTTCATATCCTGTTTTAAATCTTCCATGCAAAACATTTTTTAAAAGGATTTTTATGTTTGCATATTATTCTATTTCGTTTATCGTTTTTATAATGATAGGTATTGAGGTGCTTATAAATGTAAGTGTCACACGCATTACTGCGGTGGTATCTTGCCCTAAAAAATCTAACTGATTGAAATGATCTAAGATGCCGCCTGCTACGAATCCGATGAATAATAAGAGCTGTAAGTAAATGGTGCGGTTATCAATGTTTTTATCAAAAAATTGTTTGAATCCGCTGTTTATAATAGCCAATACCATACCAATGGCACCTACATATATTTTAGTGTTTTCATTCAGGTTTGCTACATTCAGCAAATCAAAAAGCATTTGAGCAAGCGTAATTAATAAGCCTATTAATGCGAAAATTTTTGAGGTGGAAATTACTTTCTTTAGCATTGGAAGTAAGAATTTTAATCGTAAGAATAATAATCTACTGTTTGAAATTTACCTATCAACTCAAACCATTCTATTTTGATGTAATCTTCATCTAAGTATAGAATTGGGTTTCCGTAATTCTTTGTCAAAATATTTCCACCCGATAAGAATTGATAATTAGTTCCGCTTACTGTCTTTGTTATTCTTAACGGTATATTTTGTGTGCTTGTTACTATATTAGAAATGGTTAAAGTTCCCTGACCTGTTGAGCCTGTTAAATTTATTTTTCCTTTGCCTGCCGGTACATAGAGTGTGTCTCCTGAATACACTAATGGGTCATCTGTGTTTAGCGTTATAGTGTCGTTTCCATTTTGTTGGTCAACGTACTTTTTTTGTGTGTAGTCTAATGGTCTAAGATTCGATGTAAAATCTTGATTTGCTGCAATTCCATGTGAATTTATATTATCGTCATAAATAGTTATACCTCCATCACTTGCAATTGTGCCAATTGTTATGCCAACCTCATTATCATTGTCATAATTTTTAGAAGCCAAATTTATACCACCCTCTGAAAATAAAAGATATTGATATATATTAGTGTCGTCAGGTCTTAAGTATAAATTTCCATAAGAACCCTCTTTTACTTCAATATCACCAGTTACAGGGCTACCGCTAACAGTTCCGCTAAGCGGTATATAGTCATTTTGCTTATCATAAAAATAACGGCTTGCAGTCTTTAGTGTGTCGCCATCTAAAATTAAAGAAGCGTTTACCGGAGAAACAAATGCCTGTGCTTCATGCTCAGAAAAAGTAAGCAACAAAGACTCGTTATTACTCAATGTGGGGCTAATACTATTCATATATATTTGTTCACCTTCACTACCTCTTTGAACATAAGAATCTTGATATTGCGATATTACTGAGCAATAGTTTTCACCTGTTAAACCTAAAGAACCAGACGGCATATCCAAACCAGCATGGTTAAATAAAACAATTATTTTCCCCGCATCTGATGCCTGAAAATTCCTTGTAGTGCTTACTATTTCAACGCCATTAGGAAGTATGCCACCGCCACCGCTTGGTAAGCTGTATTTTACCAAACCATCAACGTGGTTATATACATGCAAAGAATCGTTTATAAATTTAACGCTGTCAACTTTTACAGCAGAATTATAAAAGCTGGTAGTTTGGCAGAATCCGTTGCAAGCAAGCAATTGAAATGCTATAATACATATCAATAAAAAAATATTTTTTTTCATGAGTTTATTTTGTGGCGTTTACAATAATTTTTCCTGACACAGCTACAAATCGGAATCTTTCTGTAAGCAATCCATCGCTGATGTAATTGGCACTATAGCCTTCCGGAATTCCAGTGGTAGTTCTGCTTCCTATTCTTACGGTAGCTGTACCGTTTACCACGCTATATGAGATTGATTTGTACGTAAGCGGATTTAAGGTTAAACTATCCGTCGTAATCCAGGTGAAAGCACTATCGTTGCTTTTTTTAATGGCAAAAGAATCCGGGAAATTAAGATTTAGATTTGCCGTGTCGATATTAAAATTAACCGTGGACGATGGTGATATATTTAGTGCAACAGATGTGGCAGAGCTCGCAATGTAATAAGTGCCTGCGCTATCTACTAAATTCATATCATAAGCAAGTAATAATTGTTCTAACAAATTTATCATGGCACTGTCGGAATGCGTCATTGGGCAAGATTGCCCAGGTTCGCAGGTATTAAACCAAACTTTTGTTCCGTCCGGATTATTAATTACAACGGCTTTTGCCGGATAATTTATTAGAAACAGTAATGCTACTAATATAAAAAATGCATTTTTTAAAGATTTCATACAACTTTATTTTTGATAAAATTATATGTATGCGTTGCCAAAAAAAGGACAGAAAAGTTTGGTAATAATCGATTGAAAAAAAACTTCAAAAAACTGAAAATCGTGCACGATTTTCTTCGTCCAAGCATCCAAGTTTCAAAGTCTTCCAAAATGTCAAAGCACTTCAAAGTTTACATAAAATATAAACTGTTGATTTTTAAGTATATAACTATACTTTGAATAGTTTGAATAGTTTGAACTGTTTTTACAAGATTTATAAAAAATAAGATAATCGTAAAAAAAAATAATACACTAAGTAGTTGATTTTCATTTAATTGAATAAAATAGTAGAATTTTCATTTCATTTTTTGTCAAAATTTGACAAACTTGGATGAACTTGGACGGACTTTGATGAAAAAACTAACTATTACTAGATTGTTTGACCTTGAAGAAGGAGATCGCTTTTATTTTATAAATGACAAGCGCAGAATTCCCTACCAATTCTCTCATAGGGTAGATACTCCGGTGAGAGAATATGAAGGCTGGAAAATAGAATCAGGTTATACAACTGTATATTATCGAGATGATAATAAGGTGCTTTTCGAAAAGAAAACAAACTTCACAGTGGTGTTTCTTCGTAAGGCATAAAAAAAAACGAAAACGGCGCCCGATGGGCGCCGAAAAAACGTACAACTATCAAAACGGATGCTTAGCAGCATTCTATTTTTACCCGCTAACAAAGTATTGTCGTAATCCGGTAAAATAGTCTATGAAGCTTTCCGGCTTCATGGACTACGACAATACGACTGTTATATGAAATGCCTTGCTGACCGTTTCCAATTGAAGTTCCGTGAAGGAAAAACAAAAAGAAAAA
>DAORIK010000167.1:0-5024 GCA_035438465.1 Chitinophagales bacterium | reverse complement strand
TAAGAAGCCTCATTATCTTTTATTTCCTTCATAAATTGAAGTTAATGAATGCATTTGATAATTTTATTGATATTGTTGGTCAAACAAGATTTATTTTCATTTGTATATTGAAAATATGTAAAGCAAATTGTGTAATTTAGAGATGCTATGAAAAACATCTTTTATTTATGTCTTGTGCTTATAGTAAGCGCGTGCCTGCCGGTTCAGATACCCATAACACCGGGTGGTGGAGGCAATCTAACCATTGGGAATAAACAGTATCATTTAGTTTGGGCGGATGAATTTAATTATTCAGGATTACCCGATGCTGCAAAATGGAGATTTGAAACAGGGTATGTCAGAAATCAGGAAGTGCAATATTACACGGACAGCAGACTGGAAAACTGCAAAGTGGAAAATGGTAGATTATATATTACAGCGCTGAACGATAGTTTTCAGGGACATCCTGTTACCTCTGCGAGTATTGAAACTAAAGGCATACAAACATTTAAATACGGATATATAGAAGTACGCGCAAAAATGCCACATTTAGGAAAAGGTACCTGGCCGGCTATTTGGACATTGGGCGTTAATCACGATGCAGTTGGCTGGCCACGTTGCGGTGAGATTGATATTATGGAATGGATAGGAAAGGCACCTACTGTAGTATTAGGCAGCACTTTTTTGCCGGACAGCAATGGAAATGCCATATCCAGAAACTGGCCGTATATAGTTTCCAATTCTTATTTACTGACAGATGTTTTTCACAACTATGCCATAGAATGGGACAGCACACAGGTGAAATATTATTTTGATAATAACAACTATGCTACTTATACGCTTAGCGATTTAGGAAGCGTAAGCTGGATGCCTTTAACGAAAGAACATTACCTGAAATTGAATCTCGCGATGGGTGGTTCTATTCCGCCGATTGGTGGTGGCGGTGCTATTGACTACACCAAATTCCCCTACACTTTTGAAGTGGAGTATGCGCGGTATTATAAGAGACTATAGTAAATATTTACACAATCATTCCGGCTGCCACCGTCTCATTGGTCGCTTCATCTACTAAAATAATACTACCTGTGATTCTGTTCTTTCTGTAACTATCAAAAAATAATGGAACGGTAGTACGAATCGTAACTCTGCCGATATCATTCAAGCCAATCTCTAAATCATCTTCCAGTCTTTGCAATGTATTGATGTTGAGCTTGTACTTAGTTTCTTTTACAATACACTTACATTCTCTAGTAGTATGACGTAAAATATATTTCCCACGTGGCACCAATTTCTTTTCATTCATCCAGCATAGCATCACATCAAATTCCTGTTCTGAATGTGGCAGGTTATTTTCACGCACAATCATATCACCACGCGAAATATCGATTTCATCCTCTAAAGTAATAGTAACACTTTGCGGAGCGAATGCTTCCTGCAAATCGCCATCCATTGTCACAATTGATTTTATCTTAGAAGAAAAACCACTTGGCAACGCTTTCACTTTATCCCCAACACGGAAAACGCCGCCTGCAATTCTGCCCGCATAACCGCGAAAATCATGGTATTCGTTTTTCATCGGACGAATCACATATTGTACAGGAAAACGTGCATCAATATGGTTTAAATCCGAACCGATATGAATGGTTTCTAATAAGTACATTAGTGTTGGCCCCTGATACCACGGCATATTTTCAGAACGGTTTACCACATTATCACCTGCCAATGCAGAAATCGGTAAGAAGTGTACATCTTTGATATCCAGTTTGGAAGCAAATGCTTTATAATCATTTACAATTTTGTTAAATGTCTTTTCGTCCCAATCAACAAGGTCCATCTTATTAATACAAACCATGATATGGGGTATCTGTAATAAAGACGCAATGTAAGAATGCCGGTATGTTTGTTCGATGATTCCTTTTCGCGCATCCACTAAAATAATGGCAAGGTTGGCTGTAGATGCACCTGTCACCATATTACGTGTGTACTGAATATGGCCCGGTGTATCGGCAATAATAAATTTTCGTTTTGGTGTGGAAAAATATCGGTATGCAACATCAATAGTAATTCCTTGTTCACGTTCTGCACGCAAGCCGTCTGTGAGTAAAGCCAGATTTACATATTCTTCTCCTCGTTTGGCTGAAGCCGCTTCAATGGCATCCATCTGGTCCTGAAAGATGGATTTGCTATCATATAACAGCCTTCCGATTAAAGTAGATTTTCCGTCATCTACACTGCCTGCCGTCGAGAAGCGAAGCAGTTCCATATCTAAATATGCTTTACTGTCAAAGTTTTCTATTTCTTCTACTGTTGTTGTCATGATTAATTTTTAGTTTTTATAAAAGCTAACAGATTTTTATCTTTTAATTTTAAAAATGATTTTTCAAAAACTTCATATGAAAAAACTGCGATTAGCAGTGTTCCTGCATACGAGCAAAAATAAAAAGTATACATATTGAAATGATTATATTTTTTCAGCAATACATAAGCCAATGGAATTACCATGGAATGATACATATAAATACCATAAGTTACCTGCCCGAAATAAGACAATACTTTATTGTCTAAAACAGGAATCGGCTTTCCGTAAACAATAATGCATAATATCACGAACATATATAGAATACTCAAAACATCCTGTGTGTAAATGCCGGTAACTAATAGCACACAAATTAAGAGTGTAGCAATATATGCTCTCGGTATGGAGCAATATTTTTTTAAATCCTCCATATTGTGAATTACGAAGTATGCACCTAAACCACCCACGCACATGCAACTGATTCTATTGAGATACATCGCAAATACTGCAAAAGTAGATAGCCTGGTGAGCATGCCATTGTGTAATAAATATTTACTAATACCTAATGCTGCTATTGACAATCCGTATAAAACAAAATAGCCGATAAAGATTCTCGTTATTCCTTTTCTTTCATTTGTTGATTTGTTGAGTGCAAATGGCCAAAACAGATAAAAGAGTTCTTCTGTTCCGATACTCCAGGTAAAAGTAGCATAAGTAGCGATACTGTCGATAGCAGATGCGATTGCATATGTAAACTGCGGAAGAAACAACATGCTGATAGTAAAATATTGATTCTCCGTAAGCAACATGCCATGTTTGGCAGGGTGTTGTTGCACAAAGAAAAAAGCTTCATGCAAAGGTTTTAGCAATCCTATATTTGGTAATATTTTCCAGTAAATAATGATGGTTAAATAATACAAAGGCCAGATACGAAGAATCCTGCCTTTGTAGAATTTCTTGTAGCTTATTTTTCCATACTTGTTTTTTTCCAACAATAAGAAATAGGAAATTAAGAAACCACTGATAACAAAGAAAAATGAAACCAATACCGGACCAATATCTCTCAATAATTTTGATTTTTCCAGTAATGTGTTAGTGTAAATATATCCTCTGTATAATTCGACATGAATCAATATCACTATCAACGCGAAAAAGAAACGCATGGTGTTTAGTGAGTAGAAATAATGTCGTTGTTGTTGCATTTTGTCGGAACTGAGATTAATTCAATTGTGGATTAAAAATATCCTGCTTTTTTTCGGTCTTCCATAGCTGCCTCGCTTCGTTTATCATCTGCGCGTGTGCCGCGTTCTGTGGTTCTGCTTGCAGCTACTTCCTGTATAATGTCTTCCAATGTGGAGGCTTCGGAAAAAACAGCACCGGTGCAGGTAATATCACCTACTGTTCTGAATCGTACAACACGTTCTTCCACAACTTCATCCGGTTTGTTTTGAATATATTCTGATGCTGCATACCAAACACCGTCGCGTTCAAATACCTTTCTTTTATGTGAAAAATATAAACTTGGCATTTCTATTTGTTCTTGGTAAATATATTGCCATACATCCATTTCTGTCCAGTTGGAAATCGGGAACACACGGAAATGTTCGCCTATATGTTTTCTACCATTGAAGATATTCCATAATTCAGGTCTTTGGTTTTTAGGGTCCCATTGTCCGAATTCATCGCGATGAGAGAAGAAACGCTCTTTGGCTCTTGCTTTTTCTTCGTCTCTTCGTGCTCCACCAATCGCACAATCGAATTTGTTTTTTTCTATGGCTTCTAATAAAGGTACTGTTTGTAATGCATTGCGTGATGCATTATATCCTTTTTCTTCACGCACTAAACCTTTATCAATAGCTTCCTGTACAGAGGCAATGAGTAAGCGCAAGCCATTCTTTTTAACTAATTCATCGCGATAGTCTAATGCTTCCTGGAAATTGTGACCAGTATCTACATGCAATAAGGTAAATGGAACACTTGCCGGATAAAATGCTTTTATAGCCAGATGTGTTACCACAATAGAATCTTTTCCGCCTGAAAATAGAATGCACGGATTTTCAAATTGTGCAGCTACTTCACGCAAGACATATATCGATTCTGATTCAAGTTCTTTGAGGTGATTTAAGTGATAATCGTTCATATTTTAGTGGTAAGTCGTAAGTAATAAGTCGTAAGACTATTTTATTTTTTTGATAAAAAAATTATAAATTGTTTCTACACTTTCTTCAATACTTTGTTCCGCAGTTCTGATTTCTAATACAGCATCTTCCGGTGCTTCAAAAGGTGCATCTAAACCGGTAAAGTTTTTGATTTCGCCATTTAATGCTTTTTTATACAAGCCTTTTACATCACGTTTTGCGCATTCATCAAAACTTGCATTGATATACACTTCATAAAAATCCTGTTCACCTATAATTGTTTTTGCCAAATCACGAATATCTTTTGTCGGACTTACAAAGCTGTTGATGGTGACAATTCCATTCTGTAAAAACAGTTTATTGACTTCTGCAATGCGGCGGATATTTTCTGTTCTGTCCTCATCAGAAAACCCAAGATTATTATTAATGCCAGAACGTACATTGTCACCGTCTAATATTGCTGTTAAAATACCATTTTGGTGTAACTTCCTTTCTAATCCTTTTGCAATTGTGCTCTTACCTGAACCCGACAAACCAGTCATCCAGATACAAACGGCTTTTTGCTGCAATAAATTCTCTTTATCGCGGCGTTGCATTAGTTGGTTGAAAAT
>DAORIK010000166.1:0-5189 GCA_035438465.1 Chitinophagales bacterium | reverse complement strand
CAGCAACCTCACCATATGCATTAGGAGGATTGTCAGCAAGTACAACCTATGATGTGCAGGTATTTGCATCAAATGTTACATGTTCAGGAAATACAGTATCTACAAATGCATTGTTTACGACAACATGTCTTGCTATTTCTTCTTTACCCTGGACAGAAAATTTCGATGCCATGGGGTCAATTGGTATTGGGATTGTACCGTCATGTTGGGCGGCGACATATAATTCTGGAAGCCAACCTTGGGAAACATCAACAGGAAATGGGTATACCACACCGCCTAGCGCACCAAACTATGTAGCATTGTGGTGGCAAAGTACCAACACTTATAAATATTTAATGACGCCGGGATTTACACTTACAAGCGGAACAGAATACGAATTCAGTTTTGATTGGGCAGGGGATGGCTATACCGGCTGGACTGGAGAAGTATTGGTAAATACAAGTCAAAGTGGAGTGGGTGCTACAAACTTTGGCTACTTTGTCACAGATGTAACAGTTACATCTACCACTTTTAAAAATAAATCAGTAAGTTTCACTCCATCTTCTAATGGAACATACTATTTTATTGTCAGAATGCTAAATAACAGTACACCATATTACTTTAGTTTAGATAATTTTAAAGTGAAAGTAGTTACTTGTAAACCTCCGGTAAATATTATAGCTAATACTATCGGAACTTCGATTGCGACAATCAGCTGGGATGCTCCGTCTGGTGGTACAACACCTGCTAGCTATGAAATCTACTATAGCACTTCTTCTACTACTCCTACTACCGGAACAACACCAAGTGTTTCAGGTGTTACTACCTTGTCACATATTTTAACAGGGTTGGCTTCTAATACAATTTATTATGTCTGGGTTAGAAGCAATTGTGGTGGCGGAGATGTTAGTTCATGGCAGGCACTGCCTACTTTTACAACTTTAGATAAATCCCCTGTAAAAGGAATACCGATTTGCTACTATGATTTCGAAGACAATACCACACGAACAACATATGAGAATCAAGTTGAGCAACAAATTAACACTGGAAGTACATCTTTAACTACTACGGGTTCAACCGGAACAAGTGCAAATGGTGCCGGTTTATCTCAATATGATTTTTCCGGTTTAGTTGGAGTAGCAGACGGGAAAGCATTTGCTATGTATGAAGGAGCAACGAGTTCTTCAACGGACCCAAAAGCAAGTGCAACAAAATATGTACAGTTCTCTACAAGTACATCAGGATTTTCAGGATTGATGTTAACATTTGATGAGATGCCGAATAATATAGATGCACCTTATTATGGAATATCTTATAGTTTAAATGGAAGTTCGTGGACTTTTGTCGCCTCTAAGGGTACACCTGGCTCTAATAATAATTTACCTTGGTCATATGGTTCATGGGGTAAGGCTTATATAAACCTACCAAGTGCTTGTGATAATCAATCAACATTATACATTCGTATTTATACCTATTATTCCTTATCAAGTTCTTCTTCTGCTCATTTAAGAATTGATAACTTAATGCTTCTAGCCCAAAAAACTGTGGCAGGCAAAACATTTACGACGTTAGATGAAGGAGAAATTTATACTTCAATTACATCAGGGGCTACTGATTTTATCTGGGTGCGTTACAACTTTGAAGTAAGTGGTGCCGGAACGGTAATGAATTTGAATGATATGGCAGTGGATGAGGATTTTGTGGTATCTAATGGTGCAACAGTCAATTTTATTATAGGTACGACTCCAACATATTTACTTGATTTGGAAGGCGGTAATTTTGTGTTGAACAGTGGCTGTACAATTGGTATAAGCAGTGTAAACGGTATTACATCCACCGGGGTAGATGCCGGAAATGTAGATAATTTAATTGGAATCAGGAGCTTTAGTACCGGAGCAAATTATGTTTATCTAGGACAGAATAATCAAAACACCGGAAGTGGCTTACCATCAACAGTTAATAGCCTGACAATAAATAAAGTCAATAGTTCAGAAAAAGTAACATTGACGAATTCCGTTTCGGCTACAACAGCTTTAACCATGACAAAAGGTAATATCTATACAGGAAATAATTTTGTAGGTGTTGGTACAGGTACTGCATCCTTAGGTACACTAAATTACACAAGAGGTACTTCTGGTTATGTAGTAGGAAATATGCGTAGATGGTTTAATGGTACTAATAGTGGCGATGCTTCTTCTTTATATCCGCTAGCTCAAGAGGTTACAGGGAATCTGAAAAACAGATTTTATAAATTAGAATACTCGAATGCTCCTAGTACTGGTGGTTATTTAGATGTTTTCTTCTTAAATCAAAAAATGTATTTCAACGGTTTGCCTATTAGTGGTATAGTGACTCCGCCAACACCAGGTACTTGCCCTGCTGGAATGACATTTGATGTGACAACAACAGCAGATCAGGGTTTTTGGGTTGCTACCCCACAGGCAAATACGATTGGTGTTAATGGAACATACAGGCTAGAACTTACAGGCCAAGATTTAGTTACAATTACAGAGCTATGCCAGCTTTCATTATTAAAACGCGTAGGTTCAGGGCCATGGACTGCACCTGGTACACATATTGCACCATCTGGTACTACATCTATGCCAACAGTAGCAAGAAGTGGTTTAACGGGTTTTTCAAATTTTGGTTTTGGTGGCGGCGATCCGAATCCGTTACCGGTGGAATTGGCTTTATTTAATGCTGTTTGTGATGACGGTGATGGATTGATAAAATGGACAACTGTGAGCGAACTTAACAGTAAAGAATTTGTATTGGAACGATCAGTGGATAATGGACACACTTTTGAAGCAGTAACTGTTATTCAGGCTGCAGGAAATTCAAATATCATAAGAGAGTATAGTTATTTAGACAAAACGGTGACTTCGCAAGCTTATTACCGTTTAAGAATGATAGATTTTGATGGTAGCTCTAAAACATCCGTCGTTATAAGTCTGGATTGCGAGAGCACAAAAAATCAGTTTAATGTCTTTTATAGTTCAGAACAAGGTATTGTTATTCAGTCAGAACTACTTAGAGGAAGTAATTTTCAAATAGAATTATTTGATGTGGTGGGTAAAAGATTAATGCAGCAATCTAAGCAGATTGATAAAGGTTCAACACTCTTCGTATTCGAAACAAATAACATACTTGCAAATGGTGTTTATCTGGTTCGTATAAATGATAAGAATGGTTCAAGTATTTATACAAAGAAAATACTGGTACAATAAACTATAATTTCTTAGTCTGTTTTAAACCGTGAGTTTGAAAATTTTATCTTTGAATAAAAGAGGATACTATTTCTAAGCATATTCTTTATCTCTAAAAAATGCTTCCGCATAATGATAGTCATTCAAATCGGATGGATGGAAATCTTTTTTAAAGAAGCTGAAATATTCTTTTACCAAATCGCTGTGCAAATCAGAAAACAAGCCGGTGGCGAAATCATAAAAGTGTTTTGGTAATTTACTTAACTGTATATGTTTTCTGTCCTGATACATCAGCATAATGGTACCAACACTTAAATAAAAATACAACAACGCAGTAACGATAGGCATCATTACTATACGTTTTTGATGTTCGTGTTTATCTACTTTTTGATACACATCATAAGCGACATTTTTGTGCTCAATTTCTTCTGCTGCATGCCATAAGAATAACTCCGCCATATCTTCGGGAACAACATCAGGATTTGTTTCCACATGTGCAAACAAAGCATGACCAAACAGGGCTGTAAAATGTTCCAAGCAGGCAGTAGCTACTAAATCAATATTATTGATACGTGTTCCTTCTACTTCAATTTTTGCTACAATTTTATGTAATACCTTATCAATGTGTTCTTCAAATCCTTTAATAATATAACCATTGTCGTTTAAGATATTCCAGAAGCGTTCGTGCATACTACTATGAATTCCTTCTTGTCCGCAAAAGTTGCGTACTTGTTTTTTTAGCTTTTCGTCTGTAATTTCTTTCTGATGCTTCAAGACTGAATTAACAAAGAAACGTTCACCTGTAGGAAAGACAATATGCAATACATTAATAAAATGAGTGCTGAATGGATTATTCTTATAGTAAAACCGTGGATTCTTTTTACTAAATTGAAAGTTTACACGACGTACTTTTATTTCTGTCGGATCATACGCTTTTGCAGTATTTGTCTCTTTTTTCTTTACAGTTGTTATTGCCATAAAATTATTTCAGAATTGTGAATTAATATTTCAGACTTGGAATTATTAATGAATACTTACTACTTACCACTCACGACTTACTACTATTACGCGTAATTTTTCCCTTTCAATAATTCTTCTGCTAAATGATAATTATCGATTTGGTCAGGATGAAAATCTCTTCTGAAATATTGAAAATATTGTGAAGCAAGTGTGCCGCCAAAACTTTGTCTGAATCTGGAAAAAAATGTAATCAAATCTTTTGGTATATCTTTGGCTTTTACGTCTTTATCCTGAGCAGTCAGCATGGCAGTACCCAATGCCAGATAAAACCATAACCCCCAGGTGGCAATAGCCATACCACCAACACGGAGCGCATAACTGTCATCTACTTTTTTCAATACATCAAATGGAATGGCCTTGTGTTCAATTTCTTCAGCAGCATGCCACATAAATAAATCTTTCATCTCATCCGGCATTTTTTCTGTAATATCTTTATTTACGATACCGCTTTCTGCCAGCATAGCGGTAAAATGTTCTAAAGCAACTGTTACACTCAGCGCAACTTTATTTCCTAATTGATTTTTGGTAAAAGTTTTACGCGCCCATGTTTCCAAACCGTTCCAAGCTGTTTTACGAAATACATCTACAAACTTCATGGGTTGTAAATCCTGTGATTCCATAATATCCCAGAATTTCTGATGTTCTGCATAATGCGTGCCTTCCTGACCAATAAAATTATCTACCCGTTTTTTTAATTCAGGATCATTTTTATACACATCCGCAAAAGCTTTTACACTACGAATGAAGAATTTTTCACCATCAGGAAACGCCAAATGTTGCGCATTCATAAAATGCGTAGCAATAGGATTATCGTTGTACCAATGTTTTGGAAATGGTTTTTCAAATTTGAAATTCACTTTACGGATTTTTGCTTCAGGTTTAATTGCAGTTAAAGTAGACATATGGACTATTTATTTTATTCGAAATTAGAAAACAATATGTGATAAGTTAATAAACAATAGATAATTATGTGGAAATGGTTGT
>DAORIK010000165.1:0-5291 GCA_035438465.1 Chitinophagales bacterium | reverse complement strand
AAATCGCCTACCTGATGAACAATGTACCCAACATCGACAAAGCGATTTTATCGGCACATTGCCATAATGATTTAGGCATGGCAACAGCCAACTCTATGGCGGCTTTACAAAATGGTGCACGACAAGTAGAAGTGACCATGAACGGAATCGGTGAACGTGCAGGAAATACGTCGCTGGAAGAAGTGGCGATGATTTTGAAATCGCATGAAGCAAACCTGCATTTGCAATGTGATATCAACATCAAAAAAATATATCCAACTTCGCGCTTAATCACGCGTTTAATGCGCATGCCGGTGCAGCCGAATAAAGCCATTGTGGGAAGAAATGCATTTGCACACTCATCAGGTATTCATCAGGATGGTGTGTTGAAGAACAGAGAAAATTATGAAATCATTGATCCGCACGATGTAGGTATTCCTGAATCCTTGATTGTATTAACAGCAAGAAGTGGTCGTGCAGCATTAAAGCATCGTTTGGAAAATATTGGATTTACTTTAGATCAGGCACAGTTGGATGATACTTACAAAAAATTTTTGGATTTGGCCGACCGGCGCAAAGAAATCTATGATGAAGATTTACTGGAAATGATGGGGCAAAGCCGTGAAGGAAAAATATATGAGATAGATTATTTAGAAGTGCACTGTGGTAAACGTCATCAGGCAACAGCAACAGTTGCGTTACTTAAAAATGGCATTCGGACGGTAGAGATTGCTGATGGCTGCGGACCTGTGGATGCTACGTTGAAAGCGATTGACAAGATTGTAAAACAACCGGTTCGACTGGAAGAATATTTAGTGCAAGCCATTACAGGCGGCAGCGATGATACCGGCAAAGTACATATTCAGATTTCAAAAGATGGTATCTTTTATTACGGATTCGGAAATGATACGGATGTAATTTATGCCACTGCAAAAGCGTATGTGGATGCGTTGAATAAGTTGTAACAGCGTAGCTGTCATTCCGATCCGCCGGTTGGCGGAGATGAATCTCGCTTCAGATTTCCATTGTCACATAAATTACAAAACTCAAGCATGCCTCTTCTGCAGTAAGATCTCTCACTGCGTTCAAGATGACAGTTTAATCCAAATAACCTTGGTAATAATTATCCAGATATTCTTTTAAACAAACTTTCCAGTCGCGCATGATGTTTAGCTGACGTAAATTAAGTTTGGTATTCAGCAAACGTTCGCTTGGTGGTCGTTGGGAGAAATATTCTTTTGCCCAAAAATCAGAATCAACCGAAGTAATCTTTATTTCGTTTTCCTTTCCCAGTAATTTCACTAATTCCTGTGCTACTTCAAATCTTCCGGTAATACCGCCACACACCATATTATACAAACCCCAAACTTCGTTTTCCAGTAACAATTTTACGTTTCTTGCAAAATCATGTGTAAAGGTGGGCGTTCCTAATTTATCATTCACCACAAATAATTCTTTCTTGCCATCTTTCAATTGTTGCATTAATTTCTGAATGAATTTTTTGTCTTTCTTCGGTCCTGCACCCATCATCCATCCCGCACGGCAAATTAAATGCTGTGTTTTATTTTGCTGTACATACACTTCCGCAGCCCATTTGCTGCGTGCATAATGCCCTAAAGGATTCGGAATATCCCAATCATCAAAGGTATCTTTGGTGCCATCAAAAATTCCGGCAGTGGAAATGTATAATAAAGGAATATTCAGCGTGTTTGCAATATGCACGGCATTTTCAACTGCAATTGTATTGGTGAGATAAGCATCATCCTGATTGGTATCACAGTATTCTAAAGAGGTATGAGCGCCAAGGTGAAATAAATAATCAGGGTTGAAATCAAACACATCTTTTTTATAGGCTTCAAAATCTCTGAAATCTAAAAAAGACAACCAATCTTCGTTTACATCTTTATCCGTGCATTTTAATTCATATTCATCTCTGAAGATTTTATGAAATCCTTCACCTAACATGCCACCACATCCTGCTATGTATATTTTTTTCTTCATTTCTACACTAATGATCTAAGAATCTGCAAATATACAGGTTTGTTTGCTTCTACGGAAAATTTATCTAATACTGTTTGCCGGGCATTTTTTCCAATACGTGCTCTTTCTGCCGGATTATCTATCAGATATTTTAATTTTTCCAACCATTCATCCTTTGTTTTAACCAACAATCCGTTTTCATTATCCGTAATAACACGGTTAATCGCAGTACCAACATTTGTTGCCACCACCGGCAATGCAAAAGTCATGTATGTTAATGCTTTTAATCCGCTTTTGCCCATAACCCAGGCATCTGTTGGTAATGGATACACGCCAATGTCCATCCCTTGTAATTGTTTGACTTCATCGTCTTTAGTCCAGTCAAAATATTCATAATCTACGCCATCCATATGAAATTTAAAATTGCCGATAACACGTAATTTAAATGATCGTTCCTTTGCCAAGCGCTGAAACACATTGGTCAATAAATATAAATAAGGCACTGTTGAATGTGTGCCGGTCCAGCCAATTACCAATGGTTTGTCGTTTGTATAAGTATTTACTGGAACCATTCTTTCTGTATCCAGTGTTGAAGAGATGTCTGTGCAATGCGCGCAAAACTGTTTGGCAAAGTCATTTAAATCAGGCGTACAAGTAATTACATGATCTGCATATTTCATTAAAGCAAGCGGCTTATTTTTTCCTTTCAGTAAATGAACTAAATTATTCATGGCAGAGCCTTCGGATTTATAAATCATGTCATCAATATCATATACCATCTTTTTGGATAATTTTCTTATCATCCATTCGAAGAACGGCGGGCCAAGTGGTGTTACCCATAAGTGTATATAAATAATATCGTAGCGATGCAGACGAAATAAATCAACAAAGCGACGAATATACCCTCGTAACGTTCCGGTGATTTTTCTCAATAAAAAGCCCGGCTTATATATAACTTCCCAAAAATTTAAGTCGACAAAAGAGCTTGTTTCTAATTCAAATCCATTTGCTTCCAGATGCGCAAAGTATTGTTCATACTTCAGTCGCTGGCTGGCAGCTTTTCCAAATGGATATGGTGAAAGAAATAAGACTTTTTTCTTTTGCATAAACAAAATACAATTATGGTTTTTCTGCTACCAACAGAAACTGTTCCCCTAAAAACTTCCAAGAGAGGGGCATATTCAGATAGGTTTTTATCAGAAATTTATTAACCGGTAAAAAAGATTTACTTCTGAAAGATAATGGGAGAAATTGCGGATATACTTTTATGATATTAAAACCTGCGCCGTACAAATGTTCTGCAACGCCTAATTCTGTAAGTACTACTATATGGTCAGCAAAATTAAAATAATCTTTGTAGGTATATCGGAAGTTAGGACCCATAATAACAATCCGGCCTTTGCTTTTTAAGGTTTTAAACATTCGTTCCAGAAAATCAGCCACTTCATACTGTGAATTTAAATGCTCTAAAAAATTAGAGATGAAAACGCCGTCGAAATAATTTTGCGGGAGTTCTACTTCCAGATTATTGCCAATTATAGTTTTAATATCCGGGTGTGCGTATTTTTTAACATCGTCTGATAAATCAATCGTCCATCTTTCCTGTGATGGAATATGATTTATAAACTCACACAAACCACCGGCAGGATCCAGCATTTTCTGAGGTTTGTTTAAATGTGTATTATATAGAAAATTAGCTATCTCATTCCATACAATATTTTTCTTTTCCATGTCTACCTGCGCAAACCGGTATTCATATATTCTGGTGTGATTCATTTGCTGTATTCTTTGAAAAATGTATTTTATAAATCATGAAGGCTAAAGAGAACAAATATAGCATTCTTACCGGAATAGTATATCGTGATTGTATCACGAAAGGTACGTGAAAAATATCAAAGTATAAACAAAACAGCAGCGGCAGCGCAAGCATATAAATAATATCCCTTCTTTTCCAAACGCAAAATAAAAAATAAGAAATAAATAGCAGCAGTGTAGTGCCTGTACCTATAAATGCAGTTATCATTGGCATTTGTGAGCTCAATGTTTGCTTGTCTTTTTCTTCTAGTGATAAACTTGTATACCATAATCTAAAAAAAGTATATGCTTTTAATTTTATGGTATATTTCCAATCGTTCAAGTAATGTCTAAATGCTAAATTTTTTAATATTTTTTCTCGCTCATTGGTATAATTTGCATTCAGGGTAACAAATAAATTCGGATAATTTTTCATTATCATTAAATTAGCACTATCTTTCTTTGTCAAATATTTTGCACAAATTCTATCTATACTGTCCATTTCATTATTAAATAAATGAACATTATGTGGAACTTCTTTTATATCCGAAAAATTAAACAGTATATCTTTATACATTACATTTCTCCAATACTTTTCTTGTCTGTAATTAATTAGTTTGGGACTCCAGTATCCTAAATACATTGCTCCCGCACCTCCCTCTATGGGTGTTGCTTTAAATTGTTGGTGATGTTTTAAATTCCAAAAGCCATAAGGCAATACAGTAAGTGTAAAAATCACAATAAATACTAGGTTTTTGACAACTGAAACCTTTTTGTACTGATACAGATAATATAAAAAACGAATCAGGGGAATAAAGAGAACAACAGGCCTAACTTGAAAACAATATCCATACAACAATGCTAAAAAAATATATTTTTTCCAGGAATTTTCTTTAAACACAATTTCTACATATACTATCAGTGTAATTAAAAATAACATTAATGATTCAGGATAAATAAATGCAGGGTATGTTAAAACGACAAAATGAATGCCAATAAAAATTAAAAACAAATTCTTTAGTATTAGACTATTATCATATTGTTCTATTATTTTTAACATTAGGAAAATGGTGAAAAACAATAAACCTAATTGTACAATTTTTATGAATAAGACGGAGTCATCTATACAAGATAGAAGGTACAAAAAAAAAGGAAATCCTGGATTCCTGAAAGTATCTGGTATATAATCTTTCAAAAAATACCAGTAAGTGTATCTTCCTTGATGTAAACCTTTTACAAAATATAAATAGGTATAATGGTCACCTGAAATTGTATCAATTGCAACATAAAAAAAGAAAAGAGAAAACAATCCTACAATAAATAAAAGGATATAGAACGTTTTTTTTTTGCTTAGTATATGGGAGATCATTTGCAGTATCTGCATAAAATAAATTAGTATTTCTGTGTAAATTTAGAAAAAATGCTTCAATAATTTTATTCTTACGATATTTACGACATGAGGCACATTCCAATGGTTAATCTACAGGAGCAATATCTGCACTTAAAGAGTGAGATTAATCACGCTATCCTGGATTGTC
>DAORIK010000164.1:3655-5322 GCA_035438465.1 Chitinophagales bacterium | reverse complement strand
GCAGAAAGGTTTTTAAAAAAGGAAGTGGTGAGCAGTTGATTTTTAAAAAATCGAGTGCTGAGATAAAAACTTCAGATATGAAAAATGAATAGCTCTTATGTAAACTAGCACAGTTAATTCGACGTGATATTTAGTCTGAAAAAAAATGGCTGACAATTAAAATAATAGCTGCTTTAGCCGACAAAATGTTATAAGGGAAGAATACACTTTCAATCAATAATTTTTACCTGTCCGAAGAATCTTTATATTCTTCTTTAACCCACATTAAACCAAACATCATTACCAAAGCTGATAAAATAATAACTTGTATAATTAAAGAGTTATTAACTACAGTTATACATTTTGATGCCGGAATAGATAGAAATAATAAGATTGTTATTAAACCTCTTGGCGCTACAAAGAGAAGAGGTTTTGTTGGCATTCCTGACAATTGTAATATGCACCATCTTAAAAGGAAAATTGCGGCAACTATACCTATTGCAAGTAATAAGGATTGCGTATTGAATAAATCTTTTGTTTCTATTAGATATCCAAACAATAGAAAAAATAAAGCACGAACCAGAAATGCCACTTCTATTACGATTTCAGCAAATTTATGTACTTCTTTATCCAACTCATCGGGTTTTAATCTTTCTATCCATTTATACTGCTTTAGTTGGTCCAAATTACCCAAAACCAAACCTAACACTAAAATAAATATCAGGGCGGGCAAATGATATTCTTTGGATATAACATAAATGAGTATCACCAATATCATAATCGGCACAAACTTTATATGATGTTCTATTTTATTCAACAATACAGACAATGCTATCGTTGATAAAAAAGAGATTAGACAAACTATTAAGATATCAATAGAAAAACGACTGATTGAATGTCCATCTATTACATCATTATAAGCTATGAAATTAAAGAATAAAACTCCTACTATATCCGATAAGCTACTTTCATAAATAATAAATTCTTTGTTACTGTTACTTAAGTTTCGTACGCTTGGAATAGCAATTGCACTACTAATAACACATAGCGGAATAGCATTTAACAAGCTGTTTTTAAATGAAAAATCACCCAATTGCTGAAATACAAATGTTAATACAAATGCCAATAGTATCATTGGGAAAAAAGCTACCAGCACCGATTTCTTTATAAGTGGAAATTTAGTACGATTTAACTCTAACTCCAGCGAGCCTTCCAATACAATTAAAATTAAACCGATAGTACCTAAAATGGGTAAAAGCGGAGCAAGATTTGGTACTTCTAATTCAAAAAAGGAAGCAGCTTGTTTAGCACACCAACCCAATAACAACAACAATATGACTGATGGGATTTTTGTTTTTGAAGAAGTTAAATCAAACAAATAAGCCATTAACAGTAATACGCAGATAATAATAATAACCATAGCATCTATGTTTAGAAAGTTTTACAATTTCTATAATATACAAAACTCAGATACAGGTAACAATATAAAAAAAGCTAAATAAACTAAATAAAAAAGCATCCGTCATCTGACGGATGCTTTGTACCGCGGGTGGGAATCGAACCCACACTCTTGCGAACACGAGTTTGAGTCGTGCGCGTCTACCAATTCCGCCACCGCGGCATAATAGTCGTAAGTTATAAGTCGTGAGTCATAAGAATGAGTTCATAAAAACTGCATACTGCCCACT
>DAORIK010000164.1:0-3555 GCA_035438465.1 Chitinophagales bacterium | reverse complement strand
ACTCCCAAAAAGAACGGATTGCAAAGATAATCTAAAAAAGTAAATCCCAAAAAATATTTTAATGAAACAACGCTCTGATTACATCCATACCATTAGCAAAAAGCAGCAAACCTAAAATGATAAACATTCCAACGCTTTGTGCATATTGCTGTACTTTATCCGGAACGGGTTTACCTCTTACCATTTCATACAATAAAAACACAACATAACCACCATCCAGCATGGGGATTGGAAGGATATTCATAAATGCTAAAATAACTGAAATCGTAGCAGTCAGAATCCAGAAATGTTCCCAGTCAAAGGTGTCCGGAAACATTTTACCAATAGAAATAAATCCACCCAGACTGTCTTTCACTTTTACTTCTTTAGATGTAAACAACATCTTCATACTCTTAAAATAATTTCCTAATGTGGCAAATGCTCTTTCAATTCCCGCAGGAACTGCTGCCAAAAAATTATAATTAACTCTTTCTGTTTTTAATATTTCTGCATATGATTGCGTACCGAAACCAAACAATCCTTCTTTGGAAACTTCTCCCTGTAATTCTACTACTTCACCTTTTCGGTCAACTGTAACTTTTATTGTTTTTCCTTTATTAGCGGTAATTTCCGCTTTAACATTATCATAAAAAGGCGTAGGAACCCCATTGACAGCTGTTATCTTATCTCCTATCTTCATACCTGCTTTTGCAGCACCGGATGCATCCTGAACCTGTGCTACAATACTTGGCACACGTGGCAAAATGAAAGCAGCTTTTTTTTGCTTCATTACTTTAGACAAAAATCCTTCTTTGAAATTGATATCCTGCTGCTGTCCGTTTCTTTCTATGGTGATGCTTTTTGCTTCATTCAACACCAAATCTTTCTGAAACTCTTCAAAATTTCCTGCCGGCTGATGGTCGATAGAAATAATCTTATCCCCATTTTGCAAACCAATCTGATTCGCTAATGAATCCACAATCATAATACCATTAGTCATGTTTTTCATCGGCAAGAATTCCTCGCCGTATTTCCACAACAAGCCGGTAAAAATAACCATCGCTAAAATCATATTTACGGTAACACCGCCCACCATTATAATCAATCGCTGCCATGCCGGTTTGCTTCTGAATTCCCAGGGTTGTGGTGGCGTTTTGCTGAGTTGTTCTGCATCCTGTGTTTCATCGGCCATGCCTGCAATCTGCACATAGCCGCCAAACGGAAACCATCCTAAACCATATTCCGTATCGCCGATTTTCTTTTTGAACAGCGTAAAATTGGCAACATTTGGGAATGGAAATAAGAAATCAAAAAACAAATAAAACTTATGTACGCGCGTTCCGAATAATTTTGCCGGAATAAAATGTCCTAATTCGTGTAACACTATAAGTATGGATAAACTTAAGATTAATAAGATAACTTTGGTGGCGGTTCCGCTTAGGGCAAATAATAACATAATTATATTTAAGATTTAAGATTTGGGATTTGAGATTTCACTCAATCCTTAATTTTATTAGTCTACATTTAAACCGCGAAGTTACAAAATTCGTTCCGATTGTGGATGTTATTAGTAATTAGTTAATAATCACTTGCTTAGAATATTGATTGTTAATGACTTCCAAAATTAAGCGGGATGAATAACGGTTTGGATTTCTTTAGCGAGTTTTTTCTGGGTTTCTTTCAATTCCATATGTTTCAAAATAGCAGCGACACCTTCTTCGTAATTTCCGTTCTGGTCCGATTTTTTAATTTTTTCACCTATGATATCAATAATTTCTGCCACTTTATAATACCTGAAACGTTGCATAGCTGAAACAACATCCGTTTTATAGGTGCGGTTGGCATCTTTCACCACGATTTCATGCTTGGCAAACCAGTTCGGACTTAACTCATAAGGTGATGACATCAATTCTACCAGGCAATTTTTTACATCTTCGTCTGTAATGGTATTCAGATTCTTCACTTCATTCAATGGTAATTCATTTGTGTAGGCATTCATATACATTTTAATGATTTTACCGAACACATCATTTTTAAATTCAATATCTACCAATTCGAAGATTACATATTCTGCCACCGAATGCTCACTGGTCATTTCTTTCTCACCATGCTCTAACAAAATGCGTATAATATCTTTCTCCTGAAAATAAAGTTTAGGTGTTTTAGAAATCTGTTGGGTATGATCTTCTTCCGTTTTTACAAAATCATTGATGGCTGTTGCATCTTCCTGATTAAATTCTCTTGATTTTTTGAAATGTTGCGTACGAATTTTGTTTGTTTCGTTCACCAGAATATTTTCCGGTACATCTACAATTTGCGCGCAATGTTTGATGTATAACTGACGTTTGATATTGTCATCTACTTTCGCGATACTTTCGACAATATCTTTAATCACTTCCGACTTTTTAATCGGATCGTTTTTCACTTCTTCAATGCCTTGTGTAGCTTTAAACAAGATAAAATCCTGTTGTTTTTTTTCAATAAAATCGAGTGTTGCATCCGTTCCGTTTTTCTTTACAAAGGAATCCGGATCTTCATTATCCGGCAACAACACCAGTTTTACATTTAATCCCTGTTCCAACACGATATCCAGTCCGCGCAACGCTGCTTTTACACCTGCTGCATCGCCATCGTACAAAATCACCATATTTTGTGTGAAACGTTTGATGAGTTGCACCTGCTCTTTCGTTAAAGCCGTTCCGCTGGATGCCACTACATTTTTAATACCTGCCTGATACAAAGAAATCACATCCGTGTATCCTTCCACTAAATAGCAAACGTCGTGTTTTCTGATGTCTGCTTTTGCATGCGAAATACCGTATAATACCTGACTTTTATGGTATACATCGGTTTCTGCAGTGTTGATGTATTTCGGATTGTAAACATTTGGATTTTCAGGTTTGTTCGACTTCAACATTCTGCCGCCAAATGCCACTACTTTTCCCGAAACATTGAAAATCGGAAACATGACTCTGTCGCGGAAAAAATCGTAATGTTTACCATTTTTTTCTTTGATTAAACCTGCTTTCAGTAAAATTTCTTCATTATAACCATCTTTGATGGCCTGTTTATAAAATGAATCAAAACTATCCTGCGAATAACCGAGTTGGAAAGTATTAATCGTATCGTCTAAAAAACCTCGCTCTTTAAAATAAGACAAACCAATCGCAATACCCTCTTCTGTTTGCGTTAATTGAGTTTGATAAAATTTCGCCGCGTAATTAAGTGCTATCAGCAGGCTGTCTTTTTCGTCTTGCACTTGTTTTTCTTCCGTAGAAACCTGCGTTTCTTCAATTTCAATATGATATTTTTGTGCGAGATAACGCAGTGCTTCCGGGAATGTAAATTTCTCATGTTCCATAATGAAACTAACACTATCGCCGCCTTTACCGCAACCAAAACATTTGAAAATATTTTTGTTTGGATTGACAACGAATGATGGAGTTTTTTCCTGATGGAAAGGACAATTTCCTTTGAGAATAGAACCGGATTTTTTGAGGTTGACAAAATCACGCACCACGTCTTCAATCTGAGCCGTATCTAAAATTTTTGCTATGGTGTCGCGGGTGATCAATT
>DAORIK010000163.1:0-5367 GCA_035438465.1 Chitinophagales bacterium | reverse complement strand
AACAATGCTATTGTAAATAAAATATCAACTGTAATTTATGAATCAGATGGGTCAGATAGTGTTGTTACATACAATAATACACTCATGAAAACAAATCCTTCACTATTTGCACCGTATGAAAATCTAGGATATTTATATTTACTTCAAAAAGATACCGTAAAATCAAAATATTATTTTGAAAGTGCAGTAAAGAAAGGAATGAATCCTCTTGGCATACCTGACTTTCTCAGATAATTAAAAATTAAAAATCCCGGCATATGCCGGGATTTTTTTAATCTTTTACAAATTTTGACTGGTGCCTTTCTCCATTAATCGCATTTTGCATATTAATAATATACATTCCGTTTGAATAGTGTAATGCATCTACTACTATGGTATGCAAACCGGCATCAAATTCATATTTATTAGTAAACATAGATTGTCCGATTACATTTATAATATCGAGATTAATTTTTTGCGCTAAGCCTGCCTGATAAACAATATTTAATTTATCATTTGTAGGGTTTGGATAAACAGCCACTATGCCATCGGCAGGAGCATCAATTTCTGTTACTTTTATAATTACAATGTCTGAATATTTAAACTGACCATCTTTATCTATCATTTTCAGTCTGTAATAATTATTTCCGATTATTGGATGTTCATCATTAAGCGTATAACTCAAAGGTCTGTTACTGCTGCCTGCTGCAGGCCTTTCTCCTAAATATTCAAAATTAATAGCGTCTGCACTTTTTTCAACTTCAAATTTTAGTGAATTAATTTCTGATGCAGTTGTCCAGTTCAGTACATTTATATTACCATTATTATAACCTGTAAATGTTGTTAATTCAACCGGTAATATCTGAGTCGGATTCAGCAAAGTTTTTATTATTAGTACCTGACCAGATGAAGCACAGGAAGCATCATTTTCATCTCCAATAATTTGCATGATTATGTATGACATCCCGGTAATATAAATGTAGATGTAAAGTTTGTTGCAGTGGTTCCACCTGAGACTTCTTCAAATACTGCACAATTCACCAAAATATCATCATACTGTCCAATAGGAGCAACGCATGGTGTTTGATCTGCAAACATAGACATTGCTGTTGTTCCGCAACCAATTGTAGTAACTGAAAACACAACCGTAACAGTATCTACCGGTGTGCCATCGCAATCTGTTGAAAATGAGACATAGTTTACTGAATTATTGGATCCAGGCAAGCAGTCATAATATTGAGGTGATAAGCTTGTACCATTCGTATTGAGGTTCCAGCATTGTGATTGTCCGTACACAATATTATTTGCTGTACAAGCCGTTTTTGCAGGACAGTCTACTGAAATACAATATCCAAAAGTTGGTGATGTAGGACTAGCCGGAGCATTTTCATTAAACACCTGAATATATAATGTCTCACCCGGGAAAGCAGCAAATGACATATCAGCATCACCAAATACACCTCCATCGTCGCAATTAATTTGCTGTAATGTACTACCGCATCCCGAAGTTGCTCTGTATACACCAATATGTTCATGTGAATTATTAACCAGATATGGAGCGGGATACTCATCATTCCCCTGAATTCTGATTCCTGTAGCATCTAATGGCACTGTAAATTTAAACCAATAATCATTACAATTATATTCACCGTTACAGCCAACAGCCGTTACGGTTCTGGTTGCTCTGTCAATATCAATGGCAGCATCTAAAATACTGTAATTATTGGTATAATATTGTCCGTCTGAAGTACAAGGGGATGTTCTTACAAATTGTGTTACATCTATCGCTCCGCAAGGTTCATCATTTGCAACAGATGGATAAGAAGTTGCATTATCTAAATTAGATAAATTAAAATTCCAGGTTCCTCTGTCCGGTGGAATTCCAAGTACACCGTCATTACCATCAAATTGTAAATAATACGTTTGACCCGGAACCAGACATCTCAAATCCCATGTATTTGTTATTGATGTTAGTGTAGTTGTATTATCTTCTCTTCTCATGCCTGCAAATGTTGCACAAGTAGTCGGTGCTGTATACAAACTTGCATTCAATGTTAAAGTACCCGGACTATAAGATGAGGTATTTAATCTCACTTCACCGGAAGCCGGAGCTGTAAACTGATACCAGAGTGTTTCGTCATAACTACTTCCATTATCCGGTGTCTGCGGTACCGGTGAAATATTAGGTTCACCATTTTGAGTAGTAGCACAACGGTTGTCAGCAACAGTATTACCGGCACCTACTGTAATCACCGGTGCCGTACAAATATTATCCGCCGGGTTAGTAGTGCCTGAAGTGAATGATACTGATACATTAAAATTATTTCCTACATCTCCGCCCAATAAACCATCAAATCCTTGTACCTGTATATAGTAGGTTTTCCCTTCTTCAATTTCCCAGCATTCAAGATTTAAAGATTCATCATTTGAAACGGCATTTGTTAATGGTGATTCTTTTATCAAAGAAAGATTGCCAAAGGTTGGTGTAACACCACTGCATGCAGTTGTATTTTGTCGGTATAGACCTATATATGCATTGATAGCATCGCCGCCTATATTTGTAACATTAATTGTATAGGTTCCATCAGTAGCGCTTGCAACAAACTTATACCAAAGAGTATGGTCATATCCCGGATCTGTGATATCATTAAATGGTCCATTTATTGCTGGTTCTCCAACTTCTTGTGTTGCACAACGATTATCCTGAAGGGTCGCCGTTTGGGTTGCAGATGTTGTGAATGTTCCGAGATTTCCCGTTGCAGCTGTTGCACCTATTCCACAAATCATATCATTAACCGGTGTTGCTTTAGAAACATGTGACAATTGAATATTGAAATTACCTACGTCATTCGATCCGATTAAATCATTACCATCTACCTGTATATAATATCTTTTCCCGGCTGATAAACATGGCCATGTTTCAGCTATTTGGTCTGTAGTGCCAATCGTATTTAATGCTAAACCTGTACCACTTGCAATTTCCTTTAACTGAGACCAATCGGGAATATCAGTAGGTATGCCGAAACATGTAATAGTTGATGTATTAGGCATTTGGTATAGTACATAATTAACACCACCGTTAATACCACTTGTTGGTTCTAATACCATTGAAATATCGCCATCTGAAGGTGGAATAAAAGTAAACCAAACTGTTTCATCATAGTTATTGGAAGTAACATCGTCACCGGATCCTCCAATATTATCACTGGTATTGGGTTCTCCTGTTTCTTCCCAAGCGCACTTATTGGTTCTTGATAATACCCCTGTCGTTCCATTAGTCGGAATAGTCAATACATCTGCACTGCAAATTAAATCATAATTAGTAGCAACAGTTGGTCCAGGATTACCAGAATTATCGTCTGTTACCGTTACTATAAAGTCACCTTGGTCTGTAGTTCCCGGAACCAAATCATTTCCATCAACCTGAATCCAATATATTTGGTTTGGTAATAAGCAAGTATAAGAACCTGTTGCACTAGAGAAAACGCCTGTATTGGTATTTCCTTCTTTTATAATTGTTTGACTTGGTGCATTTGTAACTCTGTATTGTGGTGCAAATCCGTTATTGTAATATAATGTAAAATTAGGGCTAAATGTACCAGCAATTCCTGGGTCATCCGCTACTGTAATAGTTATCGTTCCCGGGGTTGCAGGTGTAACAAAGTAATACCATACTGTTTCATCTTCCGCATTAAATGCAGCTGTATGATCTGTTGTATTGGCACCGCAATAATCCCCCTGTTCTCCGGTTTCACAAGTAGCACACCTGTTGTGACCACCAATGGTTAATGAACCACCTGGGGTTAACCGGCCATCTAATGGTACCACATTATCAACAGGAATTGCATTAGCCAAATTATCATTCGGAGCCCTGCCTGTTCCTGCTCCTAAATCTTTAACTGTGATGTTATAATAGTAATTATCTGTAAATCCCGGGAAAGTAAATCCAAATAAACTTACATCAGCTCCGTCAACCTGCACGTAATAAGTTGTGTTTGGTGAAACACAAGGCAGTGTAACTTTTGCTGTAAAATCTGTAATTCCTCCTAATAAAGTTGCAAAACCCATATCATCATCTAGTGATGCTAAATTTGCGAATGGTGTGGTGGAACAATTGTTACCACTTGGTACATACTTATAGACAGCTAAAGAAGGCACTGTAAAGAAGCCTCCAACACCGAGCAAAGATGTAACCTCCACTTCCACTGCTCCCGGATTAGGTCCTGTTGTGAATTTATGCCACATAGTTTCATCATAGCATGGCTCATTTTGAACACAACTTTGTGAGGTATTCGGCTCTCCAATTTCCTGAGTAGCACAAATATTATTTTGATTATTTAGTGTTAGCGTACTTCCACTGGTAAGGTTACCACTTCCAACATTCGTAGCACCACAAATATCATCGTTAGTTTGGAAATTAACACCCACACTGCTTTCTGATATAGACACATTAAAATCACCCTGATCAGAACCAAATAACGGGCATGTACTCGTTCCTAATATTCGTAAGAAATATGTTTTATTTGGTTTAGGACAGGTAATTTTTATTTCTTCTTCTCTTGGTTTCAAGATATCAAATACTTTGCCTTCTCCAATTCTAATTAAATTATTGAACTGAGAGTTTGTAGCCGCCTGTGTATTGCAAGCTGCAGTTGAAAATGGCCCATTGTATTCATACAAATCTATATCAGGATCAAAACAAATACCCGATGGATTTGTAACCCTGATGGTAATATCACCCGGACCTAAAGGACCTATGCTTGGACCCGTATTAAACGTATACCAAACGGTAGGATCGCTTCCTTCATCAAACGGATTTAAATCCCATCCGTTTGCTTCCGGTTCATTTTGTTCCGAGGTGGCACACCTGTTATTGTGTGTAAAATTGATGGTTTCATTTATTCCTAAATATGTGTTAGGATTTAATGGATTGTATACACCTCCGGCATTTGCTACTGCATGTGCCTGACAGAACAGATCGTTTCCACCTGCTTTTGTAGTAACCGGTGAAGAATAAACTACATTAGAAGCATACGTCTGGTCAGCTGCTAAAGTTGTTACTCTCATTCTGAACTGCCCTGTTTCACAATCAGTACCGGAAAAGAGAGGACCGCAGGTACTGAGGTTTCTATTTCCATCCACCTGCACCCAGTAAGTTCTTCCGGGTACCAGACATGATACAGTAATTTCTTCATCGTCGGAATTAAATAAGCCTAAAACAGCAGGATCGTAATCATCATCAAATTTAAATCCATTGCTTTGGATGTTTGCACAATTTTGAGAAGGAATATCAAAAATGGCAATTCCTAAATCTATATCATCAATTCCACCATCTTCTATGGCTTCAATTTTTACTTTTCCTGTAGTTGGTGCTACAAATTTGAACCA
>DAORIK010000162.1:0-5378 GCA_035438465.1 Chitinophagales bacterium | reverse complement strand
AAAGGAGCATTTCCTTCAACTCTCGTTATAGTATAATCTTTCAGTTGAGAAAATGAATACTTGGAAGTATCAGTTTTAACAGCTCCGGTAACGCCTAAAATAATTGGCCGTTGTTCTTTTGGTAAACTTTGTATGGTGCGCAATGCCAGCAGCGTCGCCGCCTTATGGTGTGCATGAGTTTCAGGTGTTGGCAGCAGGCAAAATACAAAATCATATTTTGTTGTCGTCATAATTTCTTTTAATCGCGTAGAAACGAAAGGAACATTCCATGTTGTATCTAAAGGTTCATGTTCGTCTAATCCGTAATGCGCATCTTTCTGATCCAGAAAAAAGATATTTCGTATGCCAATGATTTTTCCTGCATTCATTAATTCCTGTTTACGGATTCGGGGTAAGTTTTCTCTTCCGGTTTTCTCGTCCGTTAACTCCATTCCATAATATGCTTCAGATAAAGTGGAATATTTAAATCCGCCTTCACCATTTGTAATGACACACTGGTCTGCTATGCCATGCAATTCTTTTGTTACTTTATAAATGGTGGCTGCAAATCCGGTTTCATCATCAGGATGTGCGGTTACAATAAGTATTTTTACTGTCGAATCATTTTGTGCATATAGGTATGTTACTATAACCTGAAAAAGTAGTAAAATCAAAAATCGTTTCATTTGAAATTATTTAAAACGTAATTAATGTTAGAATTCTGTTCAGAATAAATACTTTTTTGTAAATTTACAAAATACTATATTATCAGAAGAGGAAACATACATCAAAGAAATCAACAGTTTTTTTGATTTTTATTGTAGATAGTTTTTTCACTTCTCTGCATTAATTTAGAAGAAACAAAACCATAAAACCTGAATAATTTGATTTAAAACAATTTTTCAGTTCATACTAAGAGTGAAAATTTAGTATGTTTGTATCAAATAGGAATGACAAGACAAACAGATAATTTATTAGAAACTCAGGCTAAAGAAATTTTAAAGAAAAAGCTATCAGGCATTACAGATGTGCAGGATAGTCAGTTAAATTTATTAATTAATTTATTTGAGTTGGTTACTTTTAAGAAGAACCACGAGATTATTAAAGAAGGTGAGATTGCTGAGTATTTTTACTTTATTTTTAAAGGTATCATTAAAGTATATTTTTACAAAAATGATAAACCCGTTGTGGAGCGTTTTGAACAGGAAGGTGGTTTATTTGGGGGAAATTTCACGCATCTTACTAAAAAACCGGGCACACATATTTATGAATCTATTGAAGATGTAGTGTTGTTGCGCATTAAGTATGCAGAGTTGGATGATTTATGTAAGAAATATCATGAAATTGAGCGACTGTACAGAGTAAGTATGGAAATATTTCATACCGGTTATGTAGAACGTCTTTCTTCTTTTAAATCTCTTTCTTCAGAAGAAAGATATCATGAATTTGTGCAGCAATATGGTAATATTACGAACAGAGTTCCATTAAAAGATATTGCAAATTATCTGGATATGACACCTGAGACACTTAGCAGGATTCGCTCGAAGTATGATAAATACTAATAAAAATTACTTCTTTTTATTTTCTTCTTTTACTTTCTTCCAGATCATAATTTGATTGGAAAATATTTTGGCAAAACCTTTTACGTCTTCACCGGACCATGCATTGTTCATTTCGCCATAGCTGCCAAATTTACTGTTCATCAAATCATATGGAGATTCTATCCCGCTTAGTTCGAAATGATAAGGCTTTAATTTTATATACACTTTTCCGGTGACATTTTCCTGTGTGTTTGTCAGGAATGCTTCAAGGTCACGCATCAGTGGTTCATAAAACAACCCTTCGTGTAAGTTGCTGCCATACACATTGCTGAGCTGATCTTTCCAGAATAACTGTTGCTTCGTCAGTGTATGTTTTTCCAGGAGATGATGTGCTTTGATAATGATTAAAGGCGCGGCAGCTTCAAAACCAACGCGTCCTTTTATACCAATAATGGTATCACCCACATGAATATCTCTGCCGATGGCAAATGCACTTGCGAGTTTATTCAGTTCAATGATGATTTCTGTCGGATGATTATATTTCTTTTCATTTAAAGAAATCAATTCACCTTTCTCAAATTCTAAAGAAATTTCGCTTTCTTCAGCATTATTACTTAATTGTGTTGGATAGGCATCTTCCGGCAAGGAATATCTGGATGTAAGTGTTTCTTTTCCGCCAACACTGGTTCCCCATATTCCCTGATTTATGGAATAGGCAGCTTTCTTTGCATCTATTTCCACGCCATGCTTTTTCAGGTACTCAATTTCTTCTTCGCGCGATAATTTGTTATCTCGTATGGGAGTAATGATGCCTGCTTCCGGCATCACAATATTAAACACCATATCAAAACGCACCTGATCGTTGCCTGCGCCTGTGCTGCCGTGTGCAATATATGCTGCCCCAATTTCTTTTGCATATTCAGCTACTGCTATTGCCTGAAATACTCTCTCAGCAGAAACTGATAGTGGATAGGTGTTATTTTTTAAGATGTTTCCAAAAATAAGATACTTAATACATTGTTCGTAATAATCTTTCACCACATCGCGCACTACAAATTCTTTTACACCCATTTCTTTCGCGCGTATTTCAATGGCTTTTAATTGTTCATTGTTGAAACCACCTGTGTTTACTGTAATAGCGTAAACGTCCAGTCCTTTTTCTTCTGTAAGATATTTTACGCAATACGAGGTATCCAAACCGCCGCTGTAAGCTAAAACTACTTTGTTGTTCATTTTTTAATTTTTATATATCTGCGTCATTGCGAGGTACGAAGCAATCTGTATAATTCAAGAGATTGCTTCACTACACTTTGTTTCGTTCGCAATGACGTTGTCAATCATTTCTTATTTGCCTTGCTTTTCCCGCCGCTCTTCACCACTTTGATTCGTTGTGCTTTAGGCGTTTTTAATTTTGCAGGAATTTTCTTTTCTACTTTCTTCACTTTCGCAAATTCCTTTTTCTTTTCATCTTTCGGGTCAAAAAGCATTCCCGTACATAAACAGTTTTTACGATGTGTTCTGGTTAGTACATCGTAATTAATACAACTTTTGCAGCCGCTCCAGAAAGCATCGTCCTGCGTGAGTTCTGAAAACGTAACAGGCTTATACCCTAAATCGGAGTTCAGTTTCATCACCGCCAAACTGGTGGTGATACCAAATATTTTTGCCTGCGGATATTTTTTGCGGGTATAATCGAGCACAAATTTTTTGATGCGCTTTGCCAAGCCGTGATGTCGAAATTCTTCCTTTACAATTAATCCTGAATTGGCAACATAGTTTTTACCTTCCCAGGTTTCTATATAGCAAAAGCCTGCGATGTGGTTATCTGCTGTTATAGCGATAATTGCTTTTTCCTGTAAAATTTTTTCTTTGATGTATTCCGGGTCCCGTTTGGCTATACCCGTACCGCGTTTTTTAGTGGATTCTTCATACAATTGACAGAGTTCTTCCGCAAAGCCCAAATGCTCCGCACCGGCTATCTGTACAACAAAGGTTGGGTTTGTTTTTTTCAACTTGCATAAACGATTAAAAACATAAAATCTATCCTAACAAAAATAATCCGCAAATTGTAAATTGAATGTTATGTTTTGAATTTTAAAGATGAGCTTCTTTAAACAAATTCATTCTCGGCATTCAAATGTTCGTGCTAGTGCTCCGCAGGACCACTAGTGTGTATTAAATCTGGCGGTCTCTGACCGCAAACGAAATGTTTGATGTAAACCAACATTCTCGCGTTAGTGTTTCGCAGGACCACCTTAGTTAGAGATAGACAGAGATAGCCAAAATTATTTGTTTAGAAATGCAGAATACATCCATACTAATTTTTCCTGTACTCTGATATAGTCACTCATAAGTGCATTTGTTCCTTCATCTCCAGCGTCTGCCGATAGGATGAGTATTTCTCTTTGTAAACTAATAACCGTCTGAAATGAGTTAAGAATATTTTCTACTGCTTTAAGTCCGTTCGAAACCTGATTACTTTCTACAATTTTTGAAACTTTTTTATAGACAGAATATTTGTGATCTGGAGAGTGTCCTAATGTCAGGATTCTTTCCGCCACCTCATCAATTTTTAAAAGCAAGTCATTATATAATTCCTCAAATTTTAAATGAAGTTCAAAAAACTTCTCCCCTTTGATATTCCAATGAGCCCCTCTGGTGTTTTGATAAAAGATGGAATAGTTGGCCAATAGCTCGTTCAGCTTATCTGCTAAATGTTTGGATTTAATACTGTCCAGTCCGATTGCGTTTATTTTTTTCATAATTGAATTTTTTTTGACAAAATTATTATTTATTTATTAGGTTATGATATTTGTCATTGTGTCTGATCTGTTTAAAGGTCGTCTACGCTTGGGCATAACAGCTGAAAATTGGCGATAGTTGTGCGTGTTTAGCACCTAAAAACATTTATTTACGAATGTAATTTATTACACAAAACTTAAATTGCCAAATCTACATGCTCGTACATGCTTGCGCTTGTTCCGCAGGACCACTAGTGTGTATTAAATATGGCGGTCTCTGACCGCAAACAAGATGTTTGATATAAACCCACTAAAAATTAAAGTAAATCTACACGATATTCACTTTAAAAAATAATCAATAAAATTTATGGAATATAGCATGTTTAGGTATATTCTCGCGCTAGTGTTCCGAAGGACCACTAGTGTGTATTAAATCTGGCGGTCTCTGACCGCAAACGAAATGTTTGATATAAACCCACTAAATATTAAAGTAAATCTACACGATATTCACTTTTAAAAATAATCAATAAAATTTATGGAATATAGCATGTTTAGGTATCTAAATAAATAAACAAGAAATAATGTCAGGCAAGTATAAAGCAGGAGAAGATACGATACCACATTTTGTTACTTTTACAGTTGTTGGTTGGATAGATGTATTTTCCAGAGAACTCTACAAAGAAAAATTGGTAGAAAGTTTGAAATTTTGTATTCAAGAAAAAGGATTAGTAGTTCATGCTTGGATAATTATGACCAATCATGTTCACCTTATTATCAGCTCAAACAAAAACAGGATTGCAGACCTTGTTCGAGATATAAAGAAATACACAAGCAGGCAAATAGTTGAATTAATAATACAAAACCCACAAGAAAGCAGAAAGGAATGGATGTTGAATATATTTTCATACGCCGGTAAGGGCAATAAAGCCAATAAAAACTATCAGTTTTGGAAACAGAATTATCATCCGATAGAATTAAATACGAATGAAAAATTGGAGCAACGGTTGTTGTATTTACATCAGAATCCTGTTCGTTCCGGATTGGTTTGGGAAGCATGGCATTATAAATACAGCAGTGCCATAGATTATTGTACGACAGAAAATGGCTTATTGGAAAT
>DAORIK010000161.1:0-5386 GCA_035438465.1 Chitinophagales bacterium | reverse complement strand
TTAAAAAGTAAAAAAGTTTAATTATGCCTTGCGGAAAAAAAAGAAAGCGTCATAAAATTGCGACGCACAAACGTAAAAAAAGACTAAGAAAAAACCGTCACAAGAAGAAATAAGACGCCAGTCGTAAGTAATAAGTCGTGAGTCAAAAAAAATCTCACGACTCACGACTCACGACTCACGACTAAAAAACTCATCACACATGATAAAAGAATTAGTAATACATGCTAATTCCAAGGGTGTTGAAATTGCTCTTCTTGAGAATAAAAAATTAGTCGAATATCATCTTGATGCGTACGATAAAGAAGGTTTTGCAGCCGGTGACATCTACTTAGGTAGAGTAAAAAAAATAAACCCCGGATTAAATGCAGCCTTCGTAGATATTGGTCACGATAAAGATGCTTTTATACACTATTCAGATTTAAGCCCGTATATCCGTTCTGTTCGTAAATTCAGTTCGGAAGCTTTCAAGGGCGAGCAATCACACTTGTTGGATACTTTTGAACTGGAACCTTTTATTCAGAAAGATGGTCAGATGACTACTGCTTTGGAAAAAGGAGATATCCTTATTTTTCAGATTTCCAAAGAAGCTATTTCTACTAAAGGACCTCGCCTTACCTGTGAACTTTCCATTCCCGGAAGATATGTGGTGTTGGTGCCGTTTACGAATACCATTGGTATTTCTAAGAAAATAGCACTGCCCGAAGAACGCGAACGATTGCTTGGCATCATGCATCAGATAAAACCAAAGAATTTTGGCTTCGTAGTTCGAACGAATGCAGAAGGAGTTGGCAAAGAAGAATTGCAATACGACGTTCAGAATTTACTGAATAAATGGAAATCCATGACGGATACTGCGAAGTATCAGAATCCTCCAAAGTTGTTGCTGAAAGAAATGAATAAGACGTTTTCTATCGTGCGTGATTTAATGAACGATAGCTTTTCTAAAATAATTACCGACAATCATTCGCTGCACGGGGATTTGAAAGCCTATTTAAAAGAATATGCTCCTGACCATATTTCTATCCTGAATAAGTATGACGATACCACTCCTTTGTTTGAGAAATATGATATCAGCCGTCAGGTGAAAACGGCTTTTGGAAAAACAGTGACATTAAAAAGTGGTGCCTATGTTATTTTAGAACACACAGAAGCATTGCATGTAATAGATGTGAACAGTGGACCGAAAGTAAAAAAAGATGTGGAGCAGGATACACATGCATTTAACATTAACGTGGAGGCAGCACAGGAAATTGCGCGGCAGTTGCGTTTGCGCGATATCGGTGGCATCATTGTAATTGATTTTATTGATATGCGTTCCGGTGAATATAAACATAAGTTATATGAGGCTATGCACGAAGCGATGCGAACGGATAAAGCCAAGCATGTAATTTTGCCGGTGAGTAAATTTGGCTTGATGGAAATAACGCGTCAGCGTATGAAAGAACAAATTAGTGTGGATACGCGCGAACCATTGCTGCATGGAAACAGTAAATACAAAGTAGATCAACCGTTGCAAATTATAGATAATATAGAATCGGAATTAAATCATCTGAAAACACACACTGAGAAAAATTTCCTGTTGTATGTCCATCCGTTTATCTATGCGTTTATGAAAAAAGATACGTTTTCTTTTAGAATGAAATGGTATTCTAAAATTGGCAAAATTGTGCGTCTTGTACAGGATTCATCCTTGCATCTGGGTGAATATAAACTCATGACAAAAAACGGCGAGAAGGTCTAGTAATATAGCTGATGAAATAAAAAAGGTGTTCAATATTGAACACCTTTTTTGTCAACTTCCAACTGAAATTATATCGTCATTATCTCTTCTTCTTTCTGGTGCAGCATTTTATCTACTTTCGTATTGTATTCGTTAGTTAAGTTTTGAATAGCTTCTTCCGCATCTTTTCCAATATCTTCACTCAAGCCGTCTTTTACCAAATCTTTTACCATTTCATTGCCGTCTTTGCGGGCATTACGAATGACTATTTTGGTCTGCTCGCCATGATTTTTAGATTGTTTTACTAAATCGCGTCTGCGCTCTTCCGTCATTGGAGGTACAGAAAGTCGTATATTTTCGCCATCATTTTGAGGAGTGATGCCAATATTACTTTGAAAGATTGCGCGTTCAATATCACTGATAATTTTTCGTTCGAAAGGAGCAACCAATAGTGTTCTTGCATCCAGTAATTTTATACTTGCCACTTGATTGATAGGAGTAGGGATGCCGTAATATTCTACCGTAATTCCCTGCAGCATATCAGGACTTGCTTTTCCGGCACGTACTTTACGCAATTCATCTTCTAAATGTTTCAGTGCCTTAAACATCGAATCTTTGGTTTCATCCAATACCATTTGTACTTCTTCTTCCATTATTTGGTTGTTTTTCGTAGGCAAATATAAAAAGAAATAGTTTGGAGAGTAGAGATTTTATAAGAATAGATTTCAGATAGTTTGTCTTAATATGACGACAAATCTGAATTCTGAAATTTATTAACTCACTAATGTGCCAATCTTTTCGCCTTGCAGAATGCGTAAGATATTTCCTCTTTCTTTGATATTGAAAACGATGATTGGCATCTTGTTTTCTTTGCATAAAGCAAATGCTGTTTGATCCATGATGCGTAAATTTTTCATCATCACTTCTTCGAAAGATATATTTTCATATTTAGTGGCAGCCGCATCTTTTTTCGGGTCGGCCGTGTAAATGCCATCTACACTCGTTCCTTTTAAAATTACATCTGCTTCAATTTCATTTGCACGCAATGCGGCGGCAGTATCGGTAGTGAAATAAGGATTTCCGGTACCTGCAGCCATAATGATGCATCTGCCTTTTTCTAAATGACGTACAGCCCGTCTGCGGATATACGGTTCACAAACCTGCGATATATTTAGTGCAGAAAGCAAACGTGTATAAATACCTTTGGATTCCACCGCTCCTTGCAAAGCCATACCATTGATAATAGTAGCAAGCATACCCATATAATCGCCTTGTGAGCGTTCTATGCCAATGTTGCCGGCTTGCAGGCCGCGGAAAATATTACCGCCGCCAACAACAATACCCACCTGATAACCGGCTTTTATGACTTCTGCAATTTCTTCTGCAAAAACAGAAAGTATATCTGCTTTTATACCGAATTGCTGGTCGCCCATCAAGGCTTCACCGCTAAGTTTCAGTAGTACACGTTTGATTGGTTTTTCCATGGTATTTTAGTTTATTGTATAATCAATTAATTCAATGGTATTATAGCTGTCACCGGTATCTAACGGGTTGCCGGAATTGTCAGTGAAATCTACATTAAAGCTATTTTTAATTTTCTTCATCAGGCCTTTATCAGAGAAATATTCAATGATGTCGATAGATTGAGGAAAGAATTTTCTCAGATAATTTAATTTGAATTTACAACATTTAAATGAACCTAAAGGTGTTGTAATATCTTCTTCTCCTTCAATCTCTTTTTCAATTTTTACCATTGAATTATCTACATAAATCCAATTAGCTTCATTAAACTTTAAAATTGTAAAGATATCATAGTTTGGAATTAAAATTTTATTGTCATTAAAAAATGGTTCATTATCAGAAATTGGTTGTTGCTTTATTCTAAGTACTTCAGATATGAGACCGGGTTCGCTCATATATTGGATAAAGGATGAATTTTCATTAATACAAATGGAATAAGATTTATAAGGATTCTTATTTGAATAACATTCTATCTTTTGCATTGACCTTCCATTAAATATTGTATCCTTAATAACTTCTAAATGGATAGTATCATATAAAACAGTATCTCTTAAATTATCATAATCTATCTGAACTGTCTGTTTATATGTCCACGAATTTCCAACTGTAGAAGGAAATGAAGTTAAATTACAACTGGTAGTTGTGTTTTTTTTACATGAAAAAAGTACTAAGCAAATAAATAAAAGAATTACAAACTTTTGCGCCATGTTTTAATTTACAATGATACTTTTAAAAATAAGCAAAAAAAAAGAGAGATTTTTTAATCTCTCTTTAAACTATTACGATAAAGTCACTCGCTTGAACGATACGACCGTTAAATCTTTGTCTGCCGATTTCAGATATTGTTCTACCGTTTTACTTCCGTCTTTTACAAAAGGTTGAGGTAACAATGTGTTTTCTTTCAACATGGTTTGTACGGCGCCTTCAGCAATCTTATCTAAGATATTTTCAGGTTTGCCTGCTGCAATGGCTTTTTCACGGGCAATAGCACTCTCTCTTGATTTCATCTCTTCAGAAACACCTGAAGCATCAACTGCAACCGGATTCATCGCAGCAATTTGCATCGCTACATCTTTTCCGGCAATTGATTTTTCTTCAGTAAGTGCCTGGTTCAATTGAACTAAAACACCCATTCTGTAGCCCATGTGAATGTAGGCAACTACGCCTTCACCTTCTACTACTTCGTATTTTTTTACTTCTATTTTCTCGCCGATTTTAGCAACCGTATCTAATAATTTATCTTTAATAGAAACGCCCTCTAATTGAGCATTTTGTAAATCTTCCAAAGTTTTGATTCTTCCTGCCAAAGCTACATTTGCGATAGATTTTGCAAGGTTGATGAAATCTTCATTTTTTGCCACAAAATCTGTTTCAGAACTTAAGTTTACAGCACAGCCGAATTTGCCGTCTTCACTGGTTAGTGCTATCACCACCCCTTCGTTTGCTTCTCTGTCAGAACGGTTAGCTGCAATTTTAGCACCTTTTTTTCTTAAATAATCAATGGCTGCTTCAAAGTCGCCATTGGTTTCTGTTAAAGCTTTTTTACAATCCATGATACCGGCTCCGGTTTCTTGTCTTAATTTATTTACTTCTGCTGCTGATATAGTTACAGTTGACATGATAATTAATGTTGAATGTTAAATGATAAATGTTTAATCAAAAAGATAAATTATTCTGCTGTTTCAGTTTCTACTGCTGCTTTTGCATCAGTTTCTGTTTTCGTTTCAGCTTCTTCTTTGTCTTTTTTGCGTTCTGCTAAACCATCTTTGATTGCTTCCACCAAATAGTTTGTAATTAATTGGATAGATTTAGTAGCATCGTCGTTAGCAGGAATGGCAAAATCAACTTTAGTTGGATCGCTATTAGTGTCAACGATACCGATAGTTTTGATACCTAGATTTTTTGCTTCTGCCAAAGCGATATGTTCGTGCGAAATATCTACTAAAAATAAAGCAGCCGGAATACGAGGTAAATTTTCTATACCACCTAATACTTTATCCAGTTTTTGCTGCTGACGACCCAACATCAGTCTTTCTTTTTTAGTGATATTGTTTAATGCGCCATCGCCTAATAATTTCTCTATGCTTTGCTTTTTCTTGATAGATTTACGGATAGTCACGAAGTTCGTCAACATACCGCCTAACC
>DAORIK010000160.1:0-5453 GCA_035438465.1 Chitinophagales bacterium | reverse complement strand
CGTTATCACTCATTTTGGAGAACGTTTACTGGTAACGAATTCGTTTTTCCGAATAGTGCAAATTTCATTATCAAAAGGAAATTGAAACTCTTTTCTATCTAAGGTGTGTTTTGATATTCCAACCTTTTCTGCGGGATGATTTTTAAATAAAATTGTCAAATCTCCGTAATAAAAATGCTTTTCGTTTTCTAGAGCATTTTTAAATTCAATGTGAAATAGTTTTTTGTTCATTTTATAATTCGTTTTTAAAGTTTTCTACCAAAACAAAATCAAAATTATCAGGATTTTTAACAAAAAAATATCCTTCCATTTCTTCCGCAGTTGCAAACTCAGGAGTGTTTTCATAATTCACATATCCCATTGCATCAAAATCCATCCAATCATCCATTATAACAATGTTAGCATTTTCAGGAATTTCTATCGAATAAATAAAAGACTCTTCGTTATGATTTCCACAATCATCTAATCCTAAAGCATATTGTTTTGCATCTTCAATATTAGTAGAAAAATACATTCCTCTATTTTCGTCTGCTTTTTCAATTTGTCTGTAACTTCCGTGATATAGTTTCATAATTTCTATTTGTTTGATTTTGTTATACAAATATAGTGATTAATATTTGTACAAACCTAATTAATTTACAAATATTATTAATAAAAATTGTAAATAAATAAAAAAACGAGTGATAACAACGGTTTGGAGCTATGCCTTAACACGTTTTTCGCTCCGAAAGAACCTTTCTGCAAGGCACAGCACCAAGCCGAACCGTTATAAGCAAGTAAGTCAAAATAAGATTAACATATCTTACCGCTTGCGCACAGCTTTGAAAAAGTCTTATACGTAGGATGCTTTTTCTCATTGGCTTACCAGACTTATAACATTGTATATGCGTCATAGCTCGGAACGACTTTAACGGTCGGTGTCGGTCTTACTTTTTTGCCTCCATTCATCGGTTTGATTTTCACTATTGAAAACGCTACGAACGCATATACAAGTGCCGTTATAACTCATTATACCACCTGACGACTATTTTCTTCATCGACAACTTTTATAATTGGAGTTTCATAAACGTGTAACCCTGTAATTGTATTTCCATCATCTAAGAAAGTGATGTTTGTAACAACCTGAGTTTTGTTTTTACTTTTCTGAACAACTCCAATCCATTTATGATTTTCTCCGTAAAAACTTCCATTATCCATTTCAAAGTTTGCAGTTTTTAAAGCATTCGATAAAATTTGTCTTAAATTAGTTTCTTGTAATTGTCCTTCTGAGTTTTTAAAATATAGTTCCATAAAAATAACGAGTTATAACAGCAATTACACGCTATTGCTACATTGTGATTAATTTAGTGATGGTTTTGTGTTTTTACGCAACAGACGTGTAGTTGCAAAACGTTAGGCAACAGTTAATTCACGTTGTCCTAAAACGAAAACTAAGTTTTGTAATTCGTGAACATAGTTAAAATTGATTAACACTGTTTCACCATCACAAAACAAAAATCCATCGGTATATTTATTCCAATAAATATTGTATCTGAAATTAGGTAAAGTAGCTTCAAATTTTCCATTTATTTCAATTATTAAAAACCCAAACTTCAATAACCATTCTTCGGTTAATGATATAGGTTCAAATTTTGTAAATTCTTCTATATAAATTTCTCCTTTAACGTGAAAATAATTTGAAAAAGGTGTGTAACCTAGAAATTCACAAACACATTTATCTATTCTATCATCTTCTTCATACTCGTAAAAACCTAATATTAAGTTTCCACTTCTTAATTCATTTTCTTTAATCATAATTTTTAGTTTTTTAATTAATATTGTGTAAAAAATAACCGATTGCCTAACAGCCATTTGGAGCGATTGGGCATCGTCTTGAATTTTATTATTTTTTTTTCATCAGTTATTATTGTTTTTGTAGTTAATAATTTGGCTTGTTTAGCCCCAACCTCACCAAGTGGCAAAACGTTAGCATCAATTACTACGTTTACGTTTATAATCGGAAATCATCTTCCTAATGTAAACCTCACATAAGTTTTTACGAGAACGACTATCCTCAACCGCTATTTGGTCAAGAATAGTCGCTTCTTCATCTGTTAAATGTATTTCGATTCGTTTCATAACGCAATAAATACTTTGTCACGCAATTGAAAAACACTACTATATTCATTTTCAAAATGGGATTGTAGTCTAACATAAGTTTCAGCACTAATAACTTCGTGCTTAGGATGGTTAGTTTTCCAATCCATTAACTGAAATACACCTTCTACTGTAATTGGCTCGGTCAACGAACCCCAAATAAATGCTTTCATTTTGTTATCTGTTTTAATTATTATACGACAAAGTTACGATAAAGTTTCGTATTTCCAAAGCATTTTTCAATTATTTTTCTTCCCACCCTAAAAAATAAAAACTGCTTTCGTGCTTCGTATTGAAATTCAGGTAATTAAACCGCATCAGCCGATAACACACGTTTGGCAAAATGGCGGGATTCTCGGTTAATATAAAGTTTTCGTTTCTAATCAAATTCATTACAATTTTGACGGTTTCGGGTTTTAAGTCCGCCACTTCGCCAAGCGTGGGGCCGTTAGCAGTAATCTGGATGAACTGCTAAATAGTGTAAGTATATGGAATGAATTTTAGGTTTTCCAATACAAGTTAATAAACTAACTTTTTCAGCATTTATAAAATCTGCTACTGGTAATTTGCCTGAAATATCAATTCTCAATATTTTAATTGGTTTTTTATCTTTATCGTGAATATTGTAGAAAATATTTTTCTTAATTAATTCTATTTCTTTTAAAAACAAATCGGAAAAGACTACTGTTAACACATTATTGTCGCAAGTGGCTGTTTGGGCATTATCTGAATGATTTTTCATTTCTTGTAATTATTAATTATTAATCGATTTATGGTTTTGTGTTTGTCGCCACCTGACGACAATAATCCAACGTTATCTTTATACTTAATTCTAAACTGCCCTATTTCATTTTCAGACTTCTTGAAATGGTCAGTAATAATATAATTCGGAAAATGAACTATTGACTTGTTATTATAATTCCTAACTATTATACTCGATGGCCTGTCAGTTGTTTGTATGTGTGAGATTCTCATAACAACGGAAATTTTAATAATCCTTTATAATATCTATATCCTAAATAACCAGATATAACTAAAATCAACCACAACCACCACAAATCTAAAAGAAAACTACTCCACGACCATTGTTCACGTTTAGATTCTTTTTCTAATTGTCTTTTCAATTCTTGAACCTCTAAACTTCTTTTAAACAGCAAATCATTCTTAATCTTAAGCTGTTCATTTTTAGATTGAATTACTTTCACGTACTCTAAGCTATTATCTTTACTTTGAGTACTAAGATTGCGCTTTTTGCCTTTAAGGTTCTTGAACGTGGTCTTTTTACCGTTTTCATCGGTGATAGTGCTTTCTTTTGTTGGATCACTTGGCTCAAATTCAAATTCGTTTAAAAAAGACTTGAACTCGCTTTCTTTTTTGGTAATTGCGGTGCTATCTGATTTTTCAATAGTTGATTTGTCGGTTTTAGATTTATCCACTAGAGTGGAATTATCTTTAACCAAGCTATCGTTTTTAGTTTCGTTTTTGGTGGTAGTTTTTGCGGAACAGCTACACATAAAAGCAATCAATAACAATACTGCACCAGCTATAATTGAATAGCTGTATTTTTCTGTTTTTGTTAGGGTTGTTTTCATAGTCCTTTTTCTTTTTTATAGATTTCTAATAATTCTTTTGTTTTATATTCATCATCTTTATATAAAAATCTATCATTGTATATATTAAAACAATTACCCCAAATCCACTCCGCAAACCCAATAGCAAAATCATCGGCTATTTGTTCGTATTCTTTTATATACTCCTTATTGGTAAATGGAAATTTATTTAATATTTTTTCTTGTAGTGTCATATCACTTAATTCTTTTAATTAAACCTTTTTTAGTTTCAAATACCCTATCTGAATACTGGTTACGTGCTTGCGACAAATACACATCGAAGCTTCTACGGATAAAGTAATCATAGTTTCCCCAGTGTTCAACTACAAAAGCATAAATATCAATATATTCACCTACTTGTAAGTTTCCGATTGCTTCAGCTACTTTCTTTTGTTTGGATTGTTTTTTCATTTACTACTGTTTTATAATAGCAAATATAATAATTAATTTTGAATAATTAACAATAAAGTTAAATTATTTTAAACAAAAAAAACCGTCACTCTAGGTAGCGACGGTTTTAATCTCAAAACAAACGTAATTATTTAATCAACAAAATTTTCTTAATTTCAAAATTCTCAATCTTACACAAATCAGATTCTTTGACTAAGATAAAGTTTCCTTTTATCTTTGCCTATAGTCTGTTATGTTTATCTCGATAGGTTTTCATTTATTAAGACTTCACCTCGAAATGCATCCAATCATAATTTTTTTCACGTCCTAAACTAACAAAACCGTGTTTATAGAATATATCAATCATAGGTTTATAATCCATTTTAGCAAATTGTGCATTTTTAGAAGTTTGTTTTAATTGATTTCTTTCGGGATCTAAATCAATCGCCACCCCCCAACTATGTCTACTCCAATCTGAACCGCCACGCATTTTACGAAAATTAAAGCAACCTCCGTAAAGATTAATTCCTAATTTTTCAATATTGTTTAACCCGTAAAAATCTAAAATATCATTAAAAATATTAGAGAATTGTTGAGCCACTAATTTATGACATCTCATTCTAGTAATTATCTTTGACTTGTCCCAAGATAAACGCATCGGGTAAGGTAGTGGAATAGTAACTAAGTAATCAACTCCTGTTTCGTTTGGAGTTCCGTATTTCTGCATTAGTTGTTGTGTTGTTATCATTTAGCCTATTGTTTCGTTATTAACTACGGTTGTATTAGTTGTGTTGTTATCGCTATTCACTTTAATTTGTTGTTGTAAGTCAATGCCTAAACATCCAGCGGAAAGCCCAAAAAAAGCAATTATAACAAATTCTTTAACCTCGAATGTATGACAAAAAACAGGAGTAAAAGCATATAATATACCAACGTGAAACGATACAAAAGCCATAACTCTTTTGTGCGCCCACTTACCGTTTATTTTTAATGTATCGTCTACTAACTTCACACTATAAATTTATAAAATATTTTAATCAAAGCCAGTATAAAAGCACCGCCACTCACAACTCCAAACAAAACTCTCCAATAAAAATCGTGATTATTCACTTTTATCTCAGCAATTAAAAGCCGTTTGATGTACCCATTTTGTCCGTTCATTTCGTTATCGGTCAAAGCGTTGTGTATTTCACGTATCATATTGTCACGTGAAATTATCGATAAATCCTCTAAATCTTGCTTCTTCTTAAACTCGTCGAAATGCCTACGAATGCTTGTTATTTCGCCTTTAATTCCTATTATATCGCCTTTGATTTC
>DAORIK010000159.1:2810-5558 GCA_035438465.1 Chitinophagales bacterium | reverse complement strand
CTCGATTTTTTAAAAATCAACTGCTCACCACTTCCTTTTTTAAAAACCTTTCTGCCCGGATTTATCCCTTTGCGCAAAGCTCGCTGTTCTTCTTCCGGCAATAATGAAATCTTCATACAATCTTCGCAGCAACACCCGTTGTATTTTGCAGCGCACTCCTCGCATTGAATAAATAATAAATGACAGCCTTCATTTTTACAATTGGTATGGGTGTCGGCAAGCTTGCCGCATTGATGGCATTTTGCAATTATTTCGTGGGAAATTTTCTCCCCTAAACGTCTGTCAAAAACAAAATTCTTTCCTTTAAATTTATTTTTCAAACCTTGCTCCTGCACCTGGCGTGCATATTCAATAATGCCACCATTTAACTGATATACATTTTTGAAACCATTGTGTTTCATCCAGGCACTGGCTTTTTCGCAACGTATGCCGCCTGTGCAATACATCACTACATGTTTATCTTTATTTTCCTGCAGCATATCCACCACCAATGGTAATTGCTCGCGAAACGTATCCACGTCAGGTGTAATAGCGTTTTCAAAATGTCCAATCTCACTTTCATAGTGATTGCGCATATCTACAACTATGGTATCTTCTTTATCCGTCAATTCATTAAACTCTTTTGCGCTTAAATGTATGCCGCAATTACTTGAATCAAATGATTCGTCGTTCAACCCATCCGCCACAATTTTAGTGCGTACCAGTATTTTCAATTTGGCAAAGGATTTTCCATCATCATCAATCGCATAATTTAAACGAATTCCATTTAGAAACGGATAGGAATATAGAAAATCGATAAAAGCCTGTAAGTTTTCATCCGGGACAGAAATTTGCGCATTGATGCCTTCCTTCGCCACATAGATTCTTCCCAGAACTCCGAGTTTATCTAAGGACAAATAAAGCTCATTTCTCCATTCATCCGGGTGTTCAATCCTTGCATATTTGTAGGAGGAAATGGTGGTGCGTTTTTCGCTGCTTGCGAGTAGATTTTGTTCAAGAATACGCTTGTCTACCCTGTTCCAAAGTTGCATGCTTTGTAATTTTTGGGTTAAATATTATTCACAAAGTTAAAAAATTTAAAATCCTTTTTGTAATTTAACGTCGATTTAATAAATCAAATACATTCAATTAATCAAAAATCAACCAACAATGAAGAAATTATTAGTGATTCTAATGCTATTTGGAACGTTTATCAGCCAATCAGAAGCAAAAATTCAGGCAGGAGTAGGAGTAAAAGTAGGACCTGCTTTTGGCAGATGGAATAATGAATTCTTTAAGAATAGTAAACTCGCCACAGCAGGTGGAACAGTTAGCTACCAACCGGGATTACATGCCGGAGTTCAAGGAAGAATCTGGTTCAATAAATTTGTTGGAATTAATCTGGCTGCAGAATTTAATATGGGAGGCAGTAAATTTTCCAGTACATCCGGTGTGAAAATTGTTACTATCACTCACAAGGAAAATCAAATCACTGTTCCTTTAACAGCTTTGGTGGGTTGGGGAAATGAGCGTTTGAGAGTGTATGCTCAGGCAGGCGGTTATTTCGGTTATATTTTCAATGCAAAAGATAAAACCGTTACTAATAACAATGGTACTATTACCTCTACCGGTTCTGTAAAAGCAGATTATGAAAATACATATCAGAATATTGACGCAGGTGTGAGATTTGGTGGTGGTATTCAGGTGTATGTAGATAAAAAACTAAAAAGCTGTGTAACATTTGATATCAATTACGATTATGGATTTATTAAAACATTCAGAAATGATGAACCTGCTTACTTCAATAATCCTCCAAAATTGACAATCAGAAATTCTAAATTAATGATTGGAGTTGGATTCTTATATACGTTTGGTAAAAGTCAGGCTGAAGAAGCACCTAAACGTCCTGTTGCAGAATAATAAATTTTAAATAAGAAAATAAAAAAGGGAAAGATATTATTCTTTCCCTTTTTTTATTGCTGTTGCATAATCTTTTGCTCCGTAAGAAATTATCACATCTGCTCCGGCGCGGTGAATACTCAACAAAGTTTCTTCCAAACATTTATTATAATCCAGCCATCCGTTTTTTGCTGCTGCCTGTAACATGGCATATTCACCACTAACATGATAGGCAGCCACCGGAATCGGAAAGTTTTGTTTTAATTCATGAATAATATCGAGATACACAGTTGCCGGTTTTACCATCAGAAAATCTGCACCTTCCGAATAATCTAACTCAGCTTCCAGTAATGCCTCGCGTTTATTTGCCGGATTCATCTGATAGGTTTTCTTATCCCCTGATTTTGGTGCGGAATCCAGCGCATCTCTGAATGGTCCGTAAAATGCACTTGCGTATTTTACTGCATACGACATGATAGACGTTTCCGTAAATCCTTTTTCATCCAGAGCCGTTCGTAAGTAACCTATTCGACCGTCCATCATATCACTTGGTCCGATAATATCGATACCGGCTTCAGCCTGTGCCACAGACATCTTAGCAAGTATTGGTAAGGTTTTATCGTTAATAATTTTTCCATTTTCTACATATCCGTCATGTCCGTCAGAAGAATAAGGATCCATCGCCACATCACTGATTAAACAGCATTCAGGGAGTTTTTTCTTGAATTCTCGGATTGCTTTTAAGTAGAAATTTTTTTGTGAATAGCTGTAAGTAGCTGTCTTATTTTTTAAGGCATCTTCCACAGCCGGAAATAATATAAAACTATTTACACCGGCATTCATGCAGGTCTCAATTTCTTTTAATGCATT
>DAORIK010000159.1:0-2710 GCA_035438465.1 Chitinophagales bacterium | reverse complement strand
TAACTTCTCCAAGGCACTCAAAATATCCTGCTCAATATTAGCAGTATCTGCTTTCACAAATTTCTCACCTAAAATAAGTTCATACAACTCAATATATCTATCAGAAATAGTTTGTACAATCTCGTCGGTCATTTCAGGAACGGTTTGCCCTTCTTTTCCCATAAAATTATTGGCAATCAGCCATTCGCGCACAAACTCTTTGGATAATTGTTTTTGCGGTTCATTATTGTTTAATCGTTCTTCATATCCTTCCGCATAAAAATAGCGCGAAGAATCCGGCGTGTGAATTTCATCGATTAAATAAATTTCATCACCGATTTTACCAAATTCATATTTGGTATCTACCAGAATTAAACCACGCTTAGCGGCAATTTCAGTTCCACGCTGAAAAACCTGATGCGTGTATTTTTCCAGTTGCTCGTACTCTTCTTTACTTACAATGCCACGAGCCAAAATCTCTTCTTTTGAAATTTCTTCATCGTGCCCTACAATTGCTTTGGTGGTTGGTGTGATAACAGGCGTTTCGAATTTTTGATTTTCTTTCATGCCTTCCGGAAGTACAACACCGCATAATACCCGGTCACCATTCTTATAAGCACGCCATGCAGAACCTGCGAGGTAGCCGCGTATCACCATTTCTACTCTGAAGGGTTCACATACTTTTCCAATAGTAACATTTGGTACAGGAACATCCAATACCCAATTGGGAACGATGTCTGTTGTAGCCCCTAAAAAACTGGCTGCAATTTGGTTGAGTACCTGTCCTTTGTATGGTATTGGTCGTGGCAAGACTACATCAAATGCAGAGATGCGGTCGCTGACTATCATCACCAGATATTTGTCATCGATATTATATACATCTCGAACTTTTCCTTTATAAAAACTTTTTTGTTTGGGAAATTGATAAGGAATTTTGGTATTATCCATTGGTCTTTTTTAGATGTTAGATTCAAGTTCTATCAATAGAATTGGTAAGTGTTCATTTACAATTTCCCAAACTTCATCGGCGTCTACTCCAAAATATTCATGCGCAATTATGTTTCTAAATCCAATAATATTTGTCCAATCAATAGCTGTAAAATTCTCTTTGGCGGTGTTGCTGATTTTATTAGACATTTCACCAATTACTAAAAAATTAAGCAAGACAGCATCATAAGATTCTTTATCGTTAAAAAGACTCTCAGCAGAAGAATGGTCGTTAGTAAATAAGTTGATTTTTTTAATGCAATCTATAATATTTAAAATACAAGCCTTGTCTTTAGGTAATAAATTATACATAAATGGCTTCTTTTAAAATATTTTCTTTGAAGAAAGGTTTAATGTATTTTTCAGAACAAATGTCTACTCTTATATTTAATTCTGTAGAAAGTTGATTTTTTAATGCAGCTTTTTTAGAAATGATATTTGAAGTGTTTTCATTAAAAAGGATTAAAATGTCTAAATCACTGTTTTCTTTATTTTCGTTTCGTGCTACAGAACCAAAAATGCCAATAGATGCTAAAGAATATTTTTTTAAAAGCATTGTTTTATTAGCAGTCAAATAACTTAATATTTCATTCCTTGTTTTCAATTAATACAAAGTTATAAAACTATTTTGAAACCTGTTTCAATTTATTTCCATAAATGATTTAAGTATATCAAGTTCTTTTTCCTTTTTTAATTTTCGTGTTTATTGTTTTGTAGCGGCTTTAAAACTACAATACTATTCAGTATTGATTGGAAAACCACAGCGGGATATGCAATACAGATTTTAGAAATTGATTATTAATTCCACAAGAATGCTTTTGTCAACAAAAATAAAATTTGAAATTCTTTTTAGCCTTTGACGTGGTGTTCAGTTTGCGAAAACTTAGCGAAGCAAACGTCACCTGCCAGAAACGAGAAAATTTTATTAAACCGCAAAAAAGAGAAAAGATTAACGGCTGAAAATTGGCGATGGTTGTGCGTGTTTAGCACAAACTATCAATTATTTACAAATTTAATTTATTACACAAAACTTTAATTACCAAATGAACCACAACTGACGCCAATTTTTTGTTAGGCACAGTTATTTCTACCATCCGGGTCCAATTTTTACTTTTGGTTCGGGTTCAATTATTCTCATGTCATTTAGAAGCATTGGGTCTTCTCCATTCTTTATTCTATTATGCATATCCAATAAAGTAGTCAATAGAAATTCAATGCCTTCATTTTGTTTGTCTTTCTGAATTTTTATTTTGGTTAATGCATTTTGTGTCGCTAGCCAAAAATAGTCACGGTTTTTAGGTGCAAATGTTCTTAAGTCAAAGTTGAACATTATGTTCTCGTCTTTTCTAATGAATCCACCATACCCATTATACTCGTCTCCGTTCTCTTCACGATAGACAAACTTTTCTAAAAAATCATAGAACTCTTCTGCTCCTTTAATTTCTTTTAGTTCGTTAGTGATTAATTCTAATAAATAAGCCATCCCTGTCCATCGTCTAGCTAATGCTCGTCCGTCTTCAAGTGTCCAAAATGCTGATGCCATTGTTCTGTATAATTGTGCCTAACTTGTTTATAGGTTTGACAAAATCAGACCTATACAATCAAAATTAGGCGTATATGTCTGATAAGCGTCATACAATAAATATAAACCAAATATACAAGTTATCAAAATTGATTACCATATCGTCCAAATAAAAAACGTTTCCAAAGCCCAACTTTGGAAACGCTCATTTATATAAAAAAG
>DAORIK010000158.1:0-5710 GCA_035438465.1 Chitinophagales bacterium | reverse complement strand
ATAACGGTACATCTTCATGATTATCATACGGTAGATAATATATTCCCCAAAGAGCATTTTGATAAAGCCTATTTTTTAGAGTCATTCGGACACTCAACAGACAAAGAAAAATTATTGAAAGCTATCTGGAAAATACTGAAACCGGGTGGTGAAGTATATATCAAAGATTTATTCAGACGCATCTCCAGCAACTGGTTTGTTCAACGAAAAATAGATAGCGAAATAACTAAAATAAATAAAGCCTATTATTATGAAGTAGCTGATCTAAATAAATTTGTTGATCTGGTCAGGGAAATAGGATATGTAATTGTTTTTATAAAAACAATTGACATTCCTTTAGAAGACTTTGAAAACTTGTCTATTTCAAATGAGTTTCAGGAATTAACCGGCATTGCCAAAATTGACAACTGGGAAAAATATATATTTCCAATTGATTTCTTTGAAGTAAAATTGTATAAACCGGAATATGATATAGAAAAAGGAAAGCACCGTTATTTCCTACAGAATATTTATCAGTTGCAGATGAATCATATCAATAAAGATGAACTTTAATTATGGCATCATTCATCAATATAAGAAACAGATTATGGGATAACGCTCAATATAAATTCAGTATCATTTTTTGCAGTTTATATGTCGTCTTATTTTCTGTTCATTCATTTAGCTCAAAAATCTTACTTTACATTGTTGTTTCTATCATATTATCTGTTGGCATCGCAGGAATCGGGTATGCTTTTAATGATTATCATGACTACCACGATGATATAAAAAATAATAAGCAAAACTTATTTCTTAAATTTTCCGGAGTCCAGGGAATATTATTAGTATTCTTCTTCTTCATACTATCAGTATTTCCATGGTTCATACTTCCATTCGACAGATTCTCCTTATTATTGATCTTAACAGAATTTTTGCTATTTATCGTTTATGCTCTACCTCCTTTTCGTTTAAAAGAAAGAGGGCTTGCAGGAGTTCTGACAGATGCTCTGTATGCGCAAGTCATTCCATGTTTTCTGGCAACGTATACTTATTCGAAAATCGAGGAAGGTGTTTCCTTTGAAAATACCTTAATCTGGAACTATATTATCTGGCTTATCATTGTCGGGAGCAGAAATATTATTAACCATCAGATTGAAGACTTCGATAATGATATAAATACAAAGACCATTACTTTCGTAACAAATTATGGAAAGGAAAATTCAAAGAGGCAAGTATTACGTTTATTAATTCCTCTGGAATTACTGTTGTTTTTTCCTATGATTTATTTTTTGCCTAATACCCATCATGTTGTGGTAATATTTTTCATACTATATATTCTTTCATATCTCGTTATGCAAAAAATAAAAAACAAAAAAACAATCTTCAAAGATGCAGACGATATATACATATTTCTGAACCAGAAAATACTTAATGAATTCTACGAAATACACTTACCTTTACTCCTTCTTTGTTACTTTAGCATTATAAAACCTTTCTTTATCTGGATACTAATACTGAACTTATTTATATTCCTCCCTATCTATTTAGAATACATAAAAGGATTTATAAAGAAATACATAATCTAATAATAGAAATTATTCCGCTAAAATAAATCTCCATTTATCCCATTTTTTATCGGTTAATAAAAAAAATTGAAATTGGAATCAGTACAAGAATTGCATTCAAAATAATTTTAATGCATATACACAAAAACACCTTAAAATTTATTTTGTCGGTGCTGCCAGATTTTCTTTTTTCCTGCGCAATATACTCAGCAATATTCCAAAAACCATAACAAAGCATCCGAGCCATAACACATTTATGTAGGGGAATTTAATCGCTTTCATGATAATAAACTTGTTCAGTTTTTGTTCGACTAAAATCTGCATCTTATTTTCCTCCGGCAATATTTTTATAACAGAAAAACTTACATTGTTTTTTTCAACGCGTGCTGGAATACTTGTTGCAACTACTTCTCTAACCAAATATACCGGTTCAATGGTGTACGTCGTATCCAAAGAAATAAATTTCAGCCTTGCGCCTATCGCTATATCTTTGGGTTTTTGTTCAAAGCCGTGTATATGTGCATCCGGATTAATACCTTCTAAAACTACCATACAACGCGATGCCGGAATAGTATCACCTACCGCTACTGTGTAGGTTTCCTGTACAATTGAGTCAGCCTGTGTTCCATCTTCCTTTAACGGAGCAGATGTAATGTGAGTATACAGGTCCGATGAAATTGTCTTGCGTGTTGACGGCACCGGATTGTTACCCATTTTACTGTTCAGTAAAATATTCGGGTGTAAGGTGAACACTCTTCTTACATTCCCTTTTTTATTTAATTCTTCATAACGAACATTAAAATAAATATTTTGAGCAGTTGTAGAATCACCTAAATAAGTAACTCTGTATTTACCCATGTTAGTAGGCTCATCTTTATATAACAGTACATTCTCCGCAATTTCTTTATCAGAAAATCCTGCACCGTAATCAATTCCGAATTTATTTACAGAAAGTACTTCCTGTCTGCCTTGTGAAATTAAAATTCCAATCAGCATAATAGCGAATCCAATATGTGACACTGACCCACCTGCAATTTTCCATTTACCTTTTAATACCTGAAAAATGTATTGAGCATTCGCCAAAACAGAAAACCATCCAAATAAAATCAATAACACATAATCAAGCCGATAAAGTTTAAATGGAATAACAACAACTAAACTCAATACAACTGCAACGAAAAATACAATTGCTAATTGTTTGCCAACCTTCTTAAAATCATCATTTTTATATTTAAAAAATTGCGTGACGGCCGAACCAAACGCAACTAAAGCAGCCATCCAAATTTGAACATCATTGTAATGACTTTTTATATCGGATGGTGGTGCAATTTTTGAATTGAATATTTTATTTATAACAGGAAAAGAAGTCAACACAATTATATGAACTGCTGAAAAAACAAAAATGAGAGAACCAATAAACAACCAAAATTCTCTCGACGATAATTTTTCTTCTTCTTGTTTTGATGGAATCTGCTTTTTTAAAGTTCTTTCAATAAATAAATAAACAGCAGGAATTAAAAAGACTAAAATAATTACTACCAACTGTCCGCTCATTCCTAAGTCGGTAAAAGAATGCACAGAAGCGTCACCCAAAATGCCGCTTTTAGTTAAGAAAGATGAGTACAATACCAATAGGAATGCTCCAATAAAAAAGACATAAGTTGCATGCAAAGAATAACCTGTGTGTTTGTATGCCATCAATGTATGTATACCTGCAGCTAAAATCAACCATGGCACTAAAGATGCATTCTCCACAGGGTCCCATGCCCAGAAACCTCCGAAACTCAAGGCTTCATAAGCCCATGCACCGCCCATTAAAATACCTGTTCCTAAAATCATTAACGCAAACAAACTCCATGGCAAAACAGGTTTTACCCAATCGGTAAAATTACGTTGCCACAAAGATGCGATGGCAAATGCTCCCGGAATGGTACATGCTGCGAATCCTAAGAACAAAGTTGGCGGATGTATCACCATCCAGTAATTTTGCAGCGACGGATTTAAACCGGTGCCATCTTCCGGAATCCAGTCCGGATTCATTTTGAAAACCGGAATATCCATCGTGTCGCGCATCAGAGCAAACGGACTGGAACCTAATTTATAACCAACGACATAAATGCCTAATAACATAGAACCTAATAGTACCTGTGCTAATGCAACGATAGACAAAACAGGACTTTCCCAGTCTCTTGCTTTAAAAATCAATACACAACCTAACACGCCATGCCAGAACATCCACAACAAAGTGCTTCCTTCCTGTCCACTCCACATAGCGGAAAACTGATAATAAGTTGGTAATGATTTTGACGTATGTTCCCAGACATATTTATATTCAAAGAAATGACCGTGAATAATGATTAGCAAACTTGCCATGACACCAAATACAGCAACAGCATGCAGAATAAATAATTTTCTGCCAAAGTTTATCCATGGAAAAGATTTTGAAGAATCGCTTCTGTAAATAGTAGCAAAGAAATAAGCAATACAGGCTGCAAGTGAAGTGACGAAGGATAGTATAATTAAAAAATGTCCGACTTTACCGAACAATATATTTTGACCAATAGCGTGAATATTCATATGTCAGTCGTAAGTCGTTTATGGAAAGTCGTAAGTAAATTAAATGCTTTTGCCGTTATTGGCTTCTTGTTCTCTGTTTTTATATTTGGAAGGGCATTTTAATAAAATTTCGTTAGCTTCAAATGTATCGCCATTCATTTTTCCGGTAATTACTATTTTCTCCGATTTTTCAATATCACGAGGCTTGGCTTTATTTACAACCACTAATTTCTCAACATTCTTATCATCTTTTACATACATCGAAAATTGATTAGGATTAATTTCAGGTTTGTAAACAATTCCTTTCTCTTTATTCAAATAACCAACAACTGTAAATTCTTTACCTTTTTTAGCGTAAGAAGATTCAAAATTTTCGTATCGGCTAAATCCTCTTCCCAACATTACTGTTAAGGAAGCAACCAATACAGCTACAAAAATAAGTGCTATAATATGCGTGCGTTTCATAAGTTACTATTTGCAAACTATAAAACTCAAAATTACGGCACTTTAGCTAAATAAATGAGAAATGAAGGTTATTTAATTCTAATCAACAAACATAAAATCCCGATACTTGATAAATATTAAGATAAGTGCGCACTTATCAGCTTCACAAACTCCGAACGGGTAGCCTGTTTCTCAAATTCACCTGTAAATGAAGAAGTGGTCGTTACCGAATTTTGCTTTTGAACACCTCGCATCATCATACACATATGTTTTGCTTCAATTACAACAGCCACACCCAATGGTTCGAGCGCTTCCTGAATACAATCACGAATTTGGGTAGTCAGTCGTTCCTGCACTTGCAGTCGTCGGGCATAAGCATCCACCACGCGTGCAATTTTGCTCAGTCCGGTAATTTTTCCATTGGGAATATACGCCACATGTGCCTTTCCATAGAACGGCAACATGTGATGCTCGCACATAGAAAACAGCTCAATATCTTTGACAATTATCATTTCGCTGTGATTCTCGTTGAAAATTGCAGATTGAATGATAGATTTTGGGTCAAGATTGTAACCGTGTGTAATATACTGCATGGCTTTTGCCACACGATGCGGTGTCTTTATCAAACCTTCACGATTCGGATCTTCTCCAATCAAGTTGAGAATATCTTTGTAGTGGTTTTCAAGAGATGGATTCGGTTCTATGACCATTCCGTTATTTATTACCATGTCGTCCATGTTTTAAAGGTACAAAAACAATAAAACATGAAAAAATGATTTTTGTTTTAAATAAAAAACTTGAAGTTGCAAAATGCGACATCAAGTTGGAATCCATAGAATTTGCTGTCACAATTTGTGATATCAAGACTGAATATATTATTTGAACGCTAAAAACACATAGAAACATAGATTCTATGAACAAAAAAAGATTAATATAGAAGCTACGCTTTTAACATAGCCCTGATGTGAAAAGCGTAGCTTCTTTGTATTCCTTTAAATCTTGTGATGTATATACTATGTGTCTATGTGTTTAATACAGATTTCAATGTATGTTAAATAAAATGAGCCGCCTGTAGACTTACAAACGGCTCACCAAAAAGAAATATGGAATTTTAGTTTTTCTTATCCAACATTAAGAAGTCGCTGGCAATAATTTCCGTGATGTAC
>DAORIK010000157.1:0-5735 GCA_035438465.1 Chitinophagales bacterium | reverse complement strand
TTAGTTTTTCTTATCCAACATTAAGAAGTCGCTGGCAATAATTTCCGTGATGTACTTTTTGTTGCCATCTTTATCGTCATAGTTGCGATAAGTAATTTTACCTGAAACCGCTACCTGCATACCTTTGTCGAGATATTTTTCTACCACATCGGCTTGCTTGCCCCAAACCACAACGTTGTGCCATTGCGTTTGTTCTTTCTTTTCGCCTTTGTTGTCGTAATAATAATCCGACGTTGCGATGCTGAACTTAGCTACTTTTTTGTCTTCGCTAAAAGTTTTGATTTCGGGTTTTTGTCCTAAGTTTCCGATTAACTGTACTTGATTTCTGATTGCTGACATGTTTTTAATTTTAATTACGTTTAAAAAATCAATTTAATTTCTGAAGCTCCAAAGTTTGTTTTCGCGATTAAGTACATTCACTTCTTTGCTTCTTCACCCATTTAGATACCAACTGCACACAGATTCCATAAATTTTTTGAAATTATTTTTTGGAAAAATTATAACTATTTGAAAACAAACAAGTTAAGATAAAATATTTTTTATCATTTTTTTGAAGACGGGTTTTTCATGAATATCAAAATGGTTAGATTTTTTGATTTCGACAAAGTGTTCTCCTGCCTTGGTTCGTGTCATCACGAACCTATACTTATTCACTTCAAAATTTTTCTAATCAATTTTTTATACACTTCTTTTTCATGCACATCAAAATGGTTAGCTTTATCTATTTCGATAAAATATTCCGGAGATTTTAAAAATGGAATCAGTTTTCGTGATAATACAATCGGAATTAATTTATCTTCATTTCCATGTATAATATATGCATCACACGTTACAAGCGGCAGATATGTATGATTTTCAAACTTGAATTTTAATTTTTTAAACGGAAACATTTTTACTTTATGTTGAAACAAATCCGGCATACTGTAGTATGGAGAAATTAATATCAGACCTTTAGGTTTTATTTTTGCGGCCAGATTACTTGCCAGTGCTGTCCCCAACGACCGACCCACTAAAACCACATCGCCTGTAAAATCTAACGCCATAATAGTTTTCTGAAAAGAGATCTCCACCACCACATGTAATAACTCCTCTGTAAGTTTTCCTTTGCTTTTACCATATTTAGGATAATCAATAATTACTACATCATAATTATTTTCTATAAAAACAGCAGCTTTAGATAAGTGGTACTGGATATTATTGAGTGTACCATGCAAATAGAAAACCAATCCTTTTGTTTTTTTTGCCTTTAAATGTACTGCATTGATTAAAAATTTTTCTTCTTTTATACTAAAATCAAAGAAATACTCTGTAAGCGGAAATACACTTTCATAAACGTGATTCTTAGGAAGTCGTTTAGGTTGAAAAATAATGGCTCGTTGTAATAACATTTTATATCAAAAATATAATTTACAATATACATAATAAAACATGTTTTTGATTTAAAAACCACATAGATACATAGTTTTTTCAATAGTATATTCGGTTGGTGCTTAACTTACTTTTAGTCATAAGAGACACAAAGAAACTCGCCAAAGGCGAGACTATGTTTCTCTCTTGATGTCCGATTATCTTGTAACAACTGATAATTCTATACTAAATATCTATGTGTCTATGTGGTTAAATAAAAATAAAAAAAGGCTTGGATAAATCCAAGCCCAAGATTCCTAGTCCAGACTTTGTCTATTTCAACAAGTCTTCTATATTTTGCAAGAACTCCGCATCATTTACGGTAGTTCTTGGATTTACTGAAGTTACCACATTACCATCTTTTCCGATGATAAATTTCTGATAGTTCCATTTCACCGGTGCATCTATCACACCATTTTCTTCTTTGCTGGTCAGATATTTATACAACGGGTCGATATCGTTTCCTTTCACAGATATTTTGGAAAACATAGGAAAAGTAACACCATAATTTTTTGTACAAAACCCTTTGATGTCGGCATTGCTCAATGGTTCTTGTCCAAGAAAGTTATTTGCCGGAAATCCTAAAACCACTACCCCTTTTTCTTTGTATTTTTTATAGAATGCTTCAATTTCTGAAAATTGACCTACCAATCCGCATTGGCTGGCTGTATTAACAATCACAATAATTTTTCCTTTGTATTGAGATAGCGAAACATTATTTCCATCAATGTCTTTCATGGTAAAATCATATACCGTCTTACCGGAAATAGCATTTCCAACACTCGAGGCTGCATTGGTGTTGTTAGTTGCATTACAGCTAACTGCCAGTATGAAGAACGCTCCAAGTATGCCCAAGAATTTATTTTTCATGTGTTTCATATTCGTTTAACAATATTACCATATAAATGGTTCAAAATCAAATTTTACATTTATTAGCAATTGTGATACAAATTTCATTCCAAAATACCGGTTTAAGCTGTTTATCAGCTACAAATGAACTTATTTTCATTAAAACGCATCAAGATAGTATAAAATATTATTGTAAATTGTGTGAATTTTGTAAGTAGTTTGTATAGATAACCTTTTCTTACCAATAATATGGAATACATTAGTAGTGACAAACAATTTATGGATTCAAAATCTACGGAGACAAGGAAGTACCATATTCTTATTGCTGATAAGGATAAAGCCAGTATTGAAACTACTGTAAAAGCATTTAAGTCGGAAAACTACAAGTTTACGGAAGTTACCAAAACAAAAGACTTTGTAGCAACTGTAAAGAAAGAAAAACCAGATTTAGTTATCTTAGAAGTAGATTTGAATGAGGCTGATGGCATAGAAATATGCTGGGATATCAGGGCTGATACCAACCTTTCTAAGTTGCCGATTGCTTTTTTTTCCAACCGTTCAGATGATTTTACACAAATAACCGCTTTTGAAGCCGGTGCTGATGAATTTATAGCTAAATCTGCGCGTTCACGCTTATTCACGAACAGAATAAAAGCTTTGCTAAGGAGAAGTTATGAAAAAGAAGAAGCTGCCAAGGAAATTAAAAAGTTTGGGAATCTGGAAATTGATGAAGAACAGGTAATGATTTACAAAAAAGGCGAACCGCTGAAATTATCCAAGAAAGAATTCCAGTTGGTCGTTTTATTGACATCCCGTCCGGGAAAGGTATTCAAAAGAAACTATATTCTACTCAAAGTCTGGGGTGACGATATCATCGTCGGCGACAGAAACATCGATACACACATCAAAAAGATACGAAAAAAAGTGGGCAAACAACACATCGAAACGGTACGTGGTATAGGCTATAAATTTATTCCTTAGTACAAATTCTCATATTCAACGATTTAGTGTTTTCATCCGATTGTTAATAAAACAAATTGCTGCTTATTACAAAAAGTACTAATTTGTATTTACTAAATCAAATAATTATGAATGTAAGAGTATTAATCGCAGCCTTGATTGGCGCAGTCGTTTCTTTCTTTTTAGGATGGTTGATTTATGCTAAACTGGTAGCAGATTTCTATGCTGCCCATTCTTTGCACTATCCGTTTCTAATGTATGCTGAACCAAATCTCATCGGTATTTTTATTTCAGGTTTTGCCGGCACATTGCTTTTAGCAATTATTTTCAACAAATGGGCAAAGATTACAACTTTAGCGGAAGGTGCTATAGCCGGTTCATGGATTTATCTGCTTATTGCTATAAGTTTAGATGTGTATATGTGGTCTACTATGTATTTACTAGGCAAACGGGTAGTCATTGCAGATATTGTAATTAATGCCGTGATGGGTGCCATTATCGGTGCCATTATAGCTTGGGTGCTTGGATATAAAAAAAGTGAATAACATATTCACCCCCTTATATTTTTAGAAACAATAACTTAAATTGTTTTAATGAGTTAATCTCATTATTTTCGCAGTTCAAGTTATGAGTATCAAAATTACCTTTCCGGATGGCGCAGTAAAAGAATTCAATGAAGGCATTACTGCTTTAGAGATTGCAGGGCAACTAAGCAATAGCTTACCTAAAAAAGTGTTGGCTGCAGAAATTAATGGCGAAGTACAGGATGCCACGCGTCCAATTAATGCAGATGCCACTTTAAAATTACTGACCTGGAACGATACGAACGGTAAATCTACCTTTTGGCATTCTTCCGCACATTTATTTGCAGAAGCGATGGAAGCTTTGTACAAAGGCGTGAAATTTGGTATCGGTCCTCCGGTAGAGAATGGTTTTTATTATGATATTGACTCCGGTGATGTCTCTATCACGCTGGCTGATTTGCCAAAGATTGAAAAGAAAATGGCGGAGTTAGCCAACCTGAAAAGTGAATATAAAAGACAGGATATTTCTAAAGCTGATGCTGTAAAGTATTTTGAAGCAAAAGGCGATGAATATAAACTGGAATTACTGGAAGGATTAGAATACGGACAAATTACGTTTTACAACCAAGGCAATTTCACGGATTTATGTCGCGGTCCGCATATTCCAAACACTGGTCACATCAAAGCCATCAAACTGATGAAAGTTGCCGGTGCGTATTGGCGTGGCGATGAAAAACGCAAGCAATTAACCCGAATTTACGGAGTTACGTTCCCGAATCAACAGGAATTGGACGAGCATTTGCGTTTATTGGAAGAAGCGGAAAAACGCGATCACAGAAAATTAGGTCAGCAATTGGAATTGTTCGCCTTCTCGCAAAAAGTGGGTTCTGGTTTACCATTGTGGATGCCAAACGGAACTTTTGTACGCGAACAGCTGACGGATTTCTTAAAAAAAGAACAAATTGAAAGAGGCTATTTACCGGTGGTGACACCACATATTGGCAAGAAAGATTTATACGTAACTTCCGGTCACTACGAAAAATATGGCAAGGATTCATTTCAACCCATCCATACGCCTGAAGAAAACGAAGAGTTTTTCTTAAAGCCAATGAATTGTCCGCATCATTGCGAAATCTTCAATCATATTCCAAAATCATACAAAGATTTACCTTATAGAGTAGCCGAATTCGGAACAGTGTATCGTTATGAGCAAAGTGGTGAATTACACGGCTTGACTCGTGTTCGTGGGTTTACGCAAGATGATGCGCATATTTTCTGCACACCTGACCAGCTGAAAGAAGAATTTAAAACGGTTATTGATTTAGTGCAATTGGTTTTTGCAAAATTAGGGTTCACAGAATTTACCGCACAAATTTCTTTACGCGATCCGGAAAATAAAGATAAATATATTGGTTCGGATGAGAACTGGGCAAAAGCGGAAGCCGCCATCATTGAATCTGCAGCTGAGAAAGGACTGAAAACCGTTACAGAATATGGTGAAGCAGCGTTCTATGGTCCGAAACTGGACTTTATGGTGAAAGATGTAATTGGCAGAAGCTGGCAATTAGGAACTATTCAGGTGGATTACAATTTGCCGGAACGATTCAATCTGGAATATATTGGTGCTGATAATGAAAGACACCGACCTGTAATGATTCACCGTGCACCGTTTGGTTCTATGGAACGATTTATGGCCATCTTAATCGAACATTGTGCAGGTAATTTCCCGTTGTGGCTGGCGCCGAAACAAATCGCTATTTTACCGATTAGTTACAAATTTATGGACTATGCGGAAAGTGTGGCTGCAACATTGAAAGCGAAAGGATTTAGAGTAAAAGTAGATGAACGCGCTGAAAAGATTGGAAAGAAGATTCGCGATGCGGAAGTGATGAAAATACCATACATGACGGTAATTGGCGAAAAAGAAGTGGAAAACAAGCAGATTTCTGTAAGAAAACACGGAAAAGGTGATATTGGCGCTTTTACTATTGAAGA
>DAORIK010000156.1:0-5783 GCA_035438465.1 Chitinophagales bacterium | reverse complement strand
CTGTTTTGCCAATAAAACCTTCAATTAAGGTAACTGTTTTTCCTTTGCGTTGTTTTTTATCAATCGAAATGATTAATAGTTGTTTGTCGTTTGACAATGTTTCTTGTTCTTCCTCTTCTGATTCAAATTTAAAATCAGGATTTGTGGAATAAACGGTTGCAGCACCTAACTTTTTTTTCCAGTCTTCTGTCATGCTCATAACTTAAAATCTTTATCGACTAAAAAATTCAAAGCCTGTTTTTTGCAGGTCACTTCGATATAATTTGTTTTTCCTTTGTAATCGCCATCCATCTGTATACTTTCAATTTTGTTAGTTCTGATTTTCAGGATTTTATTTACCTGATGTGTTTCCAGCATTTCCTGACTCGCAATATCACCATACAATGCTTCATAAATTAAGTTTGGTACTTTGGTTCTGTCAAAATTCTTGACAATAGTGATTTCAAATTTCCCATCGTTTAAGATACTGTTTTTTGTAAATTCTACATTGTAACCCAATTGACCTGTAGAGGTTATCAATACAGTAAATGCTTCCGTTTCAATCATTTTCTCATTGTCTATTTCAATCGAAAAATGAGGTAATTTATAGGTGAAAGCGGTTGTTAAAACTCCTGTTAAATACGCACCGATTCCTCTGAACGGAATCTTATCAAATTGCTCTACAACTTTTGCATCATAACCAATTCCGGCAGCCATAAAAAATGGCTGTCCGTTTAAAATCAATGCATCAATTTTAAATACTTTTCCATTATTAATCAGTTGGATGGATTTTGCCACATCAATCGGGATTTTTAATTTGCGCGCATTCGCATTACCTGAACCGGTAGGAATACTGGCCATAGTAATTGGTTTATTAACTAACATTTGGCCAACTTCGTTTTGTGTGCCGTCACCACCCGCAACTGCTATAATATCAATTTTTTCAATCAAAGATTGTTGCGCAATCTTTATTGCATGGCCGGCATATTTAGTGACAAAAATATCATAGTCAAATTTTGATAAATCCAGATTTTGTTTCACCAAACGCTCAGAGAATTTTGCACCAAATGTGCCACCTGATTTCGGATTGACTATAAATCGAACTTTCTTTTTCAATACTATAACTTTTTAATTATCCAATCTCAGCTTTCAAACTTAAATCCAAACTTCTAACAGAATGTGTTAAGGCACCTACGGAAATAAAATCAACACCGGTTTCTGCAAACGAACGGATTGTTTCCAATGTGATACCACCGCTTGCTTCGGTTTCGTATGTACCATTTATTAAATCAACCGCTTCTTTTACTGTTGAAGGAACAAAATTATCCAGCATAATTCTGTCAATACCACCACACAACAGCACTTCTTTTACATTTTCTAAACTTCGGGTTTCTACCTCAATACGTAAGTCAAGATTATTTACTTTTAGGTATTCATGAACTTTCTGAACAGCTTTAGTAATGCCTCCGCAGAAATCGATATGGTTATCTTTTAACATTATCATGTCATATAAACCATAGCGGTGATTAGATCCGCCACCAACTGTTACTGCATATTTTTCCAAAAAACGAAGGTTAGGTGTTGTTTTTCTGGTATCAATTACTTTTGCAGATGTGCCTTCAATCGCTTTTACATACTCATTAGTTTTGGTGGCAATGCCACTCATGCGTTGCATACAATTTAATACCAGGCGTTCAGCAGTCAAAATTGAAATCGCCGAACCATACACATGAAATGCGATATCTCCGTATTTTATAAGAGCACCTTCCTCTTTATGAATATCCACTTTAAGATTGCTATCTACTTTCTTAAAAACAGCTTGTGCTACTTCAAGACCACAAAGAATTCCATCATCTTTTACTAATAAACGAGCTTTGCCTTGAGTGGTTTTGTTGATAGAAGCCAATGAAGAATGGTCCCCTTCATGTACGTCTTCATACAATGCATCTGAAATAAATTTATCAAGTTCCCGACTGTCAATCATAAAACAAGATTAAGAATTTTTAATGATAAAATGTACATTTTAGAATGAGTCTCCTGTGATTAGGGTCTATTCTTTTTCGAATCGTATTTCCTGAATATAGTTAACGGCAGCAGACTTTTTTATATAGATGTAAGTTCTGAAATTACCGGAACCGGTTTTTAAACTTCCGATAATATATTGTGCTCCGTCTGGTGAAGTACCTTTATGAACAACTGAAAAATCTCTGTATGAAAATTTGCTCAAAAAACTTTTTAATATCATTTCTGCTTGTTCGCTGCTATAATTATCTGCGTTCTCGTCTATGGTTATGTCTACACGTTTATCAAAATTCTTTGCAATAGCAGATGCATTTCCTGCTTTTAGAGAAGAAGGTATAGAACTGATTATATCCTGACATTGCACACGTGTACAAAATAGTAAACAAAATATAAACAATAATAATGACTTTAAAACCTTCATAAAATCGTATTTTCGTGAAAGATATCGCACAATCTGTGCCAAACATAAGTATAAAATTAAATTTTTTTAGAAAAAATTAACAAAAGTGAGCCGGCAACAAAAAGCAATGTTGATAATTATGGATGGCTGGGGAATTAACAGAAATCCTTCTACCAGTGCCATTGAGGCTGCTAATACGCCTTTTACAGATAGTCTGTACCTGGATTATCCGAATACCGGTCTGTTAACACACGGAGAATATGTAGGATTGCCTGAAGATCAAATGGGAAATTCAGAAGTTGGACATATGAATATCGGCGCCGGAAGAGTAGTATATCAGGATTTGATGTTAATTAATAAGAAAGTGCAGGATGGGGAATTAGATAAAAACGAAACATTACTAGCAGCATTCGATTATGCGAAGCAAAATAATAAAAAAGTTCATTTTTTAGGATTGGTTTCTGATGGCGGAATTCACTCTCACATCCATCATTTAAAAGCATTGATTAAGAGTGCGAAAGAAAACGGTGTGCAAAATAGTTTTGTACATGCATTTACAGATGGCAGAGATACTGATCCGAAGAGCGGATTATCATTTATGGTGGACTTGCAAAATTATTGTGCACTCACGCCTACAAAAATTGCAAGCGTTTGTGGCCGTTATTATGCAATGGATAGGGACAAACGCTGGGAAAGAATAAAACTAGCTTATGATTTATTAGTGCATGGTGAAGGCGAGAAATCCAACAATGCTGTTGATGCCATTAAAGCATCGTATGCAAAAGATGTGACGGATGAGTTTATCAAACCAATAGTGATTACAAACGAGAACGGTAATGCCATTGCAAAAATAGAGCAGAATGATGTGGTGATTTGCTTTAACTTCAGAACGGATAGGTGCCGGGAAATTACCACTGTGTTGACACAACAAAATATGCCTGAAACTGGTATGATGACCTTGCAATTGTATTTTGTTACTATGACAATATATGATGCATCTTTCTCAAATGTCAAGACTATTTTTGGTAAAGATAATATTGTAAATTCATTGGGAGAGATTATTGCTAAAAACGGACTTACTCAGTTACGTATTGCAGAAACAGAAAAATATCCGCATGTCACGTTTTTCTTTTCCGGTGGAAGGGAAGAGTTGTTTGCCGGTGAAGAGCGAATTATGATACCGTCGCCGAAAGTGGCAACATATGATTTACAACCGGAAATGAGTGCACATGAGGTAAAGAATGCGGTTATAGAACATATCGATGAAAAAACACCGGATTTTATTTGCCTGAATTTTGCAAATACAGATATGGTAGGCCATACCGGTGTTTTTAGTGCAGCTGTTAAAGCAGCAGAAACAGTAGATAGCTGTGTAAAAGAAGTTGTTGAAAAGGCACTGGAAAAAGATTACGTCATTTTGGTAACAGCAGATCATGGTAATGCGGATTATATTGTTAATCCGGACGGCACCCCCAATACTGCACATACTAAAAATATTGTACCCTTGTTTTTAATCAGCAACTCTTACAAAGGCACAATACAGCCGGGAAAATTGGCGGATATTGCACCTACTATTCTAAAAATAATGAATCTGGAAATACCGGAAGAAATGGATGGTACCACACTAATATAAAAATGAAATATCTTCTCATAATAACAATATTTTTAATTGCTTGTCAGCATAAACAAATGAAAGAGGAGTCTGTAATAGCTACAACATCTTATTTTGATTTGGCAGATTTGGTACAAACTGATATCAGGAATAACACTAAAAATAGTTGTAGTGAAGAAAAGATAATTAATGTGAACAACCAACTAGAAAAAAAAACAATAAATACGCTTGATTGGCAAAAGGAAATGCAGTTGTTACTGGATTGCGATATCAACAAACCAAGCTGGAAAGGTAAATTTAAGGTGGATACATTATGGAAACAAGATTCTTCATTGCTTAGCATTACTTATCATACACTGAGTAATAAAATTCAGGTAAAAAGGATGTATATTCAATTCGCAAACGATAATACAATTGCAAATATTACCATTGATAAAAAAATCAGCAGTATTTTGTTTTCTAACCGACAACAAATCATTTATCAACCGTCAAAATCGTTTACTGTCAGCTCATATCAAAAAGCATTTTTTATGAATGATTTTAATTCTGAAGTTGAAATAAAATATCTTTGTAAATTCTAATAGCATCATACAGGCATGATAACAAATACAAATCCGGCAGAAGGAATGAGGGACCTAAATCCTAAAGAGGTTGAATTACGGAATTATGTTACACGGATTATAACAGAGAGTTATAAAAAATTTGGATTTGTTCAGATTGATACTCCATGCGTCGAAAAAATAAATTTACTGACCAGCGGAGATGGAGGAGAAAATGAAAAAATGTTGTTTAAAATTTTAAAGAGAGGTGATAAGTTAAATTTTGAAAACCCAAATGATATCGTTGATTTAGGACTAAGGTATGATTTAACAGTCCCGCTTTGCAGATTTTACGCGAACAATAGAACAAAACTACCGCAACATTTTAAGGTAATTCAGGTTGGAAGTGTTTGGAGAGCTGAGCGTCCGCAAAAAGGACGTTTCAGGCAATTTACACAATGCGATATAGATATTATTGGAATACCTGATGTGATTGCAGAGATACAGTTAATTCTGGCAACTGCTGCTGCTTTACAAAACTTAAGTTTTACAAACTTTACAGTACGAATTAATGACAGAAGAATTCTGGAAGCACTTGCCACTCATTGTGATTTTGAAGAAACCAGCTTCAGTAAAGTATTTATCATTCTGGATAAATTAGATAAGATTGGAATTGATGGCGTTCAAAATGAACTGTACAAGGCAGAACTTTCGCCTTCATCCATAGAAAAATTTATTGGTATTGTTAAGTCTGCCATAGATTCAGGAATTACGATAAATTCTATCACAACTGTATTGCCCAATATTCCTGAAAAAGTACTGGCAGATTTAAATAAGGTAATTGAAACAGTTAGCTCACAATCACAAAATAACTATTCAATCGCCTTAGATATATCTTTAGTAAGAGGTATGGGTTATTATACCGGACAAATATTTGAGATAGGAATAGAAGGATTTAACAGCTCCATTGCGGGCGGAGGACGATACGATAAAATGATTGGAAAAATATTAAATGGAAAAGAAGAGATTCCCGCTTGTGGTTTTTCCATAGGTTTTGAAAGAGTATTGACTATCCTGGAAGAAAAGCAGTTCGCAGTGCCAATCTTACAAAAGAAAATAGTGGTTTTATACAGTGAGGATATAGTAACTTTTAATGACCTTCTTACAAAGGCACAGAAATTAAGAGAGGAAGGAAATGTCGTTTCTCTGGAGGTGCAAAATAAAAAGAACA
>DAORIK010000155.1:0-5856 GCA_035438465.1 Chitinophagales bacterium | reverse complement strand
ATGCATAATAATTTCTGTTATTACACAAAGTGAAAATAAAATACTGGCAATTCCATTGGTGGTAAAGAATGCTAAATCAATTTTTTGCAAACCATATCTTATCACTAAAAAATGCTGATAGAACAACAATAAAACAAATACTGTGAAGCCTACCCAGTAAACTGAAATAAAATTACCGTAAATACCTGCGGACAATAAGCAGGCAACACTACACATATGTAAAAACCGGGAAATCCATTTTGCTTTTTCCTGACCGAAAAACGATGGGATAGAATACAACTTATTTTCTTTATCGAATTGTTCATCTTGCAATGCGTAAATGATATCAAAACCGCTTACCCAAAAGAAAACAGCAAACGAAAAAAACAAGGGCAATATTTCAAACTTGCCTGTCACTGCTAAAAAGGCGCCTATTGGAGCCAAGCCTAAACCAATTCCTAAAATCAAATGACATAAAAAAGTAAAACGCTTAGTTAGTGAATAACCTAAAATAACTAACAATGCAACAGGTGATAAATAAAAACAAAGTTTATTGATAAAAAATGTTGTTGTGATAAAAATAATACAATTTATCATCACAAAAACTAAGGCGTTTTTTGGTGTGATAATTCCCGAAGGAATCTCGCGAATAGCAGTACGTGGATTTTTTTCATCGTATTTTCTATCGATATAACGATTGAATGCCATAGCTGCATTGCGTGCTGTTATCATACAAATAAGAACAAAAACAAATTTCCAAAGCAATGAAGTCATTACAAAATCAGTTCCTGATTTTACAAAATAAACACCCAACGTAAAACCAATCATGGCGAAAGGCAAGGCAAAAACCGTGTGCGAAAATTTTACTAAGGAAAGATAGTTTTTCATTGATTAGATTTTAAACCATCCTTTCTTATCCTGTGGTGCTTTTTTCTTTGACTGTTTGGATGGATTTACTTTTACACTGAATGTGATAGACGTGACAGGCGGATTCGTATTTGCTTCTATCATTACACTTTTAGTGTTAGCACCCGGTTTGTTAGCTGAGTTGAATTCAATTTCCAACTTGCCTTTTTTGCCGGGTTGCACAGGTTCTTTATCATAAGTTGGCACCGTGCAGCCGCAACTTCCGTATGCCTGATTAATAACCAATGGTAATTTACCCGTATTGGTAAATTCTATCGTTTTTTTCACTTTATCTCCTTCTGTGCAGGTACCGAAATCATACACTTCCTTATCGAATTTGATAGAAGTTACTGTTTTCAACCTTTCTTCTTCCGATTGTTCTGTAACTTTAGCCATTGAATCTGCTTTCTTCAGCACAGCGTTGTTGGCCAAAATGGAATCTTTATTAAACTTCTCGATGGAAACCTCTTCAGTTGCTTCCTTATGACGACATGCTGTAAAAGTCATTGAAGCAAAAGCAATAAATACAATCGTGTAAACAAATTTTTTCATCCTATAACAAATTTGGATGCAAAGATAATAAAATGCTCTAGTGATGTTTAGTACTGATATATTTTTCAAAGTTATCTTTAGTTAAAGCGTTCAGTGTATTTTCTTTGAGCAATCCTCCTTTTCTGGCAGCATATACGCCGTATTTTATATCGTGTACACCTCGCAGGTTGTGTGCGTCAGGATTGATGGAAATCAAGACATTTTTCTCCTGACAATAATTAATCCAATTGTAATCAATATCCAAACGGTAAGGATTCGCATTTAATTCGATACAAACATTATTTGCAGCACAGGCATCTATAATTTTTTTATGATTTACAGGATAACCGGGCCGCGACAATAAAAGTCTGCCTGTCATGTGTCCGAGAATGGTTGTAAAAGGATTTTCAATAGCTTTAATAAGTCGATGCATGGCTTTTTCTTCGGGCATTTTTAATTGCGAATGTACGGATGCTATAATTAAATCAAATGTCTTTAAAACAGATGTTTCATAATCCAAATTCCCGTCATTAAGAATATCCGATTCAATACTTTTATAAATTTTAAAAGGAAACAACTGCTTATTAAGTTTTTCTATTTCTTCGTGTTGTTCTGTAATTTTATCTTCTTTCATTCCCTGTGCATAAAATGCACTTTTACTGTGGTCAGAAATTACTAAATATTCAAAACCTTGTTCTTTACAATATACTGCTAAATCCTTTAAAGAATTGGTTCCGTCACTGTAATGACTATGCGAATGAACAACTCCTTTGATATCCTGCAACTCAATTAAATCATCAAGTTTATTAGCTTCTGCTAATTTCCATTCCAGTTTATTATCGCGCAGTTCCGGAACAATAAAAGGCAAATTCGCGTCTTCGTATATCTGTTTTTCTGAAGTGTATTCTTTTGCTGCATCTATTTTGTAAGATAAAAAACCAAAGTGTTCTTTATCGCTGCTTAGTTGCAATAACTTAAAATAAAAATCGTGTTTATTACAAAACTCTATTTGTACCGGAAACTCATTATACTTTTCAGAAATCTTCCTTTGTACTGTTATATCTTCATTAGCTATCAGGAAATCAATTCTCTCCAAAATTATTGCTTTTCTTCTGAAGTCACCACAAGTTGAAACTAATATATCCGGATACTGTGTTTGAATTTCCAATAAGATTTCATTAGCCAGTTCTTCCAGATTTGACCATAAATATTTATTTGCACTTTGATTAAAGAAACGTATCTGCTCCAAAATAGCATCCTGTGTCTTTTTACCAAACCCTTTCAGTTCTACCAGCCTGTTTTCAAGACAAGCATACTCCAGTTCTCCTACACTTTCTATTTCCAGTTCTTTCCAGAGGTGTGCAATTTTTTTCGGACCAATACCTTTTATCTGCAATAAATCGACCACTCCGGGTGGTGTTATTTCAAGATATTTTTCCAGCAAATCTAATTTACCGTTTCTGGTGAGGTGAAATATTTTTGCTGCAATGGCTTTTCCCACTCCATCAATCTCTTCCAGCTGCTCTACAGATAAGTTTGCTAACGGCTCATTAATTTTTTTCAGTGTTCTGCCTGCAAATTCATAGCTTTTTATTTTAAATGGATTCTCGTTATGCAATTCCATCAAATCAGCAAGCAGTGCAAAATGTTGAGCGATTTCAATATTTGTCATACATCAAAATTAATCAAACATAAAATGAATTCTATTAAAAAGATATAACTATAACTAACTTTTCATTAAATTAGATGAACGCAACTTTATTATGGTTAAGAAAATTTCAGGACTTCTTATTGCATTACTCGTCGTAGTTGGTATTTTTTTCCTCAATAAACCACTTGGAGATACTCCTGCTTTGGGTTTGTTTCTTTCACCTACCCATGGTTTTTGGAAAAGTGCTCAGGCAAAAGAAAACCGTAGTTTATCTGTTGAAATTGAGTGCCTCAAGGGCAAAGCAACTATTGTTTATGATGAAATTGGTATTCCGCATATTTTTGCAGATAACGAAGAAGACTTAATGTATGCACAAGGATATACTGAAGCCAAAGACCGATTGTGGCAAATGGAATTCCAGATGTATGCAGCTGCGGGAAGACTATCTGAATTAGTAGGCGAAAAAGCACTGCCTCTAGACAGGTTTTCCAGAAGAATTGGTATTGTACGTGCTGCTGAAGTCTCCCTGAAGGAAATAGAAAAAAATCCTGTTTCAAAAATGGTGGTGGAAAGTTTTACGGCAGGCATAAATGCGTATATCAACCAATTAAAAAAATCGGATTTGCCAATAGAATACAAACTAATCGGATATAAACCGGAACAATGGACACCCTTGAAATGCGCTTTGCTGATGAAGTACATGGCAAAAGATTTAACTTATTATGACACGGATGTAGAAAATACCAATGCTCTCCGTGTATTTGGTGAAGAAGATTATAACAAGATGTATCCTGATTTCCCTGCGCCGGCAATAGACCCAATTATTCCGGCAGGCACCAAATGGAATTTTAAATCTGTTGATACGTTTTCAGTAAAGGAAAACAAACGACTGGCGGATGCATTATATACAAATCCATACAAAAATTTATATGCTAATAAATTTTATGGCAGTAATAACTGGTGTGTAAACGGGACAAAAACAAAATCAGGAAAACCAATCCTATGCGGTGATCCGCACTTGGGTTTAAATCTGCCTTCCATCTGGTATGCAGTGCAATTAAACTGCCCGGGATTAAATGTAGAAGGTGTTACGATTCCCGGAGCACCCGGAGTAATTATCGGTCACAACGATAGCATTGCGTGGAGTGTAACCAATGCGGAACGGGATGTGATTAATAATTATTCCGTAGAATATAGTACAGACAAAAAGAAATATAAATTAGGAAACGAGTTTGTTCCTTTTGAATATGATATACAGACCTATAAAGTAAAAGGCGGGAAAAATGTAGTAGATAATATACGTATGACAAAAATCGGTGCAATTGTCTATGATGAAACTTTTGGAAAAGTAAATGATAAAAAACATATCGCCACTTACTGGCGAGCAGAAGAACCCTCTAATGACTTGATGGCATTTTATTATCTTAATCATGCAAAAAATCATCAGGATTATTTGAAAGCGCTCGAATACTATTCTTGTCCGGGGCAAAATTTTGTTTACGCAGATGTGGAAAATAACATTGCTATCCGTCAGCAGGGAAATTTCATGTTGCGGACAAACACAGGTGATGGCTCTTTTGTTACACCATTAGCAAATGTTGATATAGCTAAACTGAAAGCACGCATTCCAAGCGAACAAAATCCATACACTTTAAATCCTGAAAGAAATTTCTGTAGCAGTGCCAATCAAAACCCGGTAGATCAAACCTATCCATATTTGACCAACGGTGTGTATGAAAATTACAGAAACAGGGTTATCAATGCTACTTTATCTGAAGCACAGAATTATACCTGGCAAGATATGGGTAAATTACAAAACAACAATCTGAGTTTGCTCGCCAAAGAAGTATTGCCCTCTTTATTGGCCAATTTAAATAATAGTCATGATGCCGTTGGAAACAAAATAACGGCGGCATTAAAAGCATGGAATTACGAAGCAAATTATGATTTAGAAGCGCCAAGTTATTTTTATAAATTCTGGAATTTTATTGAAGAAACAATTTATGATGAATTAGAAACACCTGACATCTCCTTTCGTTTACCTGAATCCTACAATACTGTAAATCTAATTATTAATGATCCGAAGTTTAAATTGTTTGATATTGCAAATACAGATACGACTGAAACCATCAGAGATGTAATTAATATAGCATTCAGTAAGACTGTTTCTTTTTTCAATGAGTACAACAAAGACAAAAACAGCAGTACAAAATGGCAATATTATAAACATACCACTGTCTCTCACCTTGCAAGAATTAAAGCATTTTCAGTAGAAGATATTGCAATCGGCGGTTATAATAATATAGTCAATGCCGCGTCGGAAGGCGCCGGACCGTCATGGCGGATGATAGTTGACTTTACAAACGGAAAACCGCAATGCTATGGCGTATATCCCGGCGGACAAAACGGCAACACAGGCAGCAAAGGATTTACAGAGTTTATCGATAAATGGAGTAAAGGCGAATATTATTCATTACACTTCTTCGCAAATAAAGAGGAAGCATTAAAAACCGTAAATAAATAGAGTTATGTTTCTCGTAAAAGTTTTTACAATATCTATCTTGAGTTTTATACTCACCTTTTTCCTTCCTTGGTACATTCCATTTATTATTTGTTTTATTACTGGAATTGTATTATCTAACAAACCCGGCAATAATTTTATTGCAGGTTTGCTGGGAGTAGGTTTATTTTGGTTGATTTATGCTTTAGTTCTTGATATTAAAAATGAGCATTTGCTTAGTACAAAAATTGCACAACTTTTTTCTGACAGCTTACAAACATCTATAACC
>DAORIK010000154.1:3255-5981 GCA_035438465.1 Chitinophagales bacterium | reverse complement strand
TACCGATATTCTTAAATCTATTCCTCCTGGCGAGGAGCAGGAAAAAATTTTAGAACTCACGTATAAGTCAAGTCGTGAATTGGATCAGATTGTAACCGATCTAAGCAAAATAATAAACCTTCGCGGTGGCCAAAATCCACTTGAACTGATTGACCTGAAAGCAGAGTTTGACATGGCCATGCAACAAAATGCCGTGCCCGAAGACCACCGGAAATTCATAGAATCAGATTTTAGTCATGCTCCCACCATTCGATCGGTGAAAGCCTTCATCCAAAGTATATTCTATAATCTACTGAACAATGCTTTCAAGTATAGATCACCCGACAGGGAGTTGAAAGTTTCAATTCAATCACATGAATCCCAAGGCAGTATCGTCATTACAATTTCAGACAATGGCTTAGGCATTGACCTGACGCGGCATGGAGGCTCCGTTTTTAAGCTTTTCAAAAGGTTTCATTTAAATGCCGATGGCAGAGGGCTTGGCCTCTACCTAGTAAAGGAGCAGGTAGAAGCGCTAGGGGGTTCTATAGAAATTCAATCGCATCCAGACAAAGGCACAACTTTTATTATTTACCATCCTGTTTAAACTAACATCACCCACAAGCAGTGCAGCATTAGGCAATTGCAAGATGTGTTGAAGATTTGGCTCCGGATTCCTGACGAAAATCATACTTGGCAATGCCGTATTGCAGTGCTACTCGCTTTGACAGCCCAGTACTTTGGGCATCAATCCAGTAACCCCCATGCTTGCTGTAGAAATCGAGAAAGACCTGCTGTGCTTCCATTGTGGCCAGCCTTGTGTGGACGAAACGCTTTGGAGCGAAGAAAAACCATTTTGCTGCCATGGTTGCAAAACGGTGTTCGAGATTTTGAACGCCAACAATCTGTGCGAATATTATACGCTCGATAAAAACCCGTGCATGAACGATTATTATTAAGAGAAATTACAGAAAATGATGTAATTGATTTATTTCAATTGCTAAGCAATACCGAAGTAATGAAACATATTGCATTGCCTTTAAAAACTGAAGCAGAATCAGCAGCAAAAATAAATTTCTATGAGGAATTATTATCGAAGCAGGAAGCAATAAACTGGGCTATTACCCAAAAAACGGATACTAAATTAATTGGCACCATTTTATTAAAAGCAATTGACTGCAAAAATCATCGCGCTGAAATTGGCTATATGCTGCATCCTGATTTCTGGCGCAAAGGTATAGTGCAGGAAGCCTTGACTTGTATTCTTGATTTTGCGTTTAATACCATAAATTTTCACAGTCTTGCTGCAATCATTGATCCTCAAAACAAAGCCTCTGAAGGGATCTTAGAGAAAAATGGATTTGTGAAAGAAGGTCATTTCAAAGAAAATTATTTACTCGGCGACACATTCTTGGATTCAGGTGTTTATTCATTACTGAAGTCAAATTATAAATAATATCAGAGAGTAACTCAGAGATTTCACAGAGATATATTTTCATTTTACTTTTTCTTTAGAAACTCTGTATTTCTCTGTGTAACTTTGTGATACAAACAGCTACATGAAATTTTCTGACTATCACATCAACGAAGATATAAAGTACAATTTGGAAAAATTAGGTTTTAAGAAACCAACAGATATACAATTTAAATCCATTCCGCCAATTTTGCGTGGCGAAGATGTACTCGCAATTGCACAAACCGGAACAGGCAAAACGGCAGCGTTTGCTATTCCAATTATTCATAAAATCCATCAGGAAAAAGCCTCTAAGCGAACAGACTTTATCCGGTGTATTGTAATGGTACCTACGCATGAACTGGCTTTGCAGGTAAACGAAGTGTTTGAATCGATTGCAGAAAAAACACGTGTAAAAACCTTGTGTATTTTTGGTGGTGTAGAACAAGATGCGCAAATAAAAGCGTTGTACAAAGGTGTTGATGTGGTGATTGCCACACCCGGCAGAATGTTTGATTTACAACATCAGGGCGCATTAGATTTAACGAAGATTGAAATATTGGTGTTAGATGAGGCTGACCACATGTTAGATTTAGGTTTTATTAATGATATCCGAGACATGCAGCGTTTTTTACCAAAGCACAGACAAACACTTTTCTTTTCTGCAACCATCAATGAAAAAATAAAAAAGCTGGCGTATTCTTTAGTCAACAATGCGATTCGCATCCAGATTTCGCCTAAAGATCCGGTTTCTAAAAATGTGCAACATGCTGTGGCTTTTATAGAAATGGACGACAAGCGTTTTTTTCTGGAACGCATTATCAACGAACATCCCGATAGTAAAATTTTAATTTTTGTAAGAACAAAGGTACGTGCTGAACGAGTGGCGAAGGCGATGGAGAGAGCCAATATACAAACGCTGACCATGCACAGTGATAAAGATCACAATGAGCGTATGCGTGTGATGGATTTATTTAAAAAAGGAAAGACAAAAGTATTGATTGCAACCGATATCAATGCCCGTGGCATTGATATACCGAATGTAGATTATGTAGTAAACTATGACTTACCGGATGAACCCGAAAACTATGTGCATCGTGTTGGAAGAACAGGACGCGGTGACAAAAAAGGACAAGCCATTTCATTTTGCAGTACAGAAGAAAAACCAACGTTGAAAATCATTGAAACATTTTTGCATAATCCGGTTCATGTAATTCATATTGAAAAAGGCGATTATACGGAAACCATAGAATTTGCTAAAGACACCATAGAAAAAGAAGATTTGCAATCGTTG
>DAORIK010000154.1:0-3155 GCA_035438465.1 Chitinophagales bacterium | reverse complement strand
GGAAACCATAGAATTTGCTAAAGACACCATAGAAAAAGAAGATTTGCAATCGTTGTTGAAAGAAGCGGAAGAGATGGAAAAGCAACAAAAGAAGAAAAAGAAGAAGCGATAATTATGGAAATGAAAATAGAAAAGATATTCAGTAATTTAGAAGAATGGCATAAACTACCAAAATATCAATTAGAAAGAAGATTAGATATTTTCTTTACAATTTATTTGAAAGAACTTATTGAAGTTTTTTATAAAGAAATCTTAGGAAAAGACATTGAATTATATGATATTATCATTCCAGAATTTCCATTAAAGAAAGATGGTGAGAATAGTTCTACTAATGTTGATTATATAATGTTTTGTAAAAACGGGTCTAAATCCATATTTATTGAACTAAAAACTGATATTGATTCAGTGGATGATGAACAGATAGACTATTTAATTAAAACAAAAGAGAATAGCTGGCAAACTGCTTTTAATAATGTAAAAGAAATTAAAAGACATTTAAAAAAGACTAGTCAAACAAAATCTCTTCAAAAGTATGAAGCATTATTTAAATATATAAACAATAAAGAGATTGATATTTTACTAGAAAATGAAATGAAAATTGATATAGTATATATTCATCCGATTGCAACTAAAATTATTCGAAATAAAGAGATTCTTTTTAACTCAATAAACTTTGATTTTATTACAAATAATATTTTATCAAAAGAAAGTGATATAGTAAGCAAATCATTCTTTAAGATATTAGGGGAGATATATAAAGATAGTCTTGAAAAAAATAAAAGGAAAAGATTAGAAAATCAATATCAAACTATCTATAATATTTCAGCCTAAACATGCCTTTCTGCATGGTAAGAAGAACGCACCATCGGTCCGCTCTCTACATAGGGTATTCCTATCGATAAACCGATTTCTTTAAAGTGTGCAAATTTATCCGGGTGAATAAATTCGGCTACTTCAATATGCATTTTGGTAGGTTGTAAATATTGCCCTAATGTTACTACATCACAACCGTGATTTTTTAAGTCGGTCAGGATTTCATATACTTCTTCATCCGTTTCGCCCAAACCCAACATCACACCACTTTTGGTGCGCTTACCGAAATCTTTTGTACGTTGTATCTGCTCTAAACTTCTTTCATATTTTGCCTGCGGACGCACCTTTCTGTACAAACGATTCACCGTTTCCATATTGTGCGAAACTACTTCTTGTCCTGCGCTAATCATTACTTCCAGCGCCTTCCAGTCTGCTTTGGTATCAGGAATCAAGGTTTCAATAGTAGTTGTTGGTGAAAGTTCTTTTACCATTTTCACCGTATCATGCCAGATTTGTGCACCTTTATCCGGCAATTCGTCTCTATTTACAGAAGTGATAACTGCATGTTTTACCTGCATTAATTTAATGGCTTCAGCAACACGTTTCGGTTCATTGTAATCTACAAATTTTGGTCTGCCTGTTGCTACTGCACAAAAACCACAGGAACGCGTACATACATTTCCTAATATCATAAATGTTGCCGTTCCTGCACCCCAGCATTCGCCCATATTCGGGCAATTGCCGCTTTCACAAATGGTGTGCAATTTATACGTATCAACTAAATTTCTGACTTTTTTATAATTTTCCCCTATAGGAATCTTTACTTTCAACCAGGATGGTTTACGAGGACGAACATGTGTATCTATTTCTGACATTTATCATTCAACATTTATCATTCAACATTCTTATCTTTCTTTCCGTTTACCCAACATAAAACCTGCATATACGCCCGGATACAGGAATTTATTTTTATCAACCATTACCGGTACTTTTTTATAATAAAAATCCGAAGTGATTCCAATTTCCAGTGCTTTAATAAAACTTTCATTCTTGCCAAAATCGAATTCCATTCCTACTTCAAGGTGCAAACCCGGCAAGACTTTCATTTTCCATCCTTTGCCAAAGCCGGAAGCTCCTACAATTCTTTCATAATCTAAAAAGCTGTTATCTACACCCTCCTGATAGGTTACATCCACCAAATCATCTTCTGTTGCTGTAGTAAGAGGCTTGGGAATTACTCGCAGGGAATATGGCTTCAAAAGTGCCAACGTAAGTCCACCGGCATATTTAAAAAACAATTGTACTCCATGTCTTTTGCCTTTTTCGGCTAGTAAAAATTTTTGTCCAACACCACCATATAATGTAAACAAGGTGTTTTGTTTTCCGTAAACAAATGGTTTAAATCCATCGCCACCAAATAAGCCGCCACTACCATATGGGGATTGCTGGCGTGTTTGTTTTGGATGTATGAAGTAGGAAAATTGCACTTGAAATAATAAACTGCGTTTAAACCGTTTACTTTTTGTAAACTCGGCACCTAAACTAAAGCCATCACTTTTTAAACGGGCACCTGCTGCCCAACTCTTTTTATACAGAACGGAATCTCTGTTTAAATTGGAATCCTCTCTTCTTGATTGTGCTTCAGAAAGTACAAAAGAAAATATTCCAAAAAATAAAAATAGTATCCTAAACATGCTTTTCACTATCATTATGACGCTAAAATGACTAATTTAGTTTAAAAGTAAAACATTTTTTATCATGCTAACCTCAAAAATAACATATTTAGGTGAATTACGTACTGAAGCCATTCATTTACAAAGTGGCAATAAAATCATTACAGACGCTCCGGCTGATAACCATGGTAAAGCTGAAGCCTTCTCACCTACCGATTTAGCGGCTACTTCGCTGGCTTCCTGTATGCTTACTATCATTGGAATTAAATTATCCGGAAGCAATAAGAATATAAACGGTGCAACAGCGGAAGTAACAAAAGTTATGTATAGTGAACCGCGCAGGATTGGTGAAATTCATATAAAAATGAATATTCCTGACGACAATTTCACTGAAAAAGAAAAACAGATTTTAATCAATGCTGCACATGCCTGTCCTGTTGCAAAAAGTTTGCATCCTGATATCAAACAAGAAATAGAGATTATTTTCAGCTAACCAGTTCAGGTTTTATATCATCCACCAAAATAGCATTATGGCTGGCATTATAAATTGGCTTGCCATTTTGAAATACAATCAACTGGGGTGACTGATGTACAACTGCTGACATTGAAGCAATCAGATTGGAAATGGAACGGTATTTGAGTAAATCCAGATAATAAACCGGAAAATCT
>DAORIK010000153.1:0-6155 GCA_035438465.1 Chitinophagales bacterium | reverse complement strand
GTATGGTTTTTGTCATCCTTTATTCAAATATACTTTTTTATTAATAGTTAACCAAGTCATCAAACGGGCTTTTAATTTTTTGAATACTCCGCCGTGGTTCTTGTAGAAACAAACCTATGCGATGGTCACGAACCACGGCAATTGAAACCATTGCGACCATAAATACAAATCCTGCATTACAATCCTGCAGCTGACATTTGTTTATTTAGATACAAATACTTCCAATATTCCATAAATCAGAAGATTGTTTTTTTCTTTTTATATTTAGCGAAGATTTAGAAAGTATCATGGAAAAAAAATACATCCTCGCCTTTGACCAGGGAACCACCAGCTCCCGGGCCATCTTATTTGATAAAAATGCAAACATTGTTTCCGTTGCTCAAAGAGAGTTTACGCAAATCTTTCCCAAGCCGGGTTGGGTAGAGCACGACCCGAACGAAATCTGGCACTCACAAATAGATGTGGCGCGTGAGGTAGTAGCAAAAGCAAACATACAGCCTACAGAAATTGCCGCGATTGGTATTACCAATCAGCGTGAAACTGCCATTATTTGGGACAAGGAAACCGGTAAACCAATATATAATGCCATCGTTTGGCAGGACAGGCGTACGGCAGGATTTTGTGATGAATTGAAGAAAAGAGGGCTGGAGCCGTACATCAAAGAAAATACCGGACTGGTGATTGATGCCTATTTTTCCGGTACCAAGATAAACTGGATATTGAATAATGTGGAAGGTGCGAGACAAAAAGCTCACGAAGGCAAATTGTGTTTCGGAACCGTAGATACCTGGCTTATTTGGAACCTTACCAAAGGTAAAGTACACGCCACCGATTTCAGCAATGCATCGCGTACGTTGATTTACAATATAAAAGACTTGAAGTGGGATGACAAACTTTTACACGAGTTTGATATTCCGGTTTCCTTATTGCCGGATGTACAATCGTCATCGGGCAGTTTTGGAAATACACATCCGGATATCTTCTTTGATCTGGAGATTCCGATTGCAGGCGTTGCAGGTGATCAGCAGAGTGCTTTATTTGGTCAAACCTGCTTTGAACCCGGTATGGCAAAGAATACCTATGGTACCGGTTGTTTTATGTTAATGAATACCGGCACGGAACGCGTCGCATCCAAACATGGTTTGTTGACCACCATAGCCTGGTCGGTAGATGGCAAGGTTGAATATGCTTTGGAAGGCAGTGTTTTCATAGCAGGTGCTGCTATACAGTGGTTGCGCGATGGATTAAAGCTTATTGATACAGCACCCGATTCAGAATACTATGCTATGAAGGTGGAGGATACAGGAGGTGTTTTTGTAGTCCCTGCTTTTGCCGGCCTGGGAGCACCTTACTGGGATATGTATGCCCGTGGAGGTATTTTCGGATTAACACGCGGTACAAAAAAAGCACATCTGATTCGTGCTACCCTGGAATCATTGGCATTCCAAACGTATGATATATTAGAGGTTATGGAAAAAGATGCCGGAATTCAACTTAAAAAATTAAAAGTAGATGGTGGCGCCTGCTCCAACAATCTGTTAATGCAGTTTCAGGCGGATATATTACAGGTAAAAGTTGAAAGACCAAAAGTGATAGAAACAACCGCACTTGGAGCTGCTTACCTTGCCGGACTCGCCGTTGGCTTCTATCAAAAGGATAAATTAGCTCAGAATGAACACATTAATGCCTGTTTTGAGCCTAAAATGAAGGCTGATAAACGGGAGAAATTACTAAAAGGATGGAAAAAAGCAGTAGAACGAACCAGAGATTGGGAGGATTAATAGTAACGTTAATAAATACTTATGTATTAATTTGTTAAAATTGGTTTAATAATGGATAAAAATTGCCGCCGTATATTTGCATCTAATTAAACCAAAGTAAAATGAAAAAATTATTCGTATTATTCGCTGCTGTTACACTTTTCGTAGGTGTTCAAGCTTGCAAACAAAAAGAAGAAGCTGCTACTGAAGAAGCTACTGAAGTAACAACTGAAGTTGCTGCTGACTCAACTGCTGTAGTTGCAGATTCATCTGCTGCTGTAGTTGCTGATTCAACTGCTAAATAATTCAGTACCAGTACAGAATTATAAAAGTCCCAATTTATTGGGACTTTTTTTATGTGTATATGTTGACAAATTTTAACACTTAATATATTGGTAATATTCAGAATTCATTTATTTTTGCTCCCAATTAAACCAATTTAAAATGAAAAAATTATTCGTATTATTCGCAGCTGTAACACTTTTCGTAGGTGTTCAGGCTTGCAAACAAAAAGCTGAAGAAGCAACTGAAGAAGTAACAGAAGCTGCTACTGAAACAACTGAAGCAGTAACTGATGCTGCTACAACTGTAGCTGATAGCGCTGCTGCAACTGCTGCAACTGCTGTTGACGCTGCTGCTGATGCTACAAAAGGCGCAGTAGACAAAGCTGCTGATGCTGCTAAAGATGCTGTGAAGAAATAATCTTCGAATAGCAAGAAAAACAAAGTCCCGAAGAAATTCGGGACTTTTGTTTTATATAAGCTGAATCAGATGGTTGTTTGCTTTTCAGTAGAAGTTTTGAAATTGGTTCTGTTAACTGACAATGTGAATCCAGTAAGCACAAATAGAAAAAAGGCAACACAATTAAGTGTTGCCTTTTCAGTAGCGGGACGGGGAATTGAACCCCGGACCTCAGGGTTATGAATCCTGCGCTCTAACCACCTGAGCTATCCCGCCTTTTTATTTTCGAGGTGCAAATTTACAATTTTTAAATTAAATACTTTCTATCTTTTAAAAAATCTCATTTTTTAGTAATTTTGTAATACCATGGCAGCTTATATATGAGTATTTATTCTTTTCATACAGATACACAAATTCAGGAAGATGTTGATATTCTTGAAGAAATTCTTCCGGAATTCAGTCATCAGCTGGTTGTTTATAATGACGATGTCAATACTTTTGAATGGGTCATCGAATCATTAATGGAAATTTGCGGACATACACACGAACAAGCTACACAATGTTCTATGTTTATTCATTTCAAAGGAAAATATGCCGTTAAACATGGAGATGAATTAAAATTAATTCCGATGAAAGATGCCTTGCTTGACAGAGGAATTTCTGCAGCTGTAGAATCTTGTAACTAATTATTTTGCCGATATACTTATTAAACGACAAACTTGCTTTTCCACCTGTTGAAGGGGCAGAAGAGGGTATAGTAGCAGTTGGGGGTGATTTGTCTGTGGAAAGATTATTAGTAGCCTACCAAAGTGGCATCTTTCCATGGTACAGCGACGGAGAACCAATTATATGGCATGCACCTGAAGAACGTTTTATTTTAGAACTGGATGAATTGCATATTTCCAGAAGCATGCGACGTGTTCTAAATTCACAAAAATACCTTGTAACATTCGATATAAATTTTTCTTTCGTAATAAAGCAATGTGCATCTGTTGCTCGTAAGGAACAGGAAGGAACCTGGATTACCAATGAAATGATAGATGCTTATACCGCACTACACGAATCAGGTTATGCCCATTCGGTAGAAGTTTGGCAGGAGGATGAAATAGTTGGTGGTTTGTATGGTGTAAGTTTAGGAAAAATATTTTTTGCAGAATCTATGTTTCACACTGCAAGCAATGCATCAAAAGTAGCTTTAATAAAACTTGTAGAATCTTTAAAGCAAAAAGATTTTCACTTTATAGATGCTCAGGTACATACCGCTCATGTGGAAAGCTTAGGTGCTAAAAATATTCCGAGAAATGCATTTATGGAATTGCTGAAAGCAGGACTGAAGTCAAAAACTTCAACAGGTAAGTGGCAATAAATATTTCGTATTATCTTATTAGAGCCGCAATAATCCATTTTAATTTGGCTTCACTTTCCAGGTATTTTATTTGCAGTTCAATTAATTTTTGCTGAGCAGTAATAGCAGTATTCTCCCGCGTATTTACTAAAAATAAATTACTTTCTCCGATTTCAAAACGGCGTGCTTCGCCGGTATAAAGCCGCTGATAGTTTTTTAATGTTTCTTCATAAAGTTTCACCTGCTCCTTCAATATGTTTAATTCAGCATATATACTCATTAATTTGATTTCCAATTCGCGTTGTTTTTGAGTTTGCTGTAATTTCGTCTCCGTAATTTTTAATTTGGTTTGTTGCAACTCACCTCTTCCTTGTGCAAATGTTAATGGCATTGAAAAATTGAATCCAAATTTATAATAATTGGTAAAAACTCTGTTATCAGGAATAGTGTAATTAAAGAATCCCGGACTTAGTAAATTGTAATTAATGTTTAAAGTAGGTTTCAAACTTTCTATCTTTAGTTTGCGTTCAATTTCTAACTGTTTTAGTTTTAACTCATATAAATTAATAACAGGATGTTGTATGTTGATTTGAGCTATTAATACATCTAACTTTTCTAAGGGTGCAGAAATAGTGGGTTGTATAAATGCACTGTCAATAGGTTGTGGCAATGTACTGTCACTTAAAGTATAAGGAATTGTATTATCCAGCCATAAAAAATTTGAAACGACTAACCTTGCCTTCTGCAGATTCAAATTAGCTTCATTCAACTGAAAAGTACGCTGTTGATATTGTGCCAAAGCTTCAGTCGTATCAATACCGGCGCGGTCGCCTAATTCATAGGTACGTACGGTGGCACGATAGCGAGTGAACGCAATTTGGGCTGCGTTTTCATAAATGGTTTTTATTTGTGCCGCTTCGCTCCAGTAATAATAAGATTGAATTGCATCTAACAATAACTCGTTCAGCATCCACAATCGTTCCTGTTCATTGGATTTTATAAACAAGCGTGCTTTGAATAAATCGGCACGTTTTTTATCCATCAGCATATTTTTTAAAACAGGTACACTGATGCCAACATAATAAATGCCGTTTTCAGGAATGTTATTTTCCGGATTAATATTTAAACCGTAGGCTGCATCATACCCTGTTTTTACTTCGATTCCATACCATGCAGGAATTTTTAACTCACTGGAAAAAAATGAATAGTAATTTTTTCCAAAAAATTCTTTTCTGTCATAATCGCTATACAGATAGGGATCAAAACCACCGCGGGCAATGCGCAAATTAGCTTTTGCTTGTTCTGTAAGTAAGTCTGCCTGCTTTGCAATAGGATGGTATTTTTTGATAATACCTAAATATTCATTGATGCTGAGAATGCGTGTAGTATCTGTTTGTGCATATAAAGTATTAACAAACAAAAACAGAAAGCAGTATATGTATGATTGAGCCCGCATTATTCTTTATCTGCATTTTCTTTTTGCTGTTTTAATTCTTCTTTTGTCGGCACTTTTTTAATGTAAAAATCAGGAGGGAAGCCATTTAACTGGCGCCAAAGTTCGTACCACATCGGTACATTTTTCAGCAATGCAATTCCTTTTACGCCGCCGCCTAATTTCAGCACTGCCGGCCATTCGGTTGCACCCGGTTTTTCTTTTACTAAAATTCTAAACTTGCCATTCTCACTAATGAAATTATCAATAGCTACTACTTTTCCGCTGAACGTTCCATAGCTGACATCCGGCCAACCCGTAAAAAATATTGCAGGCCATCCGTCGAATTGTAAGCGTACTTCCTGACGCTCATGTATCAATGGTAAATCATTGGGTGTAACATATAATTCAACGGCAAATTGAAAGTTTTCAGGTGAAATGCGTGCCATCAATTCACCATCTTTTACAGTTTCACCAACACCGGCTTTTATGGTTTTAGTGATTTGACCGTTCTGCGGAGCCAGTATATAATAGAAGCCATTGCGGATAACATAATTGTTGTACTGATTTTCTAATTTAGCAATCTCACCGAGGCCGGTGCTGATTTGTGAAAATGATTGGAATTTATCTGATTCAGATTTGGCAATTTTTTCGTCGTATTCTCTTTCAATCGCTGCTAATTCAATTTGAGCATTCAGCATTTCCTGTTTGGCATTGTAATATTTGTTTTCTGCAATGTTTCGCTTTGCTACCGAATTTTGATAAACCTGATTTCGTTGTTCTAATTCTGTAAGAGATTTTAAACCTTCTTTGTGTAATTCTACTTGTCGTTTATATTGTTCTAATGCGATTTTATATTCGTTATCAGCAGCAATAAATGCCATGCTGTCAGATTGTATGTATAAACGTATTTGTTGTATTTTATTTTTGGTTTGTT
>DAORIK010000152.1:0-6241 GCA_035438465.1 Chitinophagales bacterium | reverse complement strand
GTATCATCGCAAGCTTAAATTACACATTACCTTCTGAAAATCCATTTGACAGAATTATAGATCATGACACGCCTTGGAAATCCGGACAAAACATGGGTGGTGTTTCCGTTAATTTAGACTATAAATTAGGAAAAGGTACATTGACCTCTACTACTGCTCTAAGATTCTGGAAATGGATGCCGTCTAATGACAGAGATTTTACAGGACTGCAAGCGTTGGCACTATCACAGGCACCATCCAAACACAGACAGTGGTCGCAAGAGTTTAGATATGCAGCTACCTTTACTAAAAAATTGAGTGGTGTATTTGGCGTCTTTTTATTTGGACAGAAATTACGCGCAGATGGTTTTCATCAGGAAGAAGCGGGAAAAGATACCTGGAGATTCGTTCAATCTACCACCAGTGCTAATTGGAAGACACCTGGTTTATTAGAAGGATATGGTATAAAATCTTATCCATCTCTAGACAACTTCAGCGGTGCTCTATTTGCGCAAGTAGATTGGGAAATATTTAAAGGTTTCAGAATATTACCGGGTTTGCGATTGAACTATGACAAGAAATCTGTTGATTTCAGAAGAGAGGTGTATGGCGGCCTCGAGACTACCAATGCCGCATTATTGGCACTTAAAAAATTAGTATATACAGATCAGGCTTTCCAGGCAAGTGCCAGTAATTTCAATGCTTCCGGTCAATTAACGATAGCCTACTCACCTCACAAACAAGTAAAAATTTACACTACCTACGCAAATACATTCAAACCAATTGGACTTAATTTAGGTGGACTTCCGACAGACAGCACAGGCGTATTGGTTGATTTAGCAAAAGTAAAACCGGAACTTACACATCACTTTGAATTTGGTTTGAAAACAGAACCCATAAAAAACTCTACGTTAAACGTAACGACTTTCTTTACACAAATAAAAAATTATCAAACGCTGGTACAAACACCTGACCTAACCTTAAACAGAGGTTATTTAGCAAATGCAGATAAAATCAGGTTAATTGGTGTTGAATTGGAATTAAGTTACCGTTTTAAAAGATATATAACGTTAAATGGTGGCTTCACCTTTACAGATGGCAAATATCTATCTTTTAAAAATGCACCATTGCCACTGGAAGAGACTGGTGCACGACCAGCATTTAAAGACATTTCAGGTGGTGCTTTACCGGGCATTTCAAAATATACGGCAACATTCGGAATTGATGCAGCTTATCCTGTCAAATTATTTAATCAGAAAGGTGAAGTGTTTTTAGGTATAGATAACTTTTATCGTTCTAAATTCTCCTCCAGTCCATCGCCTTCAAAATATCTGAATATAGATGGTTACTATTTATTAAATGCAAGAATAGGTTACAGAGCTGTTGAAGGATTTTCTGTATTTATTTGGAGCAGAAACTTAACCAATAAAAATTATTTCGAACAATTACTGCCTGGTGCCGGAAATCCGGGCAACTACGCCGGCGTATTGGGCGATCAGAGAACTTTTGGTGCAACGGTGAGATATAATTTTTAATAAATAAGATTACGATAGTTTTCGAAAACAAAAAACGGATTATTTGATAAAAAATAAAAATCATTTTTCGCGTACATTTTGAAGAAGCCATGGCACTCTAACCGTTTGCCATGGTTATTTTCTACTGAAAAGACCGGAAATGAAATAGCGGGCAGTGTATTATCAAAACCTGAATTAATTGATAAATACCCTTATTTGAGACCACTTTTAACCGAGTTCTTTGAAAAATAAATATCTAGTATCTATTTTTGTAGCCTATAAATTTTATAGAGTATATAGTTCTAATAGATAGAGATGAAAAAATGCATACTTTTTATTGGTATCCAGTGTTTGATACAATACAGTTTTGCGCAAAAAAAAATCACTAATCAAAGTTTGATATGGTATACCTATGCTCAAGATTTGAAAATTAATAATAGATTTTCCGTTTATACAGATATACAGGAAAGACATTTTATTGCACCACTCAAACAAAGTCAGTTAGTAATGCGCTCTACTTTAAAAACAGCCATTAAACATAATTTTGATTTTGGTGTCGGCTTTTGTTTTTTCTTATCTAATACAGATCCGACTGTTGATTTTGATTTGCAAACACCGGAAGTTCGACCTTACATAGAATTCAATAATAAACAAGCATTCAAGCGTGTTACCGTTTCTCATCGTGCACGTATGGAAGCTCGTTTTTTTCATAACGTAAATGGAAATGAATTAGCAAAAGGTTTCAGTTTTGGCAATATGCGTTTTCGTTATCAGTTCGGATTAGATATTTTATTAAACAAACCAAAGGAAGAAAAACATGCAGTAAAACTAAAAATTATGGAAGAAGTAATGATTAATTTCGGGAAGAAGATAAAGTACAATTCACTCGATCAAAACAGAATATCAGTTTTATTAGTTTATGCACCCATAAAAGCAGTAGCATTTGAACTTGGTTACGTAAATTGGTTTCAACAACGACCTTCAGGCGATAAATATTTCAATAGAAATATACTTCGTGTTGGAGTTGTACATCATATTCATTTAAAGAAAAAAGAAAATTGACATAAAATATAAATATGGAAAAGGTAAATTTTAAATACGTTGCATTTGTAATGATCACACTTAAATTAAGTTTGATTGGATTTTTGCTATGGAAAATTTTCACTTCGCATCCAAACCCATTGTACACCTTTAGTTTCGATAAAGAATTTTTATTGTTTATCGCAGCGGGTTTTGTAGCACAAATTATAGATGGAGCACTGGGAATGGCTTATGGTGTAAGTTGCTCTACCATGTTACTGGGTATTGGTGTGCCACCGGCAATTGCATCAGCTAGTGTGCATACAGCTGAAGTATTTACTACAGGTGTTTCAGGTTTATCACATATTTTTATGCGCAACATAGATAAAAAATTATTCTTTAGATTAGTATTTACAGGTGTTGCCGGGGCTATTATTGGTGCATACCTCATCTCAAAAATATTTGATGGAAAAATAATCAAACCATACATAGCCGGATATTTGTTATTGCTTGGTATTTATATCTTAATAAAAAGTTTCCGGCAGATACCTAGTAAAAAAAGCAGCTGGAAATATGCCCCCGGGTTAGGTTTTATTGGTGCATTGTTTGATTCTATTGGCGGTGGTGGCTGGGGCCCTATCGTTTCTTCTAACTTAATTGATAAAGGAAATTCTCCAAGAGAAGTCATTGGAACTGTAAATACCGCAGAATTCTTTGTTACGTTTTTCAGCACCGGGGTATTTATTTTCTTCTTAGGAATTGATGCCTGGAAACCTGTGTTAGCTTTAATTATCGGTGGTGTTGTAGCTGCACCGATTGGTGCCTATATTTTAAGATTTATGAAACCCAAAACCATTATGCGTTTGGTTGGAATTTTAATTATTGTTACGAGTTCTTATACCATTTACAAGTCAATACACTAACTACAAGAATCATAAAAAATGAGAAGCCTGAATATTTTATTCAGGCTTTTTTATAAAGATTATTTTGTGAACTATTTTTCTTCTTCTTAGAAAATCCACATTTAAACAATGTCAAATAAATCATCAATAAGAAGATGCATGTTATAGAAGAAATAGCCATTGCGATATTTTTAGACTGTTGTAACATCTGCCATTAATAAATCTTTTGCCAAATTATAGGCTTGTACACGTATTTCAGGAATTGCAGTTGATTCAAATAAGATACCTTTCAGGCCATTGCCAATAGTATAAAAATCAGGAATCACATTGTTATCTTTATCTAACAATTTTCCATCTGGTGTTGCGTTAAAACCCAAACCTAATTCATCTACAAAAACCAATTCTTTATTCAATAAGTTTCTAAATAATACAGAATCTATATTTGCAGGATTTAACTGCGGACCGCTGCAATTAATAATTTTTTGAACCTGAATTTCATTTCTCTGATTTTCTTTTTTATCTGTATAAGTAACAAGAAAACCTTTTTCATTTTGCTTTATTATCTTTATCCGACCTGCTAAGATATGTAGTTGTTTTTTATCTTTTAAAAGATGAATAATATCTGCGCAAATTACCGGAATACGGTGACGCACCACGGTCCACAAAGAACCTACCCGGCGAAAGAATGTTTTCTTTTCTTTCAGGGTCAACCTGTCCCAGATAGCAGGTAATGCAGGACGAATCGTATCTACCACAACACGCCAGTCAATACCTGATTTTATACCTTTATCAATATGATGTCTGATAATAACATATAAACCCATAGTATCTGATGCGTTCAATAATTCTTCCGTATAATCAGGATATCTTTGATGACGGCTGCAGGGATAATGGGTAAACGGCAAGTAGCCATTTCTGGAAATGGCATAAATCTTTCCTTTATGAATCTGATGATACGAATCAAGAATCTTATCAACCATTGTTAAACCTGTACCGATAATTAAGATGTCATCTGTTCTTTTTAAGTTTTGATTGAGTTCATTCGACCATGGATTCCTGAAGTAATTAGAGTTTTCTGTATAATCCATATTTTTCAAAACCGGATTAGAAGGTAAAAAATTTCCGGTAGCCAGTATAACACTGTCCGTTCTTATTCTTTTATTATTTTGTTGTAATAAAATGTACCTATCATTTTCTTTTTGTATGTCAATGATTTCAGCGTGTATTAATTCTAACTGCACACTATGGTTTTTTCTCAACAATGCAAATAAATGTTCTTTGATATAGTCACCGTAAATTTTTCTAGGCACATAATCATGTTCATTATAAGTATATCCTTTTTTCAATAACCATTCAAAAAAATCATTGGCATAATCGTGAAATAAACCCATCACATTTGCAGGTACATTCAGTAAATGATAATCTTTATCTGTAGAATACGCCGTGCCTGTACCAAACTCACCTGATTTTTCAATCCATTTTATGGAAACAGATGCACTCGGAAAATACTTTAATATATTAATCAATATTAATGCTCCTGAAGCGCCACCACCTATAATGGTAATTGTTTTCATTTTCGTTCTTTTATTAAAAAGAGGTGCAGAGTTTGGCGATCTCTGCACCCGGTCTGAAAAGCTATGAAATGCGTTAAACCGCCAATTTTACTTTTTATACTTTTCTTATTTTCAAAAAACTATGGTTATATCAACCTGCCAATTTTTGGAATTTATGATAAAACGGTGTTTTGCTATCATTATGCTTTGGCTGATACGCTCCGGAAATCAAAGGCACGTAAATCACTCGGCGTCTGCTTTTTTCTCCAAAATGAGGGGATGGTGCTACGCGATGCCACATTCTTCCGTCATGTATTACTAAATCACCCTTTTTCGCACGTATCAATACTTCATTTTTATCATTTTGGTTGTTTAGAAAATAGGCTTTCCTGAACAGCATGCTGAAAATTCCCTGTTTATGTGTTCCCGGCAATACGCGCAATCCGCCATTCACTTCAGATGAATCATCCAGATATAAACCGATATTAATGAACTGTTCAATCTTCTTTCCGTAAAAAATATCACGCGCACTGTCTGTATGCCAGCCTAATTGTTTGTAATTACTGTCCGGCACATTTACATAGTGATTCAACACGGCTCCGTCTTTTTCATGTTCACCAATGCGCGCACCGTCCGGCATCAGTACCTTCAGTACATTTAACTGCGGATGCTGAATAAACGATTGTATCTCCTTACTGTATTTATTTGCAAATGCAAATCGTTGTACTATTGTATTTCCATGCTCGTCTTTACCATATTTTATCGGTATTCCGTTCACTTGCTTCACATTATATTTTATCCAGTCTTCCTGTAGTTTTTCAGAAGAAAAAATAATTTCATCTACTTCCTGTTCCGATAAAAAACTTTCAAAATGTATAAATCCGTATGTGTTATAATAATCAATTTGTTCTTGTGTTAATGAATATCCTAAGCTGAATTTTTTGAGTTCAATATTTTTCATGATGTTGTTTTAAAAAGATTAATGAATAGTGTTTTCAATACTTTTATAATAATCTTTTACAACATCGAAATTCCATCGGCGGAAATAATTTTGCATACATGGCAGTTGTGCGTTTCATCAGTTTATAAATCGTTTGTCGAAACAAATGTAATATTATTTTTTAATAATCTATATAGTTGATAGACTTTTAGTACTATTTTATTATTTTTTAACATTAATACTTTAATACACCTGGAATTCCAATAGTCTATTATAAACCAACACTAACCTAAATTTTATCTACAAAAATTGGTTATGCTAAATAATTTTCCC
>DAORIK010000151.1:0-6318 GCA_035438465.1 Chitinophagales bacterium | reverse complement strand
ATAAAACCATATACAGGATCGTTAAATATTTTCCGTTTATTCATATTCGTCTTTATATTTCTGTAATCAATCGATAATGAATACAGAAAAGCAAAAATTCACATTATTTAATAGAATAAAATTATGTATTTTGTGATATAAATGTATTATTACGATACAAAGGTAACAAAACCATATAACTTAGAAAAAATAATCAATAATACAGACACATGGCAGCTATAAAAATCCTATGGGCAGATGACGAAATTGATTTACTGAAACCACAGATTATCTTTTTAGAACAGAAAGGGTATATGGTGGAACCGGTAAGTAACGGACATGATGCATTAGACAAATGCAGCACGGAACATTTTGATTTAATTTTTTTAGACGAACATATGCCGGGTATTTCCGGACTCGAAACACTCTCCAGAATTAAGGCTGCCAACAGTGATATTCCGGTAGTGATGATTACCAAAAATGAAGAGGAGAATATTATGGAAGAAGCAATCGGCGCGCAGATTGCAGACTATCTTATAAAACCGGTAAAACCAAACCAGATTTTATTAGCCATCAAAAAAATCCTGGATAACAAGAAATTAGTTTCTGAAAAAACCGCGACCTCCTACAGGCAAGAATTCCAGAATATTATGATGGAATTAAATAACGTGAATACACATCAGGAATGGGCGGACTTATATCGCAAACTGATTTACTGGGAACTGGAATTAGAAAAAGCTGACAATCCGGATATGAAAAATATTCTGGATATGCAGAAAGGAGAAGCCAATAAGGAATTTTTCAAATTCATTTCCAAAAACTACCTTAAATGGCTGAAAGAACAAGGAAAAGAAAGTACACCTACACTGTCGCATACTTTATTCAAAGACAAAGTAATTCCTAACCTCGAAAAAGATATTCCTACCTTTTTTTTACTGGTAGATAATCTGCGGTACGATCATTTTAAAATGATAGAAACACTGATAAAAGAAGATTTCAGAAAAGTAAGCGAAGATTATTTTTACAGCATATTGCCTACTACTACTCAGTACTCAAGAAATGCCATCTTTTCGGGATTAATGCCTTTGGATATTGATAAAAAATATCCGGAAAAATGGTTTTACGATGATGAAAATGCAGGTAAGAACTTACATGAGGAATTTTTTCTGAATGAGCAATTCAAACGAAATAATGTTCAATTAAAAACGAGTTATACAAAAATCACCAATCACAAGAGCGGCAAAGAGCTGGAAGATACCATTCTGAATCTATTGAATAATGACTTTAATGTTATTGTCTACAATTTTGTTGATATGCTTTCTCATGCCCGCACTGAAATGGAAGTATTGAAAGAACTCGCGAGTGATGAAGCCGCTTACCGTTCATTAACCTTATCCTGGTTCGACCATTCTCCTTTATTAAATGCACTGCAAAAACTAAAAGACAGAAAAGTACGTATTATTATTACATCCGACCACGGTACAGTTCGTGTTCAGAATCCTTCAAAAATAATTGGTGATAAAGCTACCACCACAAATTTGCGTTATAAAACGGGAAGAAATCTCAATTTTAACGAAAAAGAAGTTTTCTATGTAAAAAATCCGGAAGACGCCTTACTTCCAAAATCCAATCTGAGTTCTTCCTATGTTTTTGCAAAAGAAGATTATTATTTCTGTTATCCGAATAATTACAACCACTTTGTAAATTATTACAGAAATACATTTCAGCATGGAGGCGTATCCATTGAAGAAGTAATTGTACCAGTTGTAATCTTTGAAAGTAAGTAAAAACACCTGTTAATCTGATTGTAAGAATGATTTTTACTGTTAAAGAAATTGAAGAATTAGAGCCTGTTGCTGATGAAATTATTCAACTTGCAAACGAATACAGCATCTTTTGTTTTTACGGAGATCTTGGTGCAGGAAAAACCACTCTTATCAAACTCATTTGTGAAAAACTAAATGTGGTCGATACTATTTCATCTCCTACTTATCCAATAATAAACGAATATAATACAATAGATAGCAGAATTATTTACCATATTGACTTATATCGTTTAAAATCTATAGAAGAAGCGCTGAATATTGGCATTGAAGAATATCTGTATTCCGGAAATTTATGCTTTATTGAATGGCCTGATAATTTTAAAAGCATACTTCCAACTACCCATTTTAACGTAAAAATTACTAAATTTGATGAATCACGCTCCATTGAAATGGTAAGCAGCATATAATAAACAAATGGAATCTATTTTAAGTAAAATAAAAACAGATTACTCGTTGTACCCTAAAGAAGTACTCGCTGAAATTGGCAACAGCAAGAAGTCTTTATTCATTGGCATTCCAAAAGAAACTGATTTCCAGGAAAAAAGGATTCCGCTTACACCAAACTCTGTTGCTGCGTTAGTAAATTATGGTTTCAGAATTACTATAGAAAAAGACGCCGGACTTAATTCAAATTTTTCTAATGACGAATATCTGAATGCAGGGGCTGATGTTGTTTTTACAAAAGAAGATGTTTTTAAAGCAGATACTATTTTAAAATCAGGTCCGATAAACGCAAGTGAAATTGGTTTACTGCATACCAATCAAATCATCTTCTCCCCTATTTTATTGCCTAACCAAACCAAAAGCATGATAAAATGCATGATGGAAAAACGCATTACGGCAATAGCTTTTGAGTATGTGAAGGGCGATTACAACACCTATCCTTTTATGCGCAGCATGAGTGAAATAGCAGGAAATTACGCTATTATGACGGCTGCCCGCTATCTAAGCAACGAATACGGTAAGGGAATTTTATTAGGTGGTATAGCAGGTCAACCACCGGCAAAAGTAATGATACTCGGAGCAGGTACTGTTGGTGAAGCAGCGGCTAAAGCAGCAAAAGCATTTGGTGCTTCCGTTCAGATTTTTGATGATAATATCTATCGATTAGCACGTTTGCAGAATGATTTAGGCAACAAAGTCTATACTTCGGTGATGGACCCGATAAACTTAGCCAAAAATATTTCGAGAGCACATGTTGTCATTGGTGCATTAAAACCTAAAAACGGGAAAACTCCCATTGTTGTAACGGAAGATATGGTGCGTTCCATGAAAAAAGATTCCGTCATCATTGATGTCTCCATTGATCATGGAGGCTGTTTTGAAACCTCAAAAGTAACGAACCATAATGAACCGGTTTATACCAAACACGGTGTAATACATTATTGTGTTCCGAATATTGCTTCTAACGTTTCCAGAACTGCGAGTTATGCATTGAGTAATATTTTATCTCCCATCTTAAAAAATGCAGCAAATGCCGGCAGTATCGAAAACTTACTGAAATATGACGATGGCTTGCGATTAGGTGCTTACTTGTACAAAGGCGCGCTCACCAAAGAATTTATAGCCCAAAAATTCGATTTGAAATTCACCGATCTGGAATTACTGCTGAGTGCTGATTTCTAATATCAACCAAATAATCTCTTCTTAAAATCTTCTTTTGTAGGAACAGGTAAAAAGATAGACGTAAACAGTATTCCAATAAGAATTAATGGAATTACAGCAATGTGATAAGTTTGAGGATTTGCCCACCAGCCGATTAATAATACTATCAGTAAAATTCTGTATACTTTAATAAAAGTGAGTGTAACCTTAGAAATTTGCTTATTAAAAACAAAAAAGAAGAAAGGTATATTTAACGGCATTGCCCATAAAATATTTAAATTCCATTTTGTGCAGAGATGGTCTGTGAAAAACCACATAAATACAAACAACCATCCAAACAATCCAAGTAGTATAAAATACAAGACCGGTATCACCTTAAATCTTGAAAAGAAGGAAAATTTAATTTGCAGCATCAGTATTATAAAAAACAGCAACCAAAAGACCAATCCCGGTGTTATCCAATTTCTCGCATGGTGTTCGGGCACCACATCTAAAATCAATTCGTTACTGTTTACTAAAGGCTTACCGTCTATTTTTGTACTATCGTATAGTTGCATTAATTCATCCGGTAAAAAAGTACGGTCATATCCGGATTTTTTGTCGGTTGGAATACCAATCAACAAATCCATTCCGAGGTCTAACCATTCATTCGGAACATTTCTGTCTATCAACTGACGGAATGTAGATTCATCATCCGCGTCTTTTGCGAATGTTTTATCTTTAAATAAAGAGAGTATGATATCACGCGGTCGTGTAGAGCAATTATCAAACAAAAAATCATAGATATAATACTTATTTTCCTCTCTGGCGTTTATGGTCAACTTTTCAAATAATTGTTGTTTTTGCTCCTGTGTTAAATTTAATTGTTGTTCACGAATCCAGCGATTTTCCTCCCGATACATTTGCTCAAACTCAGGAAAATTATCAACAGACTCGTAGTACAATAATTTCCGTTTAATAAACTTAATCAGAAAAGCATCATCATTAAAATTAAACGTACCATAATTATATACCAAATCCCAACCCAATATAGAATCTTTTATTCTGATGGCAGTATGACCAAAATTCTGCCATAATTCTTCATCTGCTCTGCCAACCGTCAGTAAACTAATCTTTGCACTTTGAGTCAGTTCCGGAACTTTTAAATTCTCATCGTATCCAAATAGTAACTTAGATATCGAAAGAAATGTTAAAATAAGAGCATATTTGTAATGAAATGGCTTCATGGTACGAATATAGATATAAAACTTTTTATTCAGAAAACCGTTTTATTAATTATCTAACGTATGAAAAAATTACCTCTATTTTTGTATTTTTTAGTAGTGTTTGCTTTGATAAGTTTTCAATGTCAGTCAAACACAAAACCCAAGAAAACATCTTTAACAACGGTTCCTACCGTAAAAACAACAGAAAAAATGGATACTGCTATCATCAACAAATCTGAAGAAGAATGGAGAAAAGTACTAACAGATGAAGAATACAATGTACTGCGGGAAGCCGGCACCGAACGGGCATTTACAGGAAAATATACCGATTTAAAGGCTGATGGAAATTATTATTGCAAAGCCTGCGGTAATTTATTATTTACCTCAGAAACCAAATACCACAGCGGGTGCGGGTGGCCGGCATTTTACGATATTGCCGGAAATACTTCTGTCGAGACACGGGTGGATAACAGTTACGGGATGTCGCGCATTGAAGTAATATGCAAGAAATGTCATTCTCATTTAGGACATGTTTTTGAAGACGGGCCTCGGGATAAAACAGGTCTGCGTTATTGCATTAATTCTATCAGTTTGGATTTTAAGGAAGACTCGACTAAGGTTAAGTAGGCAGTATTTAGTAGGCAGTAAGCAGTATTCAGTAATCTGTCTCAGTATTTAATAAAAATGGTTTGCAAAATACAAACCATTTTTATTAAGATATTTTTTAAATGCATACTACATACTGCTTACTTCAATTGAGTGCTTCAGACTGTTTGCCTCTTACAGAAAGCCAATATATAAAGAACGAGATGGCTATAAACGGAAAACTCAGCCATTGACCGTGATTGAGCGTAACACCGAACATCGTCAATTGATTTTCATCCACTTTCCAGTATTCTAAGAAGAAACGACCTGCAAACATCATAAACAGAAAAATAGCCATCAGGCTGCCTTCGCGTGGCTTAAAATTTTTGCGGATATAAATAGTGATGATCACGATAAATATGAAAACATAGAGAAACCCTTCAAACAACTGGATCGGCACACGCGGCATAGTTTCACCTAATCTGTCGAAAATAACACCCCAGCTGCCATCGGTGTAATCGCCTACGATTTCTGAATTAAAGAAGTTTCCGAAACGGATAAACGAGCCGCCTATAGCCGTTGGAATGGCTACTCTGTCTATTATCCATAAGAAAGTATATTCCGGATGTTTGTATTTGTATAAAATAAGCGCGATGGTAATACCGATGGCTGCCCCGTGACTGGCTAAACCACCTTTCCATATTTGCACGATTTCCAGCAAATGCTGACTGTAATAATCCCATTGATAAAAGAATACATGTCCTAAACGTGCACCGATTAATACCGCGAAAAACATGTACATCAGCAACTGGTCAGCGCCGTCTGTATTTTTCTTTTCTTTCTGAAATTCCCAGTACAAAATATTATATCCGAGAAAAAATGCTGCGCCGTACAACAGACTATACCAACGTATTCCGAAATTTTCAGTAATCATAAAAATTTCCGGACGAATATTCCAATGCATAACAAAAGCTAATAAACTATTCATGAATTTAAATTGTGCGCCAAAGTTAGCAATTTATTCTGTTTAGTTATCAGCCAAAAGCCATAAGACAATAGTTAATAAACGTCAAATTACTGCATTGAATATTTGAAGGAGAAAATGTATATTTGAATAA